>JAFADX010000025.1 GCA_023424475.1 Pseudomonadota bacterium
GCGCTGCTCGCCGCCTATGCCGCCGGGCGGCGCGACGGGCGCGCCGCGGCGGAGACCGAAACGCTGAGGCGCGCGGCGCGCGCGCGGGAGATACGCGATGCGGTGGAACGCGACCTGGATCGGTCTGGCGATGCTGCTGGCCGGCTGCGCCGGGACTGGCAGCGGCGGTGACGCCTGCGGGCCGTGGCGGCCGATCCTCGTCTCGGCCGGGGACCGGCTGGAGGAGGCCACGGCGCGCGCGATCCTCGCGCACAACATGACGGGGCGGCGCCTGTGCGGCTGGTGAAGCCGGCGTCTTTCGGGGAGCATGGCGTCCGAGAGAGGAACGCCATGACCGAAGACACCCGCCTGGACCCGCCGAGCCTCGAGATCGAGGGGGTTCGCGCCACCATCCGCCTGCACCGCGCCCGCCACCGCAACCGCATCGAGCCGGGCGACATCATCCGGCTGATGGAGCATTTCGACACGGTGGACGCGAACCCGGCGCTGCGCGTGCTGGTGATCGCCGCAAGCGGGCCCGCCTTCAGCGCCGGCTTCCACCTGGGCGGCTTCGCGGAGGATCGCGAGGCGACCGCCCGCGCACCAGGCTTCGACGCCATGGTCGACCGCTTCGAGGCGATCCGCGTGCCGAGCATCTGCCGGCTGCAGGGCGGGGTCTATGGCGGCTCGACCGACCTCGCGCTGACCGCGGATTTCCGCGTGGGCGTGACGGGGATGGAGATGTTCATGCCGGCCGGGCGGCTCGGGGTGCACTATTATCCCGGCGGGTTGCGGCGCTACGTCTCGCGTCTCGGCCTCAACACCGCGAAGCGGCTGTTCCTGACGGCGGAGAAGCTCGGCGCCGAGGAACTGCTGCGGATCGGCTACCTGACGCATCTCGTGGCGCCCGAGGCGCTGGACCCGGCCGTGGATGGGCTCGCCACGACGCTCGCGGCCATGGCGCCGATGGCGGTGCAGGGCATGAAGCAGGCACTGAACGAGATCGGGCACGGCCGCCTGGATGTCGCGGCGTGCGAGGCGCGGGCCAGGGCGTGCAAGGAAAGCGCGGACATCCGGGAAGGGCTGGCGGCGTTCCGGGAGAAGCGGGCGCCGGTATTCCGCGGAGCGTAAGCGTCACAGGACCGACAACAGCCCTTGCGGGGGCCGGGCGACCTGCCCACGTCCCTGCAACGACCGGCCGGGACCATTGCGGAAGGGTGCGGAATGCCCACGGAACTGACCTTCTTCCTCGCCAAGGTCCTTGGTCTTGGCTGCCTGATCTTCGGCGCCGCGCTGCTGGTCAGACGCCATTACTACGTCGCGGTGTTCGCCGATCTGGCCGAACAGCGCATGACACGGATGGCCATCGCGATATTCGAGCTGTTCGCCGCGCTGAGCCTCGTGATCGGCCACAATGTCTGGTCACCCCTGCCGGCGGCGATCATCAGCCTGATCGGGTGGCTCGCGATCGTCGAGGCGTCGATCTACCTGCTGCTGCCCGATGCGGCGATCCGCAGGATGCTGTCGGGGTTCAGCTCCCCAGGCAGCTATTTCGCCCTCGGGGCCATCACCATCGTGCTCGGCGGCTATCTCGCAGGATTCGGCTTCGGCTGGTGGTGAGGCGGCCGCCCTGGAGGCGGTTCGGCCGGGGGTGGCCGGGGCGAATGGATGATCGCGGGGGTTGGTGGTGCTGCTGGACAGGATTGAACTGTCGACCTCTCCCTTACCAAGGGAGTGCTCTACCACTGAGCTACAGCAGCGCCGGCACCGTCTGGCGGGCGCACTCTCTAAGCGGATGGCCGCCGCCGCGCAACCCCGCCATGCGCTCCATCGCAGCCCTTGCCGCCCGGGCCCTCCCCCGCCACCTTCCGGTTCCATGACCGAACCGCCCCGGAAGCCGCCCGCCGGCGAGGATCGTGCCGCCCGCCTCGCCGCCGCGCTCAGGGAAAACCTCAAGCGCCGCAAGGCCCAGGCCCGGGCGCGCGGCAGCGCCGCGACGACCGAGGCTCCCGCCAGCCCCCCCAAGGTTGCCCCGCCCAAGCCCATGGGCTAATCGAGCCGCCCCGGGGCGCCCGGGGCCGTCCAACCCCGCCCGGCCCCGCCCGCCCGCCCGCAACGCCGAGGCCGGCCGACACCATGCCCATCATGCCCGACAGCTGGATCCGCCGCATGGCGGCCGATCACGGCATGATCGAGCCCTTCGTCGAGGCCCAGCGGCGCGAAGGCGTCATCTCCTTCGGCCTGTCCTCCTACGGCTACGACGCGCGCGCGGCGGACGAGTTCAAGATCTTCACCAACGTCGACAACGCGGTGGTGGACCCGAAGCAGTTCAGCGAATCCGGCTTCGTCACCCGCCAGGGCCCCGTCTGCATCATCCCGCCCAATTCCTTCGTCCTGACCCATACGGTCGAATATTTCCGCATCCCGCGCGACGTGCTGGTGATCTGCCTCGGCAAGTCCACCTATGCCCGCTGCGGGCTGATCGTGAACGTCACGCCGCTCGAACCCGAATGGGAAGGCCAGGTCACGATCGAGATCAGCAACACCACCCCCCTGCCCGCCAAGGTCTACGCCAACGAAGGCGTCTGCCAGTTCCTCTTCCTCAAGGGGGAGGGTGCGCCGGAGGTCAGCTACGCGGACCGCCAGGGCAAGTACATGGGCCAGCGCGGCGTCGCGCTGCCGAGGCTGTAACGCATGGACCGCATCCGAATCCGCGGCGGCAAGGCGCTGTCCGGCACCATCCCCGTCTCCGGCGCCAAGAACGCCGCCCTGCCGCTGATGGCCTCGGCGCTGCTCTCCGACGGGCCGCTGGTGCTGACGAACGTCCCGGACCTCGCGGACGTGACCACCATGTCCGGGCTGCTCACCCAGCACGGGCTGACGGTGGCGCGGGACGAGCAGGCGCGCACCATCGCCATCTCGGGCGCCGCGACCAGCCTCGAGGCACCCTACGACCTGGTGCGCAAGATGCGCGCCTCGGTGCTCGTGCTCGGGCCGCTCGTCGCGCGCTTCGGGCGTGCCCGGGTCTCGCTGCCCGGCGGCTGCGCCATCGGCACCAGGCCGGTGGACCTCCACCTCAAGGCGCTCGAGCAGATGGGCGCCGAGATCGAGATCACCTCCGGCTACATCGAGGCGACGGCCCCCAAGGGCCTGACCGGCGCACGCATCATCTTCCCCCAGGTCTCGGTGGGCGCGACCGAGAACATCCTGATGGCCGCAGCCCTCGCCAAGGGCACGACCGAGATCGCCAATGCGGCGCGGGAGCCGGAGATCACCGACCTCGCCGCCTGCCTGATGCGCATGGGCGCGCGGATCGAGGGCCTCGGCACCGGCCGCCTGCTGGTCGAGGGCGTGCCGATGCTCGGCGCCGCGACCCATCCCATCATCCCCGACCGCATCGAGGCCGGGACCTATGCCTGCGCCGCGGCGATCACCGGCGGCTCGGTGCTGCTCGGCGGCGCGCGGCTCGAACACCTCGGCGCCGTCGTGCGCATCCTGCGCGAGGCCGGGGTGGACGTGGCCGAGGCCGATGGCGGCCTCAAGGTCTCCCGCCTCAACGGCCTGCGCGGCACGGACGTGATGACCGAGCCCTTCCCGGGTTTCGCCACCGACATGCAGGCGCAGTTCATGGCGCTGATGTGCGTGGCCGAGGGCGCCTCGATGATCACCGAGACGATCTTCGAGAACCGCTTCATGCACGTGCCGGAACTCTCCCGCATGGGCGCGCGCATCAATTTCCACGGGGCCTCGGCGATCGTGCGCGGAGTGTCGCGGCTTTCCGGCGCGCCGGTCATGGCGACCGACCTGCGGGCCTCGGTCTCGCTGATCCTCGCCGGCCTCGCCGCCGAGGGCGAGACCATCGTCAACCGCGTCTATCACCTCGACCGCGGCTATGAGCGGGTCGAGGCGAAGCTCGCCGCCGTCGGTGCCGACATCAAACGGCTACCGGGCTGAAACGGCTTTGCGATGACCCCGACTCCGGGCCCTCTGGTGTAGCCTCCGCCATGGACCATCCGATCCCCACCCCGCTCACCCCCGCGACGCCCGAGGATGCCGGCCCGATCGTGCTGGCGCTGCCGAAGGGCCGGATCCTGTCCGAGGTCGGCCCCGTCCTCGCCCGCGCCGGCATCGTCCCCGCCGCAGACTATGCCGACGAGAGCAGCCGCCGCCTCCGCTTCCCGACCGAGGACCCGGCGCTGGACGTGATCCGCGTCCGGTCCTTCGACGTCGCGACCTTCGTCGCCCACGGCGCGGCGCAGATCGGCATCTGCGGCGCCGACGTGCTGATGGAATTCGACTACCCGGAGATCTACGCGCCGCTCGACCTCGGCATCGGGCGCTGCCGCGTCTCGGTGGCCGAGCCGGTCACGGCGGCGCCCGACGATCCGAGCCGGTGGTCGCGCATCACAGTCGCGACCAAGTATCCGAACATCGCCCGGCGCCACTACGCCGCCCGCGGCGTCCAGGCCGAGATCGTGCACCTGAACGGCGCGATGGAGCTCGCGCCCTCCATGGGCCTCGCGAAGCTCATCGTGGACCTGGTGCAGACCGGATCGACGCTGAAGGCCAACGGGCTGCGGGAGACGGAAGTGATCGCCAACGTCACCTCCCGGCTGATCGTGAACCGGACGGCCCTGAAGACCCGGCCGGAGGCGATCGGGGCCTGGATCGCGCGGTTCCGCGCCGCGCTGGCCGAACGGGACGCGCGATGAGGTGGAAGGAAAGGTCGGCGGAGGGTGAACCTCCCCCGAACCCCCTCCCTTCCTTGTCCCGTGGCGCCGCCCGCCACGGTCAGTCCCCAGGTATCCAGAGAAGGAGGGGGGATCGGGGGGAGTTCGCTCCCCCCGGCCTTCTGCCGCCATGAAGCGCCTCGACACCACATCCCCGGACTTCCCCGCGGCCTTCGCCGCCCTGCTGGATGAAGCCCGCGACACCACTGCCCGCGTCGATGGCGCCGTCGCCGGCATCATCGCCGACGTCCGTGCCCGCGGCGATGCCGCGCTGATCGACCTCACCGCCCGCTTCGACGGCTGGGCGCCCGCAAATGCCGCCGCGCTGCGCGTGACGGCCGGCGAGATCGAAGCCGCCGACGCGCGCATCGACGCCGAGCGCCGCGCCGCGCTGAACCTCGCCGCCGGGCGGATCGAGGCCTTCCACCGCGCGCAGCTGCCGCGCGACCTCGAGATGAAGGACGCCGCCGGCCTCACGCTCGGCATGCGCTGGGGCGCGATCGATGCGGTCGGCATCTACGTCCCCGGGGGCAAGGCGGCCTATCCCTCCTCGGTGCTGATGAACGCCATCCCGGCCCGGGCCGCCGGCGTGCCGCGCATCGCGATGTGCGTGCCGACGCCGGCCGGCGAGATGAACCCGCTGGTCCTCGCCGCCGCGAAGCGCGCCGGGGTCACAGAGATCTTCCGCATCGGCGGTGCGCAGGCGATCGCCGCGATGGCCTGGGGCACGGCTTCCGTCGCGCCGGTCGATCGCGTCTGCGGGCCGGGCAATGCCTATGTCGCCGAGGCCAAGCGCCAGGTCTTCGGGCGGGTGGGCATCGATTCCATCGCCGGCCCCTCCGAGGTCGTGGTCATCGCCGATGCCGCCAACGATCCGCGCCACGTCGCGGTCGACCTGCTGGCCCAGGCCGAGCACGACGAGAGCGCGCAGTCGATCCTCATCACGCCGGACGCCGCCTTCGCCGGGGCGGTGTCGCTGGCGGTCGAGGACGAGCTGCGGCACCTCCCCCGCGCGGCCATCGCCGGCGAATCCTGGCGCCGCCATGGCGCGGTGATCCTGGTGCGGGACCTCGCGGAGGCAGCGGAGCTGACCAACCGCCTGGCGCCGGAGCACCTGCAACTCATGGTGGCGGATCCGCGCGCCCTGCTCGCGCAGGTGCGCCATGCCGGCGCGGCCTTCCTCGGCCGGTTCTGCCCGGAGGCGGTGGGCGACTATGTCGCGGGGCCGAACCACGTCCTGCCCACGGGCCGCACGGCGCGCTTCGCCTCGGGCCTGTCGGTGTTCGACTTCCTCAAGCGCACCACCTGGGTGGAGGCGGACGAGGCCGCCCTGGCAGCGGTCGGTCCGGCCGCCGTGGTGCTCGGCGAGGCCGAGGGCCTGACCGCCCATGCGCGCAGCGTGGCCCTGCGCCTTGGGGGATGACGCGACGCCGCGCTTGACCCGCGCGGCGCCGAGGACCATTTTCCGCCCGATTTCGCGCGACGCCATGCGCCGCGAACCATCTCGCGCGCGCAGCGCCCAAGATACGAGGCCCGATGTCTAAGGAAGACATGATCGAGTTCAGCGGCCAGGTCGTTGAACTTCTCCCCAACGCCATGTTCCGCGTGAAGCTGGACAACGACCACATGGTCCTGGCGCATACCTCCGGGAAGATGCGCAAGAACCGCATCCGCGTGCTGGCCGGCGACCGCGTGAACGTCGAGATGACGCCCTACGATCTCACCAAGGGCCGCATCACGTTTCGATTCAAGTAACCGGCATGCGCCCGGGCCGCCCCAAGTAATCCGCACCGTGCCGGAGTCGCGCCCGCCGCTGGTGCTGGCGAGCGCCAGCCTGCGGCGCCTGGACCTGCTCGCCCGCCTTGGCATCGTGCCGGACCGGGTGATCGCCACCGACATCGACGAGACACCCTACCAGGGCGAGATCCCGCGCCCCCACGCGGCGCGGCTCGCGCTCGCCAAGGCCGAGGCCGCGGCGGCGCAGGCGCCGGCCGGCATCGTGCTGGCCGCCGATACCGTCGTCGGCGTCGGCCGCCGCATCCTGCCCAAGGCCGAGACCGAGGCGCAGGCGCGCGAATGCCTTGATCTCCTCTCGGGCCGGCGGCATCGCGTCATGACCGCGGTCGTGCTCGCGCTGCCGGATGGCCGGCGCCTGAAGCGCCTGGCCGAAAGCGCCGTCACCTTCCAGCGCCTGACCGAACAGCAGGTGGCGGACTACCTCGCCGGCGGCGAATGGCGGGGCAAGGCCGGCGGCTACGCCATACAGGGCCGCGCCGAGGCCTATATCCGCTTCCTCTCCGGCAGCCATTCCAACGTGGTCGGCCTGCCGCTGTTCGAGACGGCGCAGTTGCTGCGCGGCATCGGATGGCTGCGCCCCTAGACGCCCCGGCGCCGCGCGGCGCGACGATCCTCGTTTCCGCCTCGCCGGGCGAGGTGCGGACGGCGCTGCTCGAGAACGGCGAACCGATCGAAGCCTGGATCGAGCGTCCCGGGCGCCCGGACGGCGTCGGCGACCTGCATCGCGGCCGCGTCGCCGCGATCGCGCCGGCCATGGCGGGCGCCTTCGTGGCGCTGGCGGATGGCGAGACCGGCTTCCTGCCGGAATCCGAGGCGAGCGAGGATCGCCGCCCCATCGCGCAGGCGGTGAACGAGGGGATGATCCTGCCGTTGCGCGTCACCCGCGCCGCCCAGGGCGGCAAGGGGCTGCGCGTCTCGGCGCGGATCACGCGGGTGGAGGCCGCGCGCATCGCCGCCGCGCCGCCCGGCGCGCCGGTCCTGATCGCCCGTGGGCCGATGGCGGCCGAACGCCTGGCCGGACGGTTCCCGCGCGCCGAGGTCCAGGTGGACAGCGCGGCACTGGCCGCCCGCCTGCGGCCGGTCCTCGGCGAGCGCCTGCACCTGCTGGCCCGGCCGGCCTTCGACGATGCGCTGGAAGGCGCCTTCGAAACCCTCGCCGGCCCCGAAGCGGCGCTGCCCCATGGCGGCCGCCTGCTCATCCATCCCACGCCCGCGCTGACGGCGATCGACATGGATGCGGGCAGCGCCGCCGGCGCGCGCGGCGCGAATGCCGTCGCGGCGCTGAACCGTGCCGCGCTGCCCGCGCTCGCGCGCCAGATCCGGCTGCGCAACCTGGCCGGCGCGATCCTGGTCGATTTCGCCGGGCTCTCGCCGAAGCGCCGCGCCGCGCTCTCCGAGCCGCTGCGCGAGGCCCTGGCGCCGGATCGCCACGCGCGGCTGCTGGGCTTCACGCATCTGGGCCTTGCCGAGATCGTGCGCGACCGCATCCATCCGCCGCTGCACGAGGTGCTGGGCTGGCCGCCCTCACCGCTCACGCGCGGACTGGCGGCGCTGCGGGTCGCCGCACGCGAAGCCGCCGCGCGGCCCGGCACCCGATTCGCGCTGCGTGCGGCACCGGTCGTGCTGGCGGCGCTGCGGGCGTGCCCTGCGGCGCTGGAGGAAGCCGCCGCGGCCTGCGCCGGTCCGCTGCGCCTCCTGCCCGACCCCGCCATGGCGAACCCGATCGTCGAGGAGGACCGCGATGGCCCCTGAGCCGAAGCCCCGCCCCCTGCCCCGCTGCCCCGTCTGCGGCCGCCGCGCGAACGAGGCGACACGGCCCTTCTGCTCGGCGCGTTGCGCGCAGGTGGACCTCGGACGCTGGCTGTCCGGCGGCTACGCCATCCCCGGCGGCGACGAGGATGCGCAAGGCCGCGACGAGGAGCCCGGCTGAACCCGGCTGGACAGGCGGCGCGCCCTCCGCTATGTCCCGCCGCCTCGCCGGGTTCCCACGGGAACCTCATGGGCCCAGGTAGCTCAGTTGGTAGAGCATGCGACTGAAAATCGCAGTGTCGGTGGTTCGATTCCGCCCCTGGGCACCATTCCCACCCACGCGATACCGCCCGCCAAGCCGCCGCGCCTGTGCGGTCCCGCTCCGCCCAACGCCGCCGATTCTCCACACGCGATCCCAGCCATCCGATCTCCGACCCTGTTGATGCATGTCGTCCCACACGCGCGCCATGCGGGACGGACGCTGCCGATGGAACGGACTCATCCGCCGGGTGCAGGCGCCCTCGCGGCGCGAAGGCTCACGAAGAAGGCATTGGCTCCGCGCGCCCCGGAGTTCCAGCGTCGGAGCAGATCCTCGAATCGGGAGGAGCCGATGAGCACGACGCCAGCCCTGCGCGCATGCATCACGCATCGCCGCTACATGACGCCCGCCGCGGCGGACCGGCGGGCCTGAGATGGCCGCCATGGCAGGTCGCAAGCGCCGCTCGGGCCAGGCACGCGGCGGCATGAAGCCGCGCAGCGCAAAGGCCGCCGCCCGGCCTTCGGCGCAGGTCGAGGAGAAGGATGCCGAGATCGCGCGCCTCGCCGCGGCATTGGCCGACGCGCAGGCGCGGCTGAAGGAGATCGAGGAGCGAGGCACCGAGGCCTACGCGGCCCGGAAGATCGAATCGCTGCTGGAAGCGGCGCAGATCGCACGCGGGCAGGCGTTCGACGCGTCGCTCGCCCGGAACAAGGCGGAAGGCAGGCTGCGCAGCCTCGAGAAGGCCATCCTGGAGGCGCGCGGCCCCGCGGGCTGGCTGCTGCGGCGCGCTGCGCGGCGCGCGTTGCCGCATTCCGGCCCGCCGCAGGACCCGCCATCCTGAAGGTCGGGCCCTGACGCCTGCCCGGCCGGGACCGCAGGCCCGCGCGACACGAGCGGCGCAACCCGCCGGGGCGCCTTGCGCAGCCGCGGTTGCCGGAACCTTACCCCCGGCCCCGATATTGCTCTAGCCTCGCCCCAGGGAGATCAGGGGTGGGGGACACGTGGCCTACGCGCTGCAGCAGCTGATCAACGGCATCAGCCTCGGGATGATCTATGGCCTGATCGCCGTCGGATACACGATGGTCTACGGCATCATCGGCATGATCAACTTCGCCCATGGCGACATCTTCATGATCGGTGCCTTCGTGGCATTGATCTCCGTCGTCATGCTCGTGTCGGGCGGCATCATGACGGGCCCGCCGCCATCCTGATCGTTCTGCTGGCCTCGATGGCCGTCACCGCCCTCTACGGCTGGACGGTCGAACGTGTGGCCTACCGGCCCCTGCGCGGCTCCTTCCGCCTGGCGCCGCTGATCAGCGCCATCGGCATGTCGATCGTGCTGCAGAACTACGTGCAGGTCGCCCAGGGGGCGCGGCCCAAGCCGATCGAGCCGCTGCTGCCCGGCGGCATCACCGTGCTCGATCTCGATTCCTTCGCCGTCCAGTTCTCCTACATGCAGATGCTGATCATCGCGGTGACGCTCGCGGTGCTCGTCATCTTCACCTGGCTGGTCACCCGAACGCCCCTCGGGCGCGCCATGCGGGCCTGCGAGCAGGACCGCAGGATGGCCTCGCTCCTCGGCATCGACACCGACCGCACCATCAGCCTGACCTTCGTGATCGGCGCCTCCCTCGCCGCCGTGGCGGCGACGCTCTACCTGCTGCGCTACGGCGTCGCGGACTTCTTCATGGGCTTCATCGTCGGCGTGAAGGCCTTCACCGCCGCGGTGCTCGGCGGCATCGGCTCGCTGCCCGGCGCGGTGCTGGGCGGGCTGCTGATCGGGCTGATCGAGACCTTCTGGTCGGCCTATTTCTCGGTCCAGTACAAGGATGTCGCGGCCTTCTCGATCCTCGCCATCACCCTGATCTTCATGCCGACCGGCCTGCTCGGCCGGGCGGAGGTCGAAAAGGTATGAGCGCGGCCGCCGCCCCGGCCACCGAGCCGAACGCCCTTCTCGCCGCGCTGAAGGATGCGGGGCTGACCGCCCTCGTCGCCGCCGGCCTCTTCGTTCCCATCGTCGGGCTGCGCACCGACGTCTCCAATGCCGGCCAGCTCTTCCTGCGCCAGCGCTGGGGCGACGTGGCGATCCTCGTCGCCCTCTGCTTCGCCGGGCGGCTCGTCATGCTCGCCTGGCGCGCGACCCGCGGGGCATCGAAGCCGCCTTCCGCAGCGCGGACGGCCGCCATGCACAGGGCCGGGCGCCTCGTCGCGCCCGTGCTGCTCGCGCTCGCCGTCGCGCTGCCCTTCATCCCCGGCACCGGGCGCTATGAGCTCGACCTCGGCATCCTGGTGCTGACCTACGTCATGCTCGGCTGGGGGCTGAACATCGTGGTCGGGCTCGCCGGGCTGCTCGACCTCGGCTATGTCGCCTTCTATGCGGTCGGCGCCTATTCCTATGCGCTGCTGGCCACGACCTTCGGCCTCTCCTTCTGGATCTGCCTGCCGCTCGCCGGGATCCTCGCCGCGTTCTGGGGCGTGCTGCTCGGCTTCCCTGTGCTGCGGCTGCGCGGGGACTACCTCGCCATCGTCACGCTCGCCTTCGGCGAGATCATCCGCATCGTGCTGACCAACTGGGTCAGCCTGACCAACGGGCCCAACGGGATCAGCGGCATCCCGCGCCCGACCTTCTTCGGCCTCGGCTTCTCCATGTCGGGCGAACCGGACACCTTCGCCGGCTTCTTCGGGATCGAGCCCTCGCCGGTCCATCGCGTGATCTTCCTCTACTACCTGATCCTCGCGCTCGCGATGCTGACCAACTGGGTCAGCATCCGGCTGCGCCGCCAGCCCCTGGGCCGCGCCTGGGAAGCCCTGCGGGAGGACGAGATCGCCTGCCGCGCCCTCGGCATCAACATCACCGCGACGAAGCTCACGGCCTTCGCGCTGGGCGCGATGTTCGCGGGCTTCGCGGGCTCCTTCTTCGCCACCCGCCAGGGCTTCATCAGCCCGGAATCCTTCACCTTCATCGAAAGCGCGATCATCCTCGCGATCGTCGTGCTCGGCGGCATGGGCAGCCAGGTCGGCATCGCCATCGCCGCGGTGGTGATGATCGGCGGCTTCGAGATCTTCCGCGACCTCGACGAGTGGCGGATGCTCGTCTTCGGCGGGGCCATGGTCCTCATCATGGTGGTGCGGCCGCGCGGGCTGGTCGGGCACCGCACGCCCTCGGTCGCGCTGCGCGAAAGGCGCAGCATCGGCGCCGAGCACGTGGCCGAGGGGCACGGCTGAACCATGGCGCAGCCGATCCTCGAGGCCGAGACCCTGTCCATGCGCTTCGGCGGCCTGACGGCCGTCGACACCGTCTCCTTCACCGCCATGCGCGGGGACATCACCGCCATCATCGGCCCGAACGGCGCCGGGAAGACGACGATGTTCAACTGCATCACCGGCTTCTACCGCCCCACCGAGGGCACGCTCCGCCTCCATCGGGACGGCGCGCCGGTGGAACTGCAGCACCTCGCCGGCCACCTCATCGCGCGCGCCGGGGTCGCGCGCACCTTCCAGAACATCCGCCTGTTTCCCGGCATGACGGCGCTCGAGAACCTGCTCGTCGCCCAGCACAACACGCTGATGGCCGCGAGCGGCCTCGGCATCGGCGGGCTGCTCGGCGCGCCGGGCTACCGCCGTGCCGAGAAGGAGGCGATCGCCAAGGCGGTGCACTGGCTGGACAGGACCGGCCTGACGGAGCGCGCCGACGACCCCGCCGGCGCCCTGCCCTACGGGCAGCAGCGGCGGCTCGAGATCGCGCGGGCGATGTGCACCGACCCGGTGCTGCTCTGCCTCGACGAGCCGGCCGCCGGCCTCAACCCGCGGGAATCCGCCGAGCTCTCGACGCTGCTGCGCGCCATCCGCGACGGCGGCTGCTCGCTGCTGCTGATCGAGCACGACATGGGCGTGGTCATGGGCATCTCCGACCGGGTGGTGGTGCTCGACCACGGCCAGAAGATTGCCGACGGCACGCCCGCCCAGGTGCGCGCCGACCCCAGGGTCATCGCCGCCTATCTCGGGGAAGGCGAGGAGGCATGAGCGGCGCGATGCTCTCGATCGAATCCGTCTCCACCTCCTACGGCGCCATCCAGGCGCTGCGGGAGGTCTCCATCGAGGTCGTCCGGGGCGAGATCGTGACCCTGGTCGGTGCCAACGGCGCCGGGAAGTCCACCCTGCTGATGTCCGTCTGCGGCGACCCGCGCGCGCGCCAGGGCCGCATCCTCTTCGAAGGCCGCGACATCACCCGCCTGCCGACGCACGAGATCATGCGCCTCGGCATCGCGCAGGTGCCGGAGGGCCGGCGCGTCTTCCCGCGCATGTCGGTGATGGAGAACCTGCTGATGGGTGCGCAGGTGGCTGGCCACGACCCGGCGCCCCTGCTGCGCCAGGTCTTCGCCCTGTTTCCCCGCCTCGAGGAACGCCAGGCGCAGCGCGGCGGCACCCTCTCGGGCGGGGAGCAGCAGATGCTCGCCATCGGGCGCGCGATGATGTCGAGGCCGCGCCTGCTGCTGCTGGACGAACCCTCCCTCGGCCTCGCGCCCCTGATCGTGCGGCAGATCTTCTCGGCGATCCGCAACCTGAACGAGAAGGAGGGCCTGACCGTCCTGCTGGTCGAGCAGAACGCCTACCAGGCGCTGCGCCTCGCCCACCGGGGCTATGTCCTGGTCAACGGGCGGATCACCCTGCGCGGGACCGGGCGGGACCTGCTGGCGATGCCGGAGGTCCGGGACGCCTACCTCGGCGGCGGGGGGCACTGAGGGGCACCCGTGCTATAGGCCCGCGCATGCTGCGCCTGACGGAACTGAAGCTCCCGCTGGACCACCCGCCCGAGGCGATCGAGGCGGCCGTGCGCGCGCGCCTGTCCCTGCGCGGGGACGCGCTGCGCGCGCTCCATATCGCCCGCCGCGCCTGGGATGCGCGGAAGCGGTCCGACATCTTCCTGGTCTATTCCGTCGATATCGAGGTCGCCGACGAAGCCGCCCTGCTCCGCCGCGCGGCGCGGGACAGGACGCTGTCCCGAACCCTTGTCCCCACGCCCGACACCACCTATCGCCACGTCGCCCGGGCGCCCGCCGCCGGCTGGAAGCGCCCGGTCGTCATCGGCACCGGCCCCTGCGGGCTGCTCGCGGCGCTGATCCTGGCCGAGATGGGCTTCCGGCCGATCATCCTCGAGCGCGGCAAGGTGGTCCGCGAGCGCACCAAGGACACCTGGGCGCTGTGGCGCAGATCGGTCCTCACGCCCGAGAGCAACGTGCAGTTCGGCGAGGGCGGGGCCGGCACCTTCTCCGACGGCAAGCTCTATTCCGGCATCAAGGCGCCGGAGGCGGTGTCGCGCAAGGTGCTGGCCGAATTCGTGCAGGCCGGCGCGCCGGAGGAGATCCTCACCGTCGCCAAGCCCCATATCGGCACCTTCCGCCTGGTGACGATGGTGGAATCGCTGCGCGAGAAGGTCATCGGCCTCGGCGGCGAATACCGCTTCGGCACCAGGGTCACGGATGTCCTGATCGACGCCGGCCGCGACGGCCAGCGCCGCGTCCGCGGCGTGATGACCGAGGCCGGCGGGACCATCGAGACCGGCCACGTCGTCCTCGCCATCGGCCATTCGGCGCGCGACACCTTCGGGATGCTGCACGACCGCGGCGTCTTCGTCGAAGCGAAGCCCTTCTCCATCGGCGTCCGCATCGAGCATCCGCAATCCATCATCGACCAGGCGCGCTTCGGGGATTGCGCGAAGCACCCGATCCTCGGCGCGGCGGACTACAAACTGGTGCATCACTGCGGCAACGGCCGCAGCGTCTATTCCTTCTGCATGTGCCCCGGCGGCACGGTGGTCGCCGCCACCTCCGAGCCCGGCCGCGTCGTCACCAACGGCATGAGCCAGTATTCGCGCGCCGAGCGGAACGCCAATTCCGGCATCGTTGTCGGCATCACGCCGGAGCAGGACTATCCGGGCCATCCGCTGGCCGGCATCGCCTTCCAGCGGCACTGGGAGGACCGCGCCTTCGCCGCCGGCGGCGGCGACTACCGCGCTCCGGCGCAGCTGCTGGGGGACTTCCTCGCCGGACGGCCCTCGACCGCGCTCGGCTCGGTCATCCCGTCCTACAAGCCGGGCGTCACGCCGACCGACCTCGCGCTCTGCCTGCCCGACTTCGTCGTGGCCGCGATCCGCGAGGCCCTGCCCGCCTTCGGCCGCCAGATCCGCGGCTACGACATGGCGGACGCGGTGATGACGGGCGTGGAGACGCGCACCTCCTCGCCCATCCGCATCCGCCGCGGCGCCGACTGCCAATCCGTCAACACGCGCGGCCTGTTCCCCGCCGGCGAAGGCGCGGGCTATGCGGGCGGGATCTTCTCGGCGGCCGTGGACGGCATCCGCGTCGCCGAGGCGGTCGGACGCGACATGGCGGGACTGGCGGCCGCCGCGTGAGCCATTTCGACGTCGTCGTCCTCGGCGCCGGCGCGGCGGGGATGTTCGCCGCCATGCGCGCCGGCCAGCGCGGGCGGCGCGTGCTGCTGCTCGACCATGCCGACGAACCCGGCAAGAAGATCCTCATCTCCGGCGGCGGGCGCTGCAACTTCACCAATCTCGGCTGCGTGCCGGAACGCTTCCTCTCCGCCAACCCGCATTTCGCGCGCTCGGCACTCGCGCGCTGCACGCAGCACGACGTCATCGCGCTGGTGGCGAAGCATCGCATCGCCTTCCACGAAAAGACGCTGGGGCAATTGTTCTGCGACGGCTCGGCGCGACAGGTCGTCGCGATGCTGCTGGAGGAATGCCGCGCCGCGGGCGTCGATCTTCGGGTCGGCCACCGCATCACCGGGGTCACGCGCAGCGACCGCTTCGCCATCGCCACCGACCACGGCGCCTTCACGGCCGACAGCCTGGTGCTGGCGACGGGTGGCCTGTCCATCCCGAAGATGGGCGCGACCGGCTTCGCCCACGACCTTGCCCGCCGCTTCGGCTTGCCGCTGGTCGAACCCCGGCCCGGCCTCGTGCCGCTGACCTTCGCGGATGCCGGCCTCGACCTGATGCGCCCGCTGGCCGGCGTGGCGCTGCCGGTGATCGCGCGCTGCGGCAAGGCGCGCTTTCCGGAGGCGATGCTCTTCACCCATCGCGGCCTGTCCGGCCCCGCGATCCTGCAGGTCTCCTCCTATTGGCGGGATGGCGCGGCGATCACCATCGACGCTTTGCCGGGACGCGACGCGGCGGCGGACCTGCTTGCCGCCAAGCGCACGCGGCCGAAGGCGGAAGCCCGGACCATCCTCGCCGACCTGCTGCCGCAGCGGCTCGCCCAGGCGCTCGCGGCGCTGCACCTGCCGCCGCGCGTGATCGGAGAGATCGGCGACGCGCCGCTGAAGTCTCTCGGCACGCTGCTGAACGCCTGGCGCCTGACGCCCTCCGGCACCGAGGGCTACGCCAAGGCCGAGGTGACGGTCGGCGGGGTCGATACCGCCGCGCTCTCGTCCAGGACCATGGCGGCCAGGGAGGTCCCCGGCCTCTTCGTGATCGGGGAGGCGGTGGACGTCACCGGCTGGCTCGGCGGCTACAATTTCCAGTGGGCGTGGTCGAGCGGCTGGGCGGCGGGCGAGTCTGCCTAAAGCATTTCCGGTGCACTTGCGTTCACCTCCAAAGCTCCAAGTATTTGTTTTTGCGAGCATCTTCACCTGTCCGGATGGGTTCATCCGGACAGGACCTGCTCCAGAGCAGATCCCGATCAGGTGGAATCACCCGATCGGGTGAAGATGCCCGCAGAAACCACGGGCTGGAGACGTTGCCGTGAGCCAGGGCGAACGGGAACGGCTCTAGAAACCGCCCTTCTCCTCCCCCATCCTCCAGGGATGCGACTGCCTCTCCTCCTCGGCGCGCTGGCGATCGCCGGCTGCGCAACCCAGGCCGGCTTCGACGAGCGCATGCAGGCGCTGGTCGGCCTTCCGGTCGGCGAGGTGGTGCAGGCGGTCGGCGTGCCGGACAGCGACTACACCACGCCCGACGGGCGGCGCTTCCTGCAATACGAGCGGCTCGGCACCTCGACGCCGACGCCCATGCCGATGTTCGGCGTCGGCCTCGGCGGCTTCGGCTGGCGCGGCCCCTATGCGGCGGGCTGGGGCGTCGGCACCGGCTATGCCGCCTATGCCCCGCCGCCGCCCTGCCGCGTGACCTTCGAGGTCCGTGGCGACCGCGTGACCTCCTTCACCCGCTCCGGGGGCGGCTGCATCGCGCGCCCACCGGGCGATTGAGCATCAGGGCCGGTGCCGCCTGATCGAAAAGAGCTCTAGCCTCCCTGCCGGAACGGCACGCCACAGGGAGGCGACCCATGATCGTTCGGGCCATCGGCATCACGGCAAGCCTGGCGTTCCTCGCCACGGGCTGCGCCACCCGGGCGGGCTTCGATGCGCGGATGCAGGCCCTGGTCGGCCAGCCCGAGGCGGCGCTGGTCGCGCGCCTCGGCCAGCCGACCGCCGATTTCGTCGCCGATGGCCGGCACTTCCTGCTCTGGGACAACCTCGGCCCGCCGGCGCCGGCGGGCATCGACCCGGGCACTGGCTTCGGCCTCGGCGGGGCGCCGCTCAGCGGCCAGGGCATCGCCGCGGGCCCGCTGGTGCAGAGCTCGATCGGCGGCCGCCCCGTCTCCGCCTGCTCCGTCCGGTTCGAGATCATGGACGGCCGCGCGGTCGGCTACCTGACGAGCGGCATGGGCTGCGAGGCCGCCGGGCGGCGCTGAAGGCGGCTCAGCGCTGCACCATCGCGATCGGGAAGGACCGCAGTTCCCGCTGCGCCGCACGGAACACCGCGTTCTGCTGGTGCCCCTTCTCGCGTGCCAACTGCGGCACGCGCCGCGTCACCCATTCGCCGAGGGAGAGGGCCGTCACCCGCCCTTCGGCATCCACCGCCGCGCGGCCGCGCAGGCCCTCCATCAGCGCATAGGCGAAGACGCCGTTGCGGTCGTCGTAGGAATCCAGCGCCTCCTGCACCGAGGACGACGCCGCCAGCAGGAACCGCCCGGTGTCGTTGCCGATCGCGGCGAGCTGGTCGATGTCGATCTGCCCCGCATAGCAGGTGTCGATCAGGATGAAGGCGTCCTGCGCGCGGATGCGTGCCAGCGCCGCCACCAGGGTGGTGTCGTCGATCGCCTGCGGCCGCAGCGCGGCGATCGAGGATGTGTCGCGCACGTCGGCCGGCAGGAAAAGGAAGCGGTTGCCCGGCTGAGCCACGATCCCATGGCCGGCGATGTAGAGGATGAAGGTATCCTCCGGCCGCACGTCCCGCGCCGCCGCGGCCAGCGCCTCGAGCACGCCGCGCCGGGTCGCCCGCGTATCGGGGATCAGGCGGATATCGACATCGTCGAACAGGCCGCTGCCGGCCTGGCGCAGGGCATCGGCGACCGCGCGCGCATCGGGCGCGGCGAAGCGCAGGTTCAGGTCGGACAGTGCATAGTGGTTCACGCCGACCGCCACGACGATCAGGCGCCCGGCCCCCACCGGGGCCGCAGGCTCGCCCGGCCGGCGCAGCGAGAGCACCGGCCCCTCGGCGAAGAGTTCGCCGTCCCCGGCGTAGAGCCGCGTCGAGATGCGGTTGCCGCCGGGATCGAGCGGCACCTCGACCGTGATGCCGGCCGCCGCCGGTTCGGTGCGCGCGGCGATGCGGTCATTCACCAGCACGTCGAAGGGGCCGAACCCCATGCCGCGGTCGGTCGCGGTGACGGTCATCCGCAGCGCGGTCGCGCCTTCGGGCAATACCCGTGCAGTCCAGGCGAGCGGCTGGCAGGCATCGCCCACCACGACGCAGAGCGCGCCCGGCGTGAGCGTCGGCAGGCGGCCGATGCGGCTGCGCACCTCGCCGAGCTGCGCGAGGCGCTCCTGCGCCGGCGCGAAGTCCCCGGCGATGCGCGCGCGCACCGCCCGCGGTGCATAGAGCGCGCGATAGGCCTGCTGGAAGGAGGCCCATTCCGGGGTCTGGTTCCTGCCGCCGTTCAGGTGGACGCCAACCAGTTCCTGCCCGCCATTCGCGCCATGGTCGAACAGGCCCTCGGGCGTCCAGAGGGCCCAGCGCAGCGTCTCGGCATGGACGAAGAGCGCGGCGATCTCGCGCAGCGCGCCGGCCTCGAAGCGGTACCAGCGGATAGTGCCGTCGCCGAGCGCCGCGACACCCATGTCGCCCGCGACCGTCACCCCCCAGACCGCGCCCGGGGTCTGGACGGCATCGAACTGCCGGCCGCGCGCATCGAACAGGCGCAGGTGACTGTCGGTGCCGAGGAGGAAGCCGTCCTCCCGCACCAGGATCGCGAGGCTGCGGGCGAACTCGCCCTCCCCCAGCGGCAGCGCCATGCTGCCCAGCCGCGGCCGGTTCGAGTTGCGCCAGTCGAAGACGCGGATGCGCGGCGCCTCCACCCGCGCCGGCTCGAAGCCCGCCTGGCCCTGCCAGACGGTGAGCGAGCCGTTCAGCGGGTCGAAGACCAGCGGCTGCCCGCCCGCGCGGAGCGTGAAGAGCACCTGCGTCCCGTCGCGCGACAGCGCGAGGGTCACGCCCGTGTTGCGGAAATCCCCCCCCGGCGGCCGCGGCGCGATGGCGATCGCGCCGTCCGGCGCCATCAGCCCCCAGCCCGGATCGGCCGCGGCATAGGCAAGCCCGCCCTGGGGCAGCGGCAGCAGATGGGAGATGGCGTCGCGCGCGGCGGGAATGTCCCTGAAGGTGCCGAGACCGAAATCCGCCCAGCGGCGGATGACGAATTCGCGCGGCGTCTCGATCGGTTCCGGGCTCGGCGTCGCCGGCACCGCGCCCGGCTCCGGCGGCGGCTGCTGCCGCACCGACACGCCGCGCGAGCCGGACGAGCTCGATGAACTGTCGGTCAAGGCCCCGGGTTGCGGCGCCGGCGGGCGCGCCTGCCGGCCCGGCGGCGGGGCGGCACCCTCCGTGCGGTTCAGTCGCGCATAGCCGGCGGCATGCAGCTGCAC
>JAFADX010000028.1 GCA_023424475.1 Pseudomonadota bacterium
GGCGCGGCGGGCGGCCAGCCCCGCGACGACGGCGACGGCCAGCGCCGCGCCGGCCTGCACCGCATAGGCGGCCGCAGGCCCGCCGCCCAGCCAGCGGACCGCGGCGAAGACGGAGACCATCTTCTCCGAGCCGATCATCTCCCGCGTCAGGGCGGTCGTCGCGACCGGAGCCTGGGCCAGGAAGGCGGCCCAGGTCTCGGTCCCGAAGGCGAGCGCCGAGAGCAGCGCCGTGCCGAGCACGGTTGCGGCGGCGGCGATGAAGCTCCGCCGGCGCCCCCCGGCGGCGAGCACGACCGGGGCGAGCAGCGCGACATGCGGCTTGTAGGCGAGCAGCCCGATGCAGAGCCCGGCCATGGCCGGGCGGCGGTCGAGCAGCAGCGCCGCGAAGCCGAACAGCGCGGCGCTCAGTACCCCGTTCTGAGCATGCCCCGCATTCACGAACACCGCAGGAAAGGCGAGGATCGCGAGGGTCGGGCCGTGGCGGCCGAGCAGCCCGCGGATCGCGCGCCAATACGCGAGGCCGGTGAGGCCCAGCCACAGGACGACCGCCGCGAAATACGGCAGCAGGGCCAGCGGCAGCACCAGCAGCAGATAGATCGGCGGGTAGAAGAACGCGTAGTAGTCCTGGGTCGGCCCGACGACCCGCTGCTGTGCCGCATGGTGCCGCACCATGTCGTAGGCCGCCGCCGGATCGCCGCCGAGGGCGATGTCGGAGGCGGCGTAGAAGCTGAGGAAGTCGGTGCCGAGCGGCCGACCCAAGGGATCGAGGCGGCCGCCGCTCACCGTCAGGGACCACGCGACGGCCGCCACCGCGATGGCGGCGAGGACGAGGGCGAGCACGCGGCACCAGGCGGTCGCCCGGTCGGCCGACAGCCAGGGGGCGTCCCTGAGAAATGCGATCAAGCGGATCCTCGCGACGTCATGCGGCCGGGCGGTGATCCTTGAACATGTCCCGCAGCTTCGTCTTCAGGATCTTGCCCGTCGCGGTGTGCGGGATCTCGTCGAGTACCACGAGGTCGTCGGGCAGCCACCACTTCGCGACCTTGTCGGCGAGGAAGTCGCGCATCTGCTGCAGGCCCGGCGAGAGCACGCCGGGCTTCATCACCAGGATCAGCAGCGGGCGCTCGTCCCATTTCGGGTCCTTCATCGAGACGACGGCGGCCTCGGCAACGCCGGGATAGCCCACCGCCGCGTTCTCGAGCGCGATGGAGGAGATCCACTCGCCGCCGGACTTGATCACGTCCTTCGAGCGGTCGGTGATCTCCATGAAGCCGTACTCGTCCATGGTCGCGACGTCGCCGGTGTCGAAGAAGCCCCGGTCGTCGAGGATCTCCTCCTCCTCGCGCCGGAAGTAGCGGCGGGCGATGGCCGGGCCCTTCACCTTCAGCCGGCCGAAGGTCTTGCCGTCCCAGGGCAGTTCCTTGCCCTCGTCGTCGGTGATCTTCATCTCCACCGTATAGGGCGGCGTGCCCTGCTTGGCCTGCAGGCGCAGCATGGCCTCGCCCGTCAGCCCGGCGACCTCGGGCTTCTTCGCGAAGAGCGTGCCGACCGGGGAAAGCTCGGTCATGCCCCAGGCGTGGATCACGCGCACGCCGTACTTCTCCTGGTAGGCCTTGGTGATGGCCGGCGGGCAGGCGGAACCGCCGATGGCGACGCGCTGCATCGTGTCGATGCGCGATCCGGTGCTCTCGAGGTGCTGGAGCAGCATCATCCAGACCGTCGGCACGGCGGCGGAGAAGGTCACCTTCTCCCGCTCGATCACCTCGTGCACCGAGGCGCCGTCGAGCCTGGCGCCGGGCATGACCAGCGCGGCGCCGACCATCGGCGCGCAAAGCGCGAGCGACCAGCCATTGGCGTGGAACATCGGCACCACGGGCATGACGCGGTCCGCCGCCCCCAGGCCGAAGGCATCCACCTGGTTGCAGGCCAGCGCGTGGATCACGTTGGAGCGGTGGGAATAGACGACGCCCTTCGGGTCGCCGGTGGTGCCGGAGGTATAGCAGATGCCGGCGGCGGCATTCTCCTCCACGCGGACCCAGGCGAAGTCGCCGTCGACCTCGGCGATCCAGTCCTCATAGGCGATGGCGCCGCGCAGGCCCGTCTCGGGCATGTGCGCCGCGTCGGTCAGGATGACGAAGCGTTCGACCAGCGGCAGCCTGTCCGCCAGCGCCTGGACCATGGGCAGGAAGGTGAGGTCGAGCATCAGGATGCGCGACCCGGCATGGTTCATGATCCAGGCGATCTGCTCGGGGAAGAGCCGCGGATTGACCGTGTGGTAGACCGCGCCGGCGCCGGCGATGCCGTACCAGGCCTCGAGGTGCCGCCAGGTGTTCCAGGCGAGCGTCGCCACGCGGTCGCCGGCCGTGATGCCGTCGCGCACCAGGCGCTGTGCGACGCGCAGGGCGCGGCCGCGTATGGTGGCGTAGTCGGTGCGGTGGAAGGGGCCTTCGACCGAGCGGGTCACGACGTCCCGCCCCGGATGCTGGATCGCGGCGTGATCGAGCACCGTGTGCATCAAGAGCGGCCAGTCCTGCATCAATCCCAGCATGGCGTTCCCCTTCCCCGCGCGGCCGCTGGCCGGCCGCCTTGGCGGGAAGGCTACACCAGGGATTCAGGGGCCGTCAGCAGGCCCGCGGCGGGTCGTTCCGCGGACGCCTCGGCACGGCGGCGCCGGTGCTGCCGGCGACCTCGGCGGCCCGGGGGCGGCCTGGCCTGCGCCGCCGCGCCGCGGTCGCGGTTGCTCTGCCCCCTGCATCGCACCATTTTGCGTCAGGGCAACCCCCCCGAGGAGGTGTGACGTGGCAGGTGTGGCGGATGTCGGTCCGAAGGAAACCTGGGAAGCGCTGAAGAACGATCCGCAGGCGGCGCTCGTGGACGTGCGCACCGATGCGGAGTGGAACTTCGTCGGCCTTCCCGACCTCACGAGCCTCGCGAAGCAGACCGTGCTGGTGCCCTGGCAGATCTATCCCACCATGCAGGTCAACGGGCATTTCGCCGACCAGCTGCACAAGGCGGGGCTGACCCCGCTGCACCGGATCCACTTCATCTGCCGCTCGGGCGCGCGTTCGCTGGCCGCGGCGCAGGCGGCGCAGGCCGCGGGCTTCCCGCATGCCTTCAACGTCGCGGACGGCTTCGAAGGGCCGGTCGATGCCGAGGGCCATCGCGGCACCGTCGCGGGCTGGAAGGCCGACGGCCTGCCCTGGCGCCAGCGCTGAGGCGCGGGCATCCTTCCCCCCGTCATCCGACGGGGGAGAATGCCGTGACGCCGCTGCCGCTCAAGTCCGAATTCCTGTTCCGCATCGTCCTCGGCGTGGGCGCGCCGCAGGCGGCGGGCGCCACCCGCAACGGGGAACTGCGCATCGTTCCCGTGGCCGGCGGCACCGCCGAAGGTCCCCGCTTCAGGGGCGAGGTGATGCCCGGCACCGCCGCGGACTGGCTGCGGGTGGACCCCGACGGCAGCGCGCAGATGGACGTGCGCCTGACGCTGAAGGCCGAGAGCGGCAGCATCGTCTACATGCATTACACCGGCATCCGCACCGGCTCGCCCGAGGTCCTGGCGCGCCTCAACGGCGGCCAGGCGGTCGATCCTTCGGAATATTACTTCCGCACCGCCATCCGCTTCGAGACCGGCGCGGAGGACCTCGCCTGGATGAACCGGATCATCGCGGTCGGCATCGGCCAGCGCCCGCCGACCGGGCCGACCTACGACGTCTACGCCATCGCCTGATGCCGGCCGGCCTTTCGGCCGACCCGACATCGGGACCGCCGTTTCGCGTGCGGACGCCCGCCAGCGCATCCCTCGCGGCACGCCGGGATGGATGCCGAACCCCGCGCACCATGCCCTTCGCCGTGCCGATGGCCAGGCCATCGGCGGGGCCCGATGGCATCATTGTCAGTTCCGCGGCACGTCGAGGCGGCTGAGGATCGGCCGCCACTGACGGTCGGTGCGCTGCAGGAAGTCCGCGAAGTCCCGCGGCGAGCCGCCGGCGAGGAACTGCCCGTCGGTGGTCAGGCGCTGGCGGATCCGCGCATCCTGCAGCGCCTCGTTCGCCGCGGCGTTGAGCCGCTGCACGAGGTCCGGCGGCGTGTGCGCGGGCGCCAGCATGCCGAACCAGGACAGCACGTCGAGGCCCGGCGCGTAGTCCGCGGTGGTCGGCACCTCCGGCGTCGAGTCCACCTTGCGGGCGCTGGTCCAGGCGATCAGCCGCCCCTGCCGGTTGCGATAGGCCGGGATGGCGGTGCCGCCGGCGACGATCAGCATGTCGAGGTCGCCCGCGAGGAAGGCCGTGAGCTGCGCGGAATCGCCGCGATAGGTGACGTCCTGCATGGTGATGCCGAGGCGCTGCATCACCATCAGCATCGCGACGTTCGTCAGCGTCGTCGGCCCGTTGGTGCCGTAGGTCATCTGCCCGGGGCGCGCCTTGGCCGCGGCCACCCATGCGGCGACATCCTGCGCTCCGCCCTCGAGGCGCGACAGGATGCCGAAGGGGAAGGTCGTCGCGAGCATGACGGGGGCGAAGTCCTCGACCTTGTAGGGCAGGTTCGGCACGATCACCGGATTGATGGTGAGGGTGGTGCCCGCGGCCATCAGCAGCGTCAGCCCGTCGGGCCGTGCGCGCGCGACGTATTCCGCCCCGATGATGGTGTTGGCGCCCGGCCGGTTCTCCACCTGCACGGGCTGGCCGAGGATGGCCGTCATGCGCTCGGCCAGAAGGCGGCTGACGATGTCGGTGCTGCCGCCGGGGGAGAAGGGCACGACGATGGTGACGGGCCGTTGCTGGCTGCTGCCCTGCGCGAAGGCGGGCGCGGGCAGGGCGGCGAGCGCCGCGAGCAGCGGACGGCGGGAAAGGCGGAATGTCATGGGTGGCGATCCTGGCGTTGGTCCGGGGGCCGCGCTCTTCCGGCGCCGGCCCCCGGGGGCATCATCGCGCAGTCAGCGCCGCCCGGCCAGTTGCCGGTTCTCGAGCCGGCTGAGCAGCCGCACGACCGGCCAGAGCAGGATGAAATAGGCGATCGCCGCGGCCATGATGGGCGAGGCGTTGTAGGTCACGCTCTGCGCCTGGCGCGCCTGGTAGAGCAGCTCCGGCAGCGCCACGACCGAGGCGATGGAGGTGAGCTTCACCACCTCGAGCGTGTTGGAGATCAGGTCGGGCAGCACGTTCCGCACGGCCTGCGGCAGCACGACATGGGCCATGGTCTGCCCGCGGGTGAGGCCGGTGGAGCGCGCGGCCTCGATCTGCCCGCGCGGCACGCTCTCGATGCCGGCGCGCAGGATCTCTCCGTAATAGGCGCCGGTGTTGAGGAAGAAGCCGATCGCCACCGCCCCCCAGGCGCCGACGTCGAGGCCGACGAAGGGCAGGCCGGCGAAGATGAAGATCAGCAGCACCAGCGGCGGCAGCGCGCGGAAGGTATCCACCCAGACGCGCAGCGGCCACTTCACCCAGGGCGAATGGAAGGTCGACAGCACGGCGATGAGGACGCCGCCCACTGCCCCGAGCGGCACCACCAGCGCCGAGAGCAGCAGCGTCGCCTTGAGGCCCTGCCACAGGATCGGCGAGGCCTCCTGCATGATCTGCCAGTTGAAGAAGGTGTCGAGGAAGATATCCATGGCTCAGCGCTTCCACGCGAAGCGGGTCTCGATCCAGCGGCCGAGGACGACGACGGGGAAGAACAGCACCAGGTAGGCGATGGCGCCGAGGGTGAGCGGGGACGGGTTGAAGGAGAAGGACACCCCCGCATTCGCCGCCCCCAGGATGTCCGGCACCGCGACCACCGAGGCGAGCGCGGTGCCCTTGGTGATGGCGATGGTGCGGTTGGTCAGCGGCGGGATGGTGATGCGCAGCGCCTGCGGCAGCACGACGTAGCCGAGCGTCTGCACGAAGCCGAGCCCGGTGGAGCGCGCCGCCTCCCACTGTCCTTTCGGGACCGAGGTGATGCCGGCCCAGAAGATCTCCTCGGCGAAGGCCATCAGCACCAGCGTCAGCGCGAGCCAGGAGGCGATGAAGCCCGAAAGCTCGATGCCCGCATTCGGCAGGCCGAAGAAGAGCAGCACGATGATCACGAGCGGCGGCAGGGCGCGGAACAGGTCCACGATGAAGATGATGAGCCAGTTCAGCGGCCGGACGCCGAAGGCGCGTGCCACGGCGAGCGCCAGGCCGGCCAGCAGCCCCGCGACGATGATGCAGAGCGCGAGGACGACGGTCAGCCCGAAGCCTTCGATGATCTTGGGCAGGTACTGCGCCATCACGCGCAGGTTGAAGAAGCTGTCGACGAAGCGGTCCCAGCTGCTCATGGGATGCGCCTATGATCGTCGGGCAGGGCGCCTCGCACGTCCGGGACCATCAAGGGATGCCATGCATGAAGCGAACAACCGGGACCCGCCTCGCGCTGATGGCACTGCTGTGCGCCGCGGCAGGGCCCCCGCCGGAGGCGGAGCGCATCGTGCCGGGCGAGCGGGCGGGCTTCGTGACCGATGGCGCGGGGGGATGCTGGCTCTGGGCCGGCGGCATCCGCGCCGGTGCGCAGGACCTGACGGCCAACTGGAGCGGCGCCTGCCCCGACGGCCCGGCGGAAGGCCAGGGCCGTGGCGAGATCCGCTGGCGGGAAGGCGGCGTGCTGCGCGCGATGATCTTCGAGGGCACGCTGCGCGGGGGGAAATCCGAGGGCAAGGGCCGGCTGACCATCACGGCGGGCAAGGACGTCGTCGCGGTACAGGACGGGCAGTTCCGCAACGACCTTTTCGTCTCCGGCCGCGTCGAGCTGCCCGGGGCGGGCATCGTCTACGAGGGCGGCTGGGCGCGCGCCCATCCCGAGGGCCATGGCCGCCTGATCGTGAACGGCCGGATCATCGAGGGCCGCTGGCGCAACGGCTGCCTGCGGACGCGCGGCGGCTGGGTCGCCTTCACCCGTCCCGCCCAGGAATGCGAAGGCACCGACACCTGAGGCAGCGGTTCCCGAAGGCCCCTGGGCCCCGGGCAGGAGGGGCGCGGGGAGGGCAGCGCCGTCCCCGAAGCACGCGCGCCCCATCAATGCCGCTCGATCTGCGAAATGAAGGCCCGCGTCCGCGCGTGCCGTGGGTTCGCGAAGATCTCCGCCGGGTCGCCTTCCTCGACGATCGCCCCGTCGGCCATGAACACCACCCGGTCGGCCGCCGCCTTCGCGAAGCCCATCTCGTGGCTCACCACGACCATGGTCATGCCGTCCTCACGCAGCTCGCGCATCACCGCGAGCACGCCGCCGACGAGTTCGGGGTCGAGCGCGCTGGTCGGCTCGTCGAACAGCATGACGCGGGGTTCGAGGGCGATGGCGCGGGCGATGGCGACGCGCTGCTGCTGCCCGCCGGAGAGCTGCAGCGGGTAGTGATCCGCGCGGTCGGCGAGATGCACGCGGTCGAGCGCGGCCTGCGCCTTCGCCTCCGCCTCCGCCCGGCCCAGGCCCTGCACCTTGCGCAGCGCGAGCGCGACATTCCCGAGCGCCGTCATGTGCGGGTAGAGGTTGAAGGACTGGAACACCATGCCGATGCGCTGGCGTGCCTTGTTGATGTCCGTCTTCGGGTCGAGCATGTCGATCCCGTCCACGGTGACCGAGCCGGAGGTGGGATCCTCCAGCCGGTTCAGGCAGCGCAGCAGCGTGGACTTGCCCGAGCCCGAGGGGCCGATCAGGAACACCAGTTCCTTCTCGGCCACCTGCAGGTCCACGCCCTTGAGGACGTGGAGAGGCCCGAAATGCTTGTGGATCGCGCGGGCCTCGACGATCGGCCCGCGCGCGGCGGCGGCGCTCACCCGCAGTTCGGGTTCTGCGGCGTGGGGTCGTAGCCCGGCATGTCGGGCACGCCGTAGCCGGGGAAGACGATGTTTTCCGCCTGGTCGGGGCCCGGCGCGTTGCCGAACCAGCGCTGGGAGAGCCGCGCGACCGTGCCGTCCCGCTTCATGCAGGCAAGCACGTCCTCGACCTGGTTGCGCAATGCGGCACTGTCCCGCCGGAACGGCGTGCCCCAGTGCAGGCGCGTGCCCGGCAGCACGAAGTCCGCGACGTATTGCGGCGAGCGGGAGGCCGAGTAGCGGATCACCGTATTGCCCGAGAGGTTGGCATAGGCGCGGCCCTGGATCACCGCCTGGGCGGCGTCCGCCTGGCTGTCGAAGGCGAGCAGCGTCAGGTTCAGCCGCTCGCGGTTCTGCTCCACCCAGCGTTCATAGGGCGTGCCCTTGTTCACGCTGATGGTCTTGCCGCGGAGGTCCTCGACCGAACGGATCGGCGGCGTGCCGCGGCGGATCCCGAACTGCAGCTCGGTCCAGAGGTAGCCCTCGGTGAACAGCAGCGCCTCGGCACGTTCGCGCGTCACGGTCGTCGGCGCGCAGAGGAAGTCGTAGCGGCCGGCGTTCATCGCCGGAATGAGGCCGGAGAAGGACGCGGAGTCGATGACGATCTCGCGCCCCATGCGGCGGGCGACTTCCTTGAACAGGTCGATCTGGAAGCCCTGCACGCCGCCCTGCAGGGAGGGGAAGGCGTGCGGCGCGAAGGTGCCGTCCACGGCGCAGCGCAAGGGCGGTTGCGGGGTCTGGGCAAGGGCCGGACCGCTGATGGCCGTCGTCAGAATGGCGGCAACGAGAAGCCTGCGCATGGTGGAAACCTCCTGTTCATGAAGCCCGACCCTACACTTCCCAGATGGCTGCCCCGCTGTCCATGCAGGTCCTGCCATAAACTTGCCCTTTCAGGGTCCCGCTGCCGCCGCCGCGGGCAGTTCTAAGTGCAGGTGAACGGAGCGTCGCCATGCCCATCCTGCCCCTGACCCTGATCACTGCCGGCCTTGTCGGAAACCTGCTGCTCGTCGTCGCACTGCTGGGCGACGTCACGGCGCCGGGCCGCATGCCGCTCGTCGTCGCGGCGATGCTGGCGCTGGGCGGCGGCGCGCTGATGCTCGGCGGCTTGATGCTGCTGGAACCGCGGCGCGACCGGGAAGCCGATCACCGCTCCTGATGGCGGTTGTCCATCCCGCGGAAGACGATCAGCGGGCGTGAGTTTCGCGCCCTGGGTGCCATCCCGAGCCAGTCGAGGAATTCCACCAGCACCTTCGCGGTGATGTCCGCCACGCGGTGGCGGTGCGCCCCTTCGGGCGTATACCAGCCGAGATGCTCCAGCTCCCCCGATCCCGCGATGTCGCCATGCACGGCTTCGGCCGGGGCGGCGAGGAAGCGCGCGTTGAAGCGGATCGGCCGGCCGCCGGGCGTGACCGCGCGGCAGACATAGTGCAGCGCGCCGAGATCGGCGGCGACGGCCTCGCCCTGCCGGGTGCCCAGGACCAGCCCGGTCTCCTCGAACAATTCGCGCGCGGCGGCGATGCCGATGGCGCGCGCGCGGCCGGGCGTGGCACGGCGTTCGAGCATCCACCGCGTGGCGGGCGCGAGCTCGCTGACCGCCGGCTGCCGGTGATCGTCCGGATCCACGCGGCCGCCGGGAAAGACCATCACGTCCGGCATGAACCTGTGGCGCGAATGTCGCCGGCCCATCAGCACCTCGGGCCCCGAGGGCCCCTGGCGCCAGACGATCAGGCTTGCCGCGTCGCGCGGGCGGATGGTGCGGCGCGACTGGCCTTCGGCATCGGCGCCGCCGGGGTTGTCGGCAGTGGCGTCAGTCAAGCGCGAAGCCCTTCAGGCGCAGCCAGGCGCGGAAGCCGAAGCGTTCGGGGACGGACAGTTGCCGCGCGGCGTTCTCGGACCAGGTGCAGCCCTCGGGGGCGGGGCCATGGACGTCCGGGTAGCGCGGCCTCTGCTTCGGGCGCAGCGCGTCGTAGTCGGTGAGCGCCCGGTCGAGGTCGGCGTCGCGATAGGCTTCGCGATGCACCACGACCCCGGGCGGCAGGCGGGGCGTGACCTCGTTGCGCGAGGCCGGCCAGCCGAGCGTGAGGCCGCACACGGGATGGATGCCCTCGGGCAGGCCGAAGAGCGGGGCGACCTTCTCGATATGGCTGCGGACATAGGAGATCGGGCAGGTGCCGAGGCCGGCGGCATCGGCTGCGGCGATCGCCATGCCCATCGCCAGCGCCGCATCGACCGCGGTGTTGAGGAAGGTGTCCATGTTGTTGTTGGCATGGACGCGCCCGTGCTTCGCGCAGACCTTTTGCCCGCGCCGCATGTCGCCGCAGAACAGCAGCAGGACCGGGGCGTCCTTGATCCAGGGCATGGTGCCGATCCAGTCGGCGACCCTGGCGATCTTCGCCGGGTCCTCCGTGACCACGATCGAATACTGCTGCAGGTCCGACTTCGACGGCGCCGACTGCGCGGCGGCGAGGATGGCGCCGAGCAGCGGTTCCGGCACCGCGTCGGCGCGGTAGCGGCGCGTCACGCGGCGGTCCAGCAGGGCGGCGAGGCCCGGCGCCACCTCCTCGGGCGGATCGAAGGGAACGAAGCCGTAGCGGGCGTGGATCAGGTCGGCGGGGTTCATGGGCTCAGCGTGGCACCGCGGCGGAGGATCGGGAAGGCCACGGGGCCGGCCCGATCCCTCAGGCGCGCACCACCCAGGCGTCGGCGACCGTCACGCCTCCGCCCTCGCCATGGATGATGAGCGGGTTGATCTCGGCCTCGGCGACCTCCGCCACCGCGGCGAGGCGGGAGACGGCGGCGATGGCGCGGGCCAGTGCGCCGAGGTCGCCCCTCGGCAGGCCGCGCCAGCCGGCGAGCGGCTGCAGCCCCTTCACCTCCGCGATCATCTCGAGGGCCTCGGCCTCGTTCACGGGGGCGCAGCGGAGTGCGGTGTCGCGGTGGAGTTCCGCCATGACGCCCCCGGCGCCGACCAGCACCACGGGGCCGCTCTCGGGGTCGCGACGGAAGCCGAGGATGGCCTCCGCGAGGCCCTTGGCCATCGGCTGGACCAGGAAGCCGGCGAGGGTGGCCTGCGGGGCCCTGGCCTTCACGCGGGCGAGCATTTCCGCCGCCGCCGCCGTCAGCGCCGCGGCATCCGGGATGCCGAGGACGACGCCGCCGGCCTCGGTCTTGTGGGCCAGGTCCGGGGAAAGGATCTTCAGCGCCACCGGGTAGCGCAGGCCCTCCGGCACCGCCTCGGGCGCCGGCATGACGGCGAAGCCGGTGGCAAGGCCGAGCGCCTCGAAGAGGCGGCGGGCATCGGCCTCGTCGGGCCTGGCCGGCAGTGCATGGGCCAGGGCGGGCGCCGCCGGAACCGGGCGCGGCGCCTTCCATTCGATGAAGGCGCGGATCACGTCGGCACAGGATTCCGGGGTGCGGAAGGCCGGGATGCCGGCCTCCCCCAGCATGCGCAGCGAGATATCGGCCTGCGGCACCAGGAAGGCCGCGACCGGCTTCGCGAGCCCCGCCTGCGCCGCGCCCAGGATGCCGGCGACTGCGTCATGCGGCCGGAACTGGGCCGAGGAACCGATGACCGAGAGCGCGAGGTCCGTCCCGGGATCCGCGGCCAGGGCGGTCAGCGCCGCCTGCACCTTGTCCGCCCGCGTGCCGGCCAGCGTCACGTCGATCATGCGCCCGTGATGCGGCAGGCCCGCGGCCTTGAGGCCCTCGACGGCCGCTGCGTTCGGCGCGCGCGTCTCGATGCCGGCGACGCCGAGGGCATCGACCGCCATGGCGCCGCCGCCGCCCGTCGTCGTCATCACCGACACCGCGCGCCGGGGCGCGGCGAGCGGCTTGCGGCCGATGAAGAGCGCCGGGGCTTCGAGCAGCGCCTCGATCATCGTCACGCGGGCGATGCCGTTGGCGCGGAAGAAGGCGTCGGCGGCGGCATCCGAACCCGCCAGCGCGCCGGTGTGGCTGTTGGCGAGCTCCGCCCCGAAGGTCGAGCGGCCGAGCTTGTAGGCGATGATCGGCTTGCCGGCGGCATGCGCCCGGCGCGCGGCCTCGGCCAGCAGGTCGGCGCGGCGGATCGCCTCGAGGAACAGCAGGATCGCGTCCACCTCCGGGTCGTCCACCAGCAGGCCGGCGATCTCGCTCGCCGTCAGGTCGGCCTCGTTGCCGGTGGAGATGAGGTGGGAGAAGCCGAGGCCCCGCGCCGCGCCGCGCGCCATGATGGCGCCGAGCATCGAGCCGGACTGCGAGACCAGGGCGAGCCGCCCGGCGGGAATGCTCTCGGCTTCCAGCGCCGCGTTCACCGAGCAGGCGGTCCGCGCGTTGAGGT
>JAFADX010000037.1 GCA_023424475.1 Pseudomonadota bacterium
TGCTGCCGCGACGGGTCTGGGCCGTGAGGCTGGGGCGGCCGTCATTCTCGCTCTCCAGCCGGGCGATCTGGGCGGCCAGCGCCTCGGCCTGGCGGCGCATGCCGGCGAAGCGTTCCTCCTCGCTGAGCATGCCCGCGCCCTGGCGGACACCGTCCACCGCGCGCGCCGCGGCCGAGAGCGCCCGGGCGAGCGCGTTGGACAGGCCGATGGCGCGGTCGAGCTGGCCGAGAAAGTTCTCGGTCGCCGCACTCAGCTGCCCGAAGGCACGGCCGAGCGACAGCGGGGCGCGGTCGAGCTCGGCACCGAGCCGCTCGGTGGCGCGCAGCAGCGCCGGAAACACCCGCTCGGCGGTGAGCTTGCCCTCGGAGCCGAGCTTGCGCAGTTCGCCGATCGAGACGCCGAGTTCCTTGGCCAGCCCCTCGGCCAGCAGCGGCATGGCCTCGAGGAGGGAGCGGAGCTCATCGCCCTGGAGCACGCCGGAGGCGAGCGCCTGGGCCAGCTGCAACGTGGCCGAGGAGATCTCCTGCGTCGAGGCGCCGGAGACGATGGCGACGCGCTGCAGGCCACCGACCAGGCGCACGACCTGGTCGGAGGTGGCGCCGATCTCGCGCGCGGCGATCGAGAAGCGCTGGAAGGCGTCGACGCTCTCGGAGACCACCACGCCGGTGGACAGCGCGTTGCGGTACAGCGCCTCGTAGACCTGGCCCGCGCGCTCGACCGAGCCGGTGGCGTTCTGCAGGCGCGACAGGCTCTGCGTCAGTGCATCGCCGGCCTGCACCAGGGCGCGTGCGGCCACCGCCACACCGGCGAGCTGGATGCCGCGGACGGCCACGTCGAGCAGTTCGAGGGAGCGCGAGGCGCGCTCGGCGCCACCCTTGATCTGGTCGAGCGAGCGCTGGCCGGTCTCGCCGACCTCACGCAGCCCGGCCTTGACCCGGGCGGCATCGTCCAGCGACAGGCGGACCGAGACGCGGCGGGTAGCGTCGGCCATGTCAGGTGGTCTCCCCCTCGCGGCGGGCAGCGCTGCCCTCGGCCATGCCGATGCGGATGGCGAGCAGCAGTTCGGTGGCCGCCCAGCCCGCCGCGCCGAGCTCGCGCGCCGCGGCGAGCGCGCCGGCGGTGTCGAGCGTCAGGCCGGCCATCGTCGCCTCGGCGCAGGCGGTGCCGGCGGACCAGCAGGCGTGGCCTTCGAGGCTGGTGGGGGCGTGTGCGGCGTAAGGGCAGGCGTCGGCGCAGGCGCGTTCCAGGGCAGCGCAGCCGCGGCAGTAATCGGGCCCGCGACCGAAGTGCCAGGCGGCGCGGGCCCTCAACCGTTTCCCTCGGCGGCCACCGCAGTGACGGGCGCGGTGGCGCGGTCCCAGAAGGCGGCGGCGATATCGTCGAGATCCATCAGGCGTTCGACCGCCTCGGGCGAGAGCGGCAGCGGCCTGCCGGCGGCATCGCCGACGCCCTCCCAGGCGGTCACCGCGTGCCGGGCCAGCGCCTTTACGAGGAAGGCGAAGGAGAGCCCGCGCGACATGTCGGGATCGAGATCCGGATCGGCGATGCGGATCGCGGCCAGGCGACGCGCGGCGGCAGCCTGCGCTGCGGCCATGACCGCGGTGGTCACGGGCCGGATCTCGACGCGCACGCCGCGCGGCAGGTCGAGCCAGTACGGCTCGGCCGGGAGGTCGAGGGTGAGCATGGTGTTCTCCATGTGCGTGGTTTGTAGAACGGATCTGCTCAAGCCGAATCGGTAGAGGTGAGCGCGCTTTGATTCGACCTCGCCACTGGCGCAAAGCGGTCCGGCGCAGCTTGACGCTCAAGGGGAGCAGAATGAGAGCCACGAACATGGCCCCATCCTGCCCAAATTAGTCGGTTGCAGCGGTTAGCCGGCCGACCGGGCGTGATAACAAGACAAGCGGCAGCTTGGAGATACGATGGCGCGCTTGCGGCCGTTCTCGCCAATCGCGATACTTAAATCTATATGTCAGCGGCTGATCCAATATTCAGGACGAAGACTTGGCTCGATCGGGCCAATCGAGAAGGAGCGACGATGCTGCCTACCGTTTTCTTGTCCCTGGAGGGCGGTGACGAGAGTTTCGTGGCCAAAGTCCAACGCTTCCTGCCTGACGGGCTGGCCTACTTCTACCCGCGGAGCTTCAGCAACGGCGAGGAGCTTATCTCCGCGATGGAGCAGCGGGTCGGCAACGCGACCATGTTCGCCCTATTTGCGTCGAAGAAGACCTTGAAGTCGCCATGGGTCGGTTTTGAGATTGATCGGGCCCGTATTTCCAAGATCAAGGATCCGAAGTTCCGCGTCATTGTGATCCCGGTCGATTCTGCTGTGACGCACGCGGAATTGCCCGCCTGGATGCGCGACTATTGGGTTGGCCGTGTCGGTGACGGTCCTCGCGAGGTTGCGAGATACATTCGCAAGGCTTTAATCACCGGTCCGCTGAGCCACCTACCAGGCGCGCAGGTCTTTGGTCGCGGAGCGCTCGTCGATGCTGCCGTAGCGTTGGTCAACGACGTGGTGTTACGCACTGAGCAGACGCCGAATGTGCTGGTGCTCGCAGGCCCACTGGGCATTGGCCGCCGCACCTTCAACCGACGCTTGCTTGCCGAGGCCTTTCCGGCCACGCCGGAACTGGGCTTCGGTCCGGAATTCGTGCTGCCCCAGTTTGCCGACTTGGCCGACATTTATCGTGTGCTTCGGCAGGAGGTCGAGACTGATCTACCGCTGCATTCAATCGGCGACGATCTGCGTGCTTTTGGCGCCGCGACGCTGCGCGAGCAAGCACAAGAGATCGCGCACCGGCTCGCTCATTTCGCCGAACTAGGGCAGGCAGTCACGATCGTCACCGGGAACGGCATCTTCGAGGAGAGGGGCTTCTTAAAGCCATGGGTGCCCGCCCTTTTCAGCGAACTGGCCTCCAATCGCCGGGCAAAGCTGGTCGTCGTGTCGAACCGCCTCCTCCATGAGAACGAGTTGCGTGCGCACCCGAACGTCATTCAGATTCAAGTGCCGCCTCTGAAGGAGCAGGACGTACGCTCGTTGATGATACAAGCGACGGCCGTCTTCGGGGCAAAGCCTGAGCTACCGAGTACGGACGTGATCCGGACCATCGGCGGCCATCCAGGAATCGCCCGAGCGACCGCGGCGTTGGTGGCGCAGCGTGGACCAGCGGTCCTGGATGCCCACCCGGCGGACCTATTCTCCCTGCAGGAGGAGGTGCTCGGCGATTCCCTTGACTTCGCTCACCGCACGCCGGTCGAGCGTGACGTACTTTCGGTCTTAAGCTGGGTGCCGCAGCTGGCCGGCGACACGCTGAAGCGCGTCGTGATCGAGCGAACCAGTATCACGCCCGAGGCGTTTGCCGACGCCGTATCTGGGCTCATCCTCGGCTGCTTAGTTGAGGTGTCTGGCTCGAACTACCTAATCTCTGCGCCCATTCGATCGCTTTTTCGGCGGCTCCACGGCTACGGCTCTCAAGAGTTGATGACCGCGTTTTCAGCGGCGCTGAGGGCAGAACTCGAGCGCGCCCGCCAAAACGACGAATTGCGCGCCGAGCTGATGGATGCGCTTGCCTTCATGGCTGCGCTCGAAGGCGGCACGCTACCACCCGAATTCAGAGACCTGCTTTTGCCTTCCACGCTACAGGAAGTCGTCAAGGAGACATACGACCGCGGCCATGACGATCTCGAATCCCTTCGCAGAGTTGTCGCTTGGGGATCGTCGGCGCTCAAGGCAAGGATGGATGAGACCGTGCGCGAGGAGATCCTCTCGTACGTCGTACGTGCTCATGTGCGACTGGGCAGCGAGGAGGCTGAGCGTCTGCTCGATTTCTTCGATGAGCGCAGCTATCGCTCGCGCTTTTACCTGCGGGCCTTCCACCTGCGCGTCGGCAAAGGGGATCTCAAGGGCGCCATAAGCATGCTGCTTAAGGCACGCGAAGTCAGGAAGTACATGAAGCTGGTCGTGGGCGACCTCGCCCGTTGCTATCAGCGCCTGGGTTGTTGGCCGCAGCTGCACGAGCTTGTGCGAGATCAAGCAGATTACATCGGAAGAAACCCAGTCCTGCTCGATGTCCAAGCCGGTATGCTGATCGCGCAAGGCCAGTTTAGCGAGGCAGATAAGGTCATTCGTACCCTGCACGGCCTGCGGGGCCAGGAAGCGTACGCTGACGGTCGCCGGGCTATGCTGATTATGCGCCAAAGCCAGGATTTCGTGGGGGCTCAGCGCATGCTAACCGACGTGCTGCAGCGCGGATCGGGTGCGCAAATGTTCATCAGGAGGTTACGCGCGGTGGCAGCCGCGTCGGCTGGTGACGTTCGCATTGCGCGCGAGGACATAGAATTTCTGAAAGCGCGCGGGGCGGCTGGGGGCATTGCCGGAATCGAGGCCCGAATCAAGCTCGTGCAGCGCGACTACGATGGTGCCGAGAAAGAGTTGGCGAAGGCCGGCCACCTCAACGCCCAGGACGAGCTGTTGCGCGCCAGGATCCTCGAAGCCAGGGCCGATGATTACGCCACTCCGTTTGGCGACCGCGATCGCCTCAGACAAGAGGCGGCAGAAATTCGCGCGCGCAACCGTATGCTCGATGAGTATGAGGTCGAGCATTAACATTCCTACAGACCAAATTTAATGCTTCTAAGCGTGTGCTTTCTTTGGGAACGGGACATAATGAACGCTTAAGATGGGCCCTGAGAGGCAATCGGGTCAGAACGCTCCGTACATGTACTGCCCTCCTTAGACCCATATTTCTCAGCCACTTAGTCAGCTCAAGAATACTCACCTCCGGCCTGCTGGTTCTTCAGCACCGTGGTCATCATGCGCGTGGCGGTCGCATTGTAGGCCGCCCTGAACTCGAAGCTCGCCTCGACGCCGCCTGGCCCTTCGACCGGCGTCTTGGCCAGCGCCAGATACACCTCGTGCAGCGTGAAGGTGAGGCAGCTGTTCGCGTCGATCGTGTAGCTGAAGGCGAACTCCGCCGGCGCATTGTCCTGCGCCTGGGTCAGCAGCGTCGTGTCCGCGAAGCGCGCGGTGATCTGGCCGGTGGCGCGCGCGATGCCGGGATCCACGCCCTCCACCTTCCGATCGGCGCGGATGGTGCGCACCATCTCCATGCCGTTGGCGTAGGTCAGCCGTGCCCCCGTCACCTGCGCCAGCGCGGCGCCGTTCCGACTGATCGCCCCCTGCGCTTTATTGAAGGCGGTGTAGGTTGCGTTGCTCGGCGTGCCGCCCGAACTCGCGGCGCTACGCGTCGAGCCCTGCCCCATCAGCCCGAAGGTCGCGGTGGCGGGGCCGGTCGGCGAGAAGTCGATCTCCAGCGTGTCGGCGCGCACGCCGGTGCAGAGATCGTAGTTCGGCACGTCCGGATAGCCGATCTCGATGCTGTTCGAGGGCAGCGCGGCAGCGCCCGAGCCGAAGCTGTGGATGAAGTTCGGGCTGGTGCCGGTGGTGGTCGGCGGCCCGAGGAGCAGCCGCAGCCAGTGGCCGACGTTGACCAGATCCAACGGCACCACTGCCTGGCCCTGCACGGTGACCGTGTCGAGGAAGGGCGCGGCGGGATCGCGGCTGCTGCCCACGCCGATGACGTCGGCATCGAGCAGCGGCTGCTCGGCACCGAGGTCGCAGGACAGGAACGGCATACGCAGCCAGTCACCCGCGGGGGCGGTGCCGTAGGTCGGCTCGGGGATCATGAGCAGACGGCAATTGGCGCCGATGGCACGGGGCATCGGGGATCTCCGAGATCTGAAGGAGGAGAAGCGTCAGGCCAGCGGCGAGCCGGCGACGGTGAAGAACAGCGTGATGGGGACAGACGCGGCGCGGGCAGCGGCGGCTCCCTCGAACTCGACATCCTCGAAGTCGGGCGCGCCGGGCTGCGCCCATTCGACTGCGCCGCCGAGGGTGCGATCGGAAGCTATGGCAGCGGCGATGGCCACCAGCAGAGCGTCGAGCAGGGCATTACGGGCTGCGGGCGTCGCGCCGCTGACGCTGACCTCGACTTCGGCACGGTGCTCGACGGCCCAGGCGAGCGGCGACAGGATCGCCGTCTCCTCGACCGTCTCGCCGTCGCGGATGACGACCAGCCCGCCCGGTGGCAGACGCTGCGGCGTGGTCTCGCCGCGCAGCACCAGCAGCGCCGGGTTCCTGCCTACCAAGGCTGTGGCGAGCCGGCCGTGCAGCGCCGCGATCGCGGTCTCGCGCATGCTCACGGCGCTGCCCTCCCGCTCTCACGCTCCCAGGCCGCCACGAAGCGCCCGGGCAGCCGGCGCAGGCCGCGCTCGGCGGCACCCTTCACGTCCAGCCGCTTGGCGAGTTTCACCTGCGGCAGGAGTAGGAACATCGGCACCATGCCGCGGGCGAGCATGCCGCGCGCCCAGGCCTCACGGCCCTTGCGATTGCCGGTGCCGATCTCCGCGAGACCACCAGCGACCAGCCGCGTGCGGCGGCGCCGGCCGGTCTGCTCACCGGCGCGCAGCGGCAGGCACCAGACAAAGCCTCGCCCGGATTGGAACGGCCGGAGAAACCCCTGTCCGGAGGCAACCATCTGCGCCGGCGTGACGCGCAGGCCCTTCTCTCCGCGGCCGCGGCGCCCCCGCGCCGCGTTGAAGCCTGTCGGGATGGCAAGGAACTTCCGCCCACCCTTCGCCAGGATCAGCGCACCACGCTCGAAAGCGTCGATGACGCTCGGGACCTTGGTCCAGACCAACCCAGCGGGCCGTAGCGATTGCCCCGAGCGGGGAAACACCTGAGAGCGCCAGGCATTGGCGATCCCCCGCGCGTTGCCGCCAAAGCTGCCGGTGACCTGGCGGCGCAACTCGGCCTTCACCTGCTCGGTCTCGGCGCGGATTGCCGTCATCGCCGCGCGCTCGCCGGCACGGACCTCGGCGGCGAGCACCTGCCGCAGGTCGCCGACGATGCGGGCGCCGAGCCTCACGGCGTGCCGCTGCCGGGCGGCAGACCGGTGCGGTGGCGGATGATCGCCACGGCGAGGTCGTGCAGCGCCGCCTGGCCGAGGTAGCCGAACACGAAGGCGAACAGGAACCTTCCGTACTCGTTGAACTCGAGGAAGCCGCCGAGGGCATAGCCGGCGCTGCCGACTAGCGCGGCGGAGGGCACCTCCCAGGCCAGGCACCAGCCGAAGCGCCGGCGCTCCGGGTTGTTCCAACGCACGAAGCCGCCGGCGAGGCCGGCCGCGGCGCCGAGCAGCAGGTCGCGCAGCATCTCCAGCAGGGTGAGAGCGTTCTGTGGCATGGAGTGGGGCTCCTATCGCTGGCAGAGCACGCGCCAGGCGGTGCTGGAGGCGTCGCGCTCGGCATGGGTGGCGGTGAGCAGGTCGGGGCCGATGGCGAAGCTGTCGCCAGCGGCGAGGTCGGGGAGCTGGGCGATAGCGACCGAGAGGATGTCGGTCGTAGAGAGGATCTCGGTGCCGAAGGCGTCGGCGACGCGATCCGGAGAAGACCGCAGCACCCGCAGGACAACCGGCGTACCCGTGCCACCCTGCCGATAGACCGCTTCGGCGCCCAGGTTCGGGTCGGCGACCAGCACCGCCATCGCGTCGGCGAAGGCGTTCACTGCTCGCCCCCGTCCGCGGGGTTGAGCCGTCGCACCGCGGCGAGCCGTCCAGCGCAGTCGGCATGGGCGGCATCGTAAGCCAGCAGCAGCTCTGCCACCTGCCCCTGGGTTAGGTGGTCGGTGCCTGGCAGGACCGGCGCCTCCGCACAGACCAGCAGCGCGTCAGGGAGGCGCAGCGGCAGCAGCCGGATCCCCGGCGGTGCGGCCGGCGCGCAGGCGCTCGACAGCATCGCGCAGCACAGGGGCAGCGCCGGCAGCGTGGCTCGGGTCACGGCGGAGGACCTCCAGATTGGCGCCGAGGCGCATGGCCTGGGCGCGGGCGCGCTCGGCCTCGCCGGTCAGCGCGGCAATGTGGCGCGCGTGCTCGGCGGTGGTGCGGGCG
>JAFADX010000053.1 GCA_023424475.1 Pseudomonadota bacterium
GCGCTGCTCCATGCCGCGCCGGCCGGGGCGGCGTCGGGCGGTGCGGCGGTGGCGCCGGACGGGACGGTGCTCGCCGCGGTCGCGCATCCCGGTGCGACGCCGGGCGCGACCTGGGCCAACCCCGCGACGCGCTGGCCCAACATGCAGCCTGAGGAGCCGCCGAGGAGCACGGTCGTCGCCCTGGCGCGCTGAGCGCGGCGGCAACCAGGATGTCACATCTCGGCAGGTTCCCCTGGGCCGGGCCGCCCGCCATGCTGCGCGGGCCGACCCCTGGACCGAACCATGCCCGAGACCACGCCGCCCGACCGCGCCGACGACGCCGAGGAGGATCTCGGCCGATCCAACCCGGACCCGCGCCGGCCGATCGGCGAGATCATCGCATCGCGCTACGGCCGCCGCGCACCGGCGGCCCGTCGAGCCTGACCTTTCCCGAGCTCCGCCATCAGCTTGCCCAGACCGACGCGGTGCCGGAGGGCTACGAGGCGCAGGTGCTGATCCGCTGGGGCGACCCGGTGCTGCCCGGCGCCGCCGCCTTCGCGCCCGGCCGCACCACCGCCGCGGCACAGGCGCGGCAGTTCGGCTACAACAACGACTACCTGGACTTCTTCCCGCTGCCGCAGGGCAGCCGCGCGGCCGGCCACGGCCTCCTTGCCGTCAACCACGAATACACCAACACGAACCTGATGTGGCCGCGGCTCGGCAGCGGCCGCCGCGCGGCGCTCACCGCCAGCGCCGACCAGGCACGGGCCGAGCTGATGGCGCATGGCATGTCCATCGTCGAGATCCGGCGGACGAATGGCCGCTGGGCCACTGTCCCCGACAGCCGCTTCAACCGCCGCATCACCGGCGAGACGCCGATGCGCGTCTCCGGGCCGGCGGCGGGCCATGACAAACTGAGGACCGGCGCCGACCCGACCGGCATGCGCGTGCTCGGCACGCTCAACAACTGCGCCGGCGGCGACACGCCCTGGGGCACCGTCCTGACCACCGAGGAGAACTTCAACTACTACTTCGGCGGCGCCGCGGCGGCCGACGAGGCCAACCCGAACCACGCCGCCTGGCGCCGCTACGGCATCGGGCGGAGCACGCTGTTCTCCTGGCCACGGCACATGGACCGCTTCGATGTCGGCAAGGAGCCGAACGAGCCCAACCGCTTCGGCTGGGTGGTCGAGTTCGACCCCTACGACCTCGGCAGCGAACCCGTGAAGCGCACCGCGCTCGGCCGCTTCAAGCACGAGGGCTGCACCCATGCGGTGAACAAGGATGGCCGCGTCGTCTTCTACATGGGCGACGACGAGCGCTTCGAGTTCGTTTACCGCTTCATCACCGCGCGCGCCTGGAACCCCGACGACCGCGCCGCGAACCGCGACCTGCTCGACGAGGGCACGCTCTCGGTCGCGAAGTTCTCCGAGGACGGCAGGGCCGAATGGCTCGACCTCGTGCATGGGCAGGGGCCGCTGACCGCGGCGAACGGCTTCCGCAGCCAGGCCGATGTCGTCATCAATGCGCGCCAGGCCGCGACGCTGCTCGGCGCGACGCCGATGGACCGGCCCGAGGATGTCGAGACCAACAAGGCGACCGGCCGCGTCTACGTCATGCTGACGAACAACGGTCGCCGCACCGCGCAGCAGGTGGATGCCGCCAATCCGCGCGCGCGCAACATCCATGGCCATGTCGTCGAGATCCTGCCGCCCGGCGCCGGCACCGCCGAGGTGGACCACGCGGCGCGCGGGATGCGCTGGGGCCTGTTCCTCGTCGCCGGCGCGCCGGGCATCGATGCCGGGGCGCAGTATCACCGGGCGACGAGCGCGAATGGCTGGCTGTCCTGCCCCGACAACTGCGCCTTCGACAGCAGGGGGCGGATCTGGATCGCGACCGACGGCGCGCCGGCGGCGGCGGGCGTGGCGGATGGCCTCTACGCCGCGGATACGGGCGGGCGGGGGAGGGCGCTGACGCGCCTGTTCTATCAGGCGCCGACGGGGGCGGAGGTTTGCGGCCCCTGCTTCACGCCGGACGACCGCACGCTGTTCCTCGCGATCCAGCATCCTGGCGAGGACCCGGGCTCGTCCTTCGAGCGGCCGTCGACGCGCTGGCCGGACTTCGCCGATGGCGTGCCGCCGCGTCCTTCGGTGATCGCGATCGTCAGGAAGGACGGCGGCACCATCGGGGAGTGATCCTCCCCGCACGCCGGACACGGGAAGGGGGCCTCGCGGCCCCCCATTTTCACATCGTCAGTCGGTCTGCTGCACCGGGTTGCGCGGCGTGCGGCGGGCCGAGGCCTGCTGCGGGCCGCGGCGCCGGGCCGAGGCCTCGCTGCGGTTGCCGCGTGAACTGCTCGCGTGCTGGCGGTGGCGGCGCTGGCTGCTCGCGTGGCTACGGCGCGAGCGATGGCTGCGCGAGGCGCGCGGGGCCTCGGTCGAGGCGGCAGCCGCTTCGGTGGAGGAGGTGCGCGCGCGGCTCCGCGCCGCGTCGGCGGGGCTCAGGCTGCCGAGCGCGAGCATCAGCCCGGCAGCGATCAGGAAGGCGCGAAACATGGAGGTAGGTCCTTTCGACCTGGAAACCGAGACTCGGGGCCGGCATGGTCGGGGGAGCCTGCCTTCCTGTCTTGTATCGCTCCTATCCTATCTCAGCTTTGTCCGTGAAGTGACTGATTTGTAAGACCGTTCGCGGGCGCGTCAGGGACGCAGCGCGAGGCGCGCGCGACGGATGGACTGCAGCGCCTTTCCCGGCACCCCATCGGCCAGGTATTTGGCCGCGTTGCGCAGGTGGGCGGCGAGCCACTCGACATGCTGCGGCGGCGTGGCGCCGCGCGCGGCATCCAGGCTGACGCGCGTGCCGGCCAGGCCGAGCGCGGTCACCGCCGCCTCCTTGCGGCCCTCGCGCAGGTCGTCCTCGACCTCGGCGAGCAGGTGGTCGATCACCGCATGCGGGCCGGTCAGCATTTCGGGCAGCGGCTGCATCGGGTCGGCCAGGCTGGCATCCGGCGGCACGGGGGCATCGGCCGCCGGCAGCCGGATATGAGAGAGCAGGTCCATCATGGACTTGGTGAGCGGCGTGTTCGGCATGATCGGTCCTGCGTCCCTTTGTCCTCGTCGGGCCCCGGCTCCGGGGGGCCGGGTACTATCTCAGGCCACTGGCTAGGGCCTGCCTTGATCCGGGGCAAGCCTCCAGGTTGCGCAGGCGCGTCACCGCAGCCCGGGGCGCCGCCGGACCCCATCCGCGACCAGGCTGCAGGCCGCGACGGTGAGCATGATGGCAAGGCCGGGCCAGACCGCCGCCCAGGGCGCGCTGAACACGAGCTCCTGCGCATTGGCCAGCATGTTTCCCCAGGACGGCGCCGGCGGACTGATGCCGAGGCCGAGGAAGGACAGCGTCGATTCGGCCAGGATCGCCCCGGCCACGGCCAATGCCGTCGCCACCGCCACGGGCGCCGCGAGGGCCGGCAGGACGTGGCGCAGCAGGATGCGCGCCTCCGTCGCGCCGAGCGCCCGGGCGGCGCGCACATGGTCGCGCGAGAAG
>JAFADX010000065.1 GCA_023424475.1 Pseudomonadota bacterium
CAATTCCGTGGTAGACCTGGTGGGGCGGGCCGGGGACTTCCTTGCGGGGGGCGCCGACGGGCATCGCGGGCACGGCCAGGCCGACCAGGCCCACCGGGCGCTCGGTGAGCACCCGGCGCACCGCTGCCGCCGGGACGTGGCCTTCCAGCACAGCGCCCTGCACGCGGGCCGCATGGCATGACAGCAGGTCAGCCGGGGTGCGGAGCATCTGCCGCACCGGGCCCAGTGCGGGCAGGATGGTCTCGCGCACCGCGAAGCCGGAAGCGCGCATATGCGCCACCCAGCCGCCGCAACAGCCGCAATTCGGATCCCGCCAGACCTCAAGCAGCGGGTTCGTTTGCGCTGCGGCGGGCAACGCGGCCAGCACGCCGAGGCCGGCCAGCATCCGGCGCCTGTGGATGGTCATCGTCGTTTCTCCTTCCTATCCGGCGCGTGGCAGCGTCAGGGTCGCGACCAGGCCGTCGCCCGGCCGGTTGTGCAATGCGACCGTTCCGCCATGGCGTTCCGCAACCTGGCGAGCGATCGTCAGACCAAGGCCCGAGCCGCCCGATTCCGGATTGCGGGACGGATCCAGCCGACGAAAGGGCTCGAAGGCCGCCTCGATCTCCGCCTCCGGAATGCCCGGCCCGTCATCCTCCACCGCGACTTCAACGGAGCTGCCGTGATCCCGCAGCGTCACGCGCGCCGCGCCGCCGTACTTCACGGCATTGTCGATCAGGTTGGCGAGCGCGCGCTTGATGGCGATCGGCCGACAGGCAAGGCGCACCTGGGATGGCCCCTCATAGGAAACTTTACGGCCTGCGTCCGTGGCGTCATCGCACAGCGTTTCCAGGATGGCCGCAAGATTGGTCACGCGTAGTTGCTCCTGCTCAGCCTCCCCGCGCAGATAGGCCAGCGTCGCCGTGATCATCGCCTCCATCTCGTCGAGATCGGCGTCGATCTTTCGCTGTGCCTCCTGATCCTCGATGAAGCCGGCTCGCAGGCGGAGCCGGGCGATCGGCGTGCGCAGGTCGTGGCTCACCGCGGCCAGCGCCTGGACGCGGTCGGCGATCAGGCGGTCGATGCGCGCCTGCATGCGATTGAAGGCTTGGGCCGCGTGCCGCACCTCGCGTGGACCATCCTCCGGGATCGGTAGGGTTGGGCCTGGACGCCCGATGCGATCGGCGGCGACGGAGAGCTCCCGCAGCGGCCGCGCAATCAGCCGCACGACGAGCAGGGCGAGCAGCAGGATCCCCGCGCCCATGGCGCTCGTGGACAGCAGCGTCGCGTGCTCCACCACCGTCGGCCGGAACAGCGCGGCTGCGAAATTCAGCCAAGTGCCGTCCGGTAATTGCAATCCACCAACCAACTGATGGCTGTTGCCGCCACGGCCGGCTGAACTGCCAGCCGTCTCATCTGCATAGCCGAGACGCATGCCCCGATCGGCAAGCGCGGGCTCCAGCTCCAGCAGCCGCGTGCGCACGGCTTCGATGCGCGTACTTGTCTCATCGGTGAGATGCACCGTGGCCATCGGCGTCCAGTGCAAGTCGAGCCCGATCGAGGATAGCGCATGCGCCATGCGGTCGCGATCCGCCGACGGCAATTCCGCGATGGCGCGCTTCGCCGCCGCCAGGCGCTCGGCGAGCTGGCGCTCGCGCGTGGTGCCCAGCACGGCCTCGGTGCCGGTCTGATGCAGCCAGAGGCTGCCCAGGTGGAAAACGAGCAGCCCGACCAGCAGGACCAGGACGATCCGCCCGCCGAGGGTGTCGGGCAGCAGCCTCGGCATCACCCGCGTGTCACGGCGGGGATGAACATGTAGCCGGCGCCGCGGATGGTCTTGATGATTGCCGGGCTGTCATCGGTCGGTTCGACCTTCCGCCGAAGCCGGCTGACCATGACATCGACCGAACGGTCGATGCTGTCCGAGACACGGTTGCGCGCGAGATCCAGTAGTTGGTCGCGCGTGAGTACCCGTTGCGGATGCTCACAGAACGCAAGCAGCATGTCGTACTCGCCGCTCGAAAGATCCACGATGCTCGCGTCCGGCGCCGCCAACTCACGCCGCCGCGTGTCCAGGGACCAACCGGCGAAATGAATGCGATCCCCGATGGCACCCGCCAGCCTCGCCTCATCGACCGGCTGGGCGCGACGCAGGACGGCGCGGATGCGGGCCAGGAGTTCCGGCCGGCTGAACGGCTTCGGAATGTAGTCGTCTGCTCCGAGCTCGAGGCCGACGATGCGGTCCGTCTCGTCACCGCGTGCCGTCACCATGATGATTGGAACCCGCGTCTTGGCGCGCAGCGCCCGGGTCAGGTCCAGGCCGGACTGCCCCGGCAGCATGACGTCGAGCAGGATCAGGTCGACCGGCGTATTGCCGAGCGTCTCCCACATCTCCCGGCCATCGCGTGCACCCGTCACGCGATAGCCGTTCTGGCGCAGGAATTTCGCGATCAGCGTGCGCATCTCGCCGTCATCCTCGACGACAAGGATGTGGGCCTCCCGTGCAGAGATGTCGGTTTCCATGTCGATGGTACTTTCCGTGCTTCGCCGCGCGGGCTGCCGGTCTAGAACAGCGACCGGATGCCGATGACCGCATAGCTATTGGTTGTCCGCTCTCCGTCATGGCGAGCCTCGTTCGCGGTCCTGCCCAGCAGGCTTCCCCAGCCCACTTCGACATAGGGCGCGATGCGGGGCGTGAATTCGTACCGCAACTGGAGAGACAGCCTGATGTCCGTGAAGCCGGCATAGGTGCCCTGCTCTCGGTCGTCGGCGGACTGAACATTGGTCGTCAACTTCGGCCTGAGGTACATGCCCGGACCGGAATCGCCAAAGACTTCGCGTGCGAGGAGCAGGTCAGTGGATAGCTCCAGCCGGCCTGCGGCCACGCCCTGCTCGCTCAGGTACGCGGTCGCCTCTACCTCGTAGAAGTTGGGGGCGATGCCTGACAGGCCGAGGGCTGCGTAGTTGCGGTTGGTGGGGAAGAAATCGCGCCGCCATCCGACGTTAAGGTCCCAGAACTCCGAAATGGGCCGGTTGTAGAAGAGTTGGATCTCTGCATCTTCCGTCTGGCCCCGGACGACCTCGCCCTCTGTGCGGAAGAAGATGCGGTTCTCGGCCGTGCCGACACGCGCATCGAAATCCCAGCTGAAGCGATCGCCGGCCGACGATCCGCCCCAATCGAAGTTGTTCAGGCGAAAGCGCGAACTCAGCGCATCGTGGTTGTGCGCATAGGCCGGCGACGTCGCGGCGGCGATTGTGGCGGCAACCGCCAGGGATGAAAGGAGACGCATCAGCCGGCACTCACGAGCCGCGCCGGCTCCACGATGAAACGCGTCATCATTCCCGCTTCCATGTGATAGAGGAGGTGGCAGTGGAACGGCCAGTCGCCGACTTCGTCCGCTGTCAGCAGGACGGAAGCCTCGGCTCCGGGGCGCACGAGCACGACGTGCTTGTAGGGCAGCCGATTGCCGGCGCCATTCTCGAGCTCCATGAACATGCCGTGCAGATGCATCGGATGGGCCATCATGGTCTCGTTGATGAAGCGGATCCGCACGCGCTCGCCTTCGCGGGTGCGGATGGGCTGCTCCATGCCGAACGGACGGCCGTCGATCGTCCAGTTGTAGCGGTTCATCTGCCCGCCAAGTCGCACCACGATCTCGCGCGATGGCGCGGGAGCATTGCTCCTCGCAGTCGTGCTGCGAAGGTCAGCGTAGCGAAGCGCGCGCTTGCCGGGCGGCGTGCCAGCGAATTCCCATCCCATAGCCCGGCCACCGGCCGCGGCGCCAGGTGCCGGCATGGCGTGACCCGCGTGCGGGTTCGCCGCTGCCGGGGGAGCGCTTGGCATCGGCATTGTGTGGCCGGCGTGTGGATTCGCGGCACCGGCCGGAGTCATCGGCATGGCATGCCCCGCATGGGGGTTGCTGGCCGGCGCGGACGGCATCGGCATCGCGTGTCCGGCATGCGGATTGGCGCCGCCGCCCATGTCCATGCCGCCATGTGCCATGCCCATGTCGGCCATCGTCAGCACGGTGCGCGGACGCAACGCAGGGATCGGCCCGGCCATGCCCTGCCGTGGCGCGAGCGTGCCGCGCGCGAAGCCGCTGCGGTCGATCGGCTCGGCCATGATGGTGTAGGCGCGCGCGGCCGGCGGTGTGACCAGCACGTCATAGGTCTCGCCGATGCCGATGCGGAATTCGTCGGCCGGCGCCGGCAGCACCGGCATGCCGTCGGCGGCGACCACCAGCATCCGCAGTTCCGGCATGGCGACGTCGAAGATCGTCATCGCCGATCCATTGATGAAGCGCAGCCGAACGCGCTCACCCGGGTTGAACAGGCCGGTCCAGTTGTCGTCCTTGCCCTTGCCGTTCACCAAGAACTGATAGCCGGTGACATCCGCGAGGTCGGTGGGGTCCATCCGCATGTCGCCCCAATCCATGCGGTCGCGGATCGTCGTACCCAACCCGTCGCGACGGGCATCGCGCAGGAAGTCGATGAAGGTGCGCTGGCCTCGATTGTAGTACCCCTCGCGTGCGCGGAGGTTGCGGAAGATCGCCTGCGGCGACTCGCGGCTGTGATCCGACAGCAGCACGACGTAATCGCGCGCGAAGGTCGTCGTCTCCGGCCGGGCCGGCTCGATCACGATCGCGCCGTACATGCCCGCCTGCTCCTGCGAGGAGGAGTGGCTGTGATACCAGTAGGTGCCCGCCTGACGAAGACGGAAGCGGTACGTGTAGGTCGCGTTCGGTTCGATCGCGACGAAGCCGTTGAAGCCGGGCGCTCCGTCCATGACACCGGCGAGCAGGAGGCCGTGCCAGTGGATGGAGGTCGGCTCGTTGATCCTGTTGGTCACGCGGATGACGACTTCCTCGCCTTCGCGCCACCGCAGCGTCGGCCCCGGTATGGAGCCGCCGATGCTGATCCCGTTGCTCGTGATGCCATCAACGGTGATCCGTGTGCGTTCGACCGCAAGGTCGAGCGCGCTATTGGCCGACGCAAACGAGCGCCGGCCAGGATAGGCAGTGACGACGCCGGCAGCTCCGGCGGCGACACCCAGGCGGAGTGCATCTCGTCGAGAAAAAACTGCCGACATCGTCATGCCCTCCGATCAGCGGCCAGTGACTTCGAGATCGGCGCGCATGCCGGATTCGTAGTGGCCAGGGATGTTGCAGGCGATCTCGATCGTCCCGGCACGATTGAACCGCCAGGAGATCTCGCCGGTCTTGCCCGGCTCGACCAGCACGGTGTTGGGGGCGGTATGGCTCATGGAGTGACCGCCAGGCCCGCTCATCGTGAGGCTGACGATGCGCTCCGGCGTGATCATCCCGTGCTCCATCATCATGGCCATTTCCGGCCGATGCGCGGCATGGACCTCCGCCGGCGCAAAGCTGAATTCATGGAGGAATTGCCCCCGGTTCACCGCCACGAATCGGATCGTCTCGCCCGCCCGAACCTGAATGCGGCGCGTATTGTATCGATGGTCGGTCATCTCGACCCGAATGACGCGGCCCTGTCCCCGGTGCGCGGGCGCGCCGAGCAACTGCTCATTGCTGCCGTGTCCCTCCGGCGCCGCGGCAGCAGGCAGCGATGCGAGTGCGACGGGAAGCGCGAAAGCGGAGGCGAGGCCGAGCATGAGCGCGCGGCGGTTTCGAACGGTCACGGGCAACTCCATGTCCTGGAGGGTCGCGGGGCAGGAAGCACCCCGTGGAGTACGTATGCCCGCCTATTTTTGACGTAGGACAACCGCTTCATGACAAATGATTGCAGAGCGGCTTGGCCCGCGGCGCGGTGATCCGCCGCGTGGCTACAGGGTGCGCCCTCCCGCGCTTTGCGGCGCAGCATTCGTCCAGCAGCGAGATGTGCGCCAGACCGGGTGATATGTCAGAGACGCTGATCCGGACGCGCTTCCAACCGCATCAAAGGCGAGTCTGGCCCGGCCCTTTCTTGGGGCCGTCAACCTGACATCCCACTATTGCCTCTGCTGCCTCTGCAACATCCGCTGGTGCTCCTCGGCAGTCATGCCCGGCATCGTCTGTCCGGCCTGACCCTGCTGCATCATCCGCTGATGCTCCGCAGCGCTCATGCCGGGCATGGTGGACGCCGGCGCGCTGGCCGGCGCAGCCGCGGCGGCGGGCGGGCTCGCGGGTTGGGGTGCGCAGGCCGCAAGGCCAGTCGTAGCGACAACCACCAGGGCTGCAGCGCAACGGAACGTCATGGCTTCAGTCTCCTTGCGAGGCGGGTGAAAACGTGACGACGAGCCAGCCTGCACATGAAGCATCGCGGGGCGAGATGGATGGATTGCAACCGCCTCGTGACAAATTATTGCAGCGTCGCGCTGTACGGCGGCCGAGGAGCAGGCCGCGCGCGGGTCACGGCGCCTCATCTTGGCGGCACATCACGGGCTTCCCATATACATGAAAGTAAAGACAGCCGAATGGCATGAGGCTTCTGGCGGCCAGGGAGGGTAACCATGCGACCGTCCAGGCGGGTCCTTCTGGCGACGATTGGCGCAGGGATCTTGCGAGGACGCCGTGCAGCGGCGTCGGCGCCGCTGGTGATGGTCTACAAAGCAGAATCCTGCGCTTGCTGCGACGCCTGGGTCGAACATCTGCGCAACTCTGGGCTGCACGTGATCGCGCACCATTCAGATGATCTACCCGCAATCCGGCGGCGCGCCGGCGTGCCTCGCGAACTGGAATCCTGTCACACGGCATTCGTCGACAGCTACGCGATCGAAGGCCATGTGCCTCCGGCATCCGTGTGGCGTCTTCTCGGCGAGCGACCGGCCGGTGTGCTGGGCCTCGCGGTGCCCGGCATGCCGGTCGGCTCTCCCGGCATGGAGACGCCCCTTGGCGGCGTGAGCGAGCCCTACACCGTCTGGCTTTTCTCAGTCGGAAATCCGCCACGCCCCTATGGGGCGACCGTAGAGGCGTACCCATCACCACCGCGCAAGCGGGTCACGCTCCGAAGCTGACGAGCGCCCAGGGCGAGGCGGTTCCGCCTCGCGCCGGACGCCCGTATTCCGTCACGGCTCGGACGCAATCATCATGTCCAAGAGAGAGCGCACGGGGACGTCGCGCCAGAACGAGTTGGGAATGGCGTGGTGGCACGGACGGCCGCAGCCAAGCCTGAGGGGGTGCCGTGGACCGGCACCCCCTCGATTGTCAGTTCGTCGGCGTTGACGGATCAGCGGAGCGTCATAGGCAGGGCCTCGAGGTTCGACAGCGCAGGGTTGTGGCGACCTGCGAGATTCGGCATGGCGTGCGTCGCTCTCGCGGCGTCCTCGTCATTGTAGCGGATCACGAGGTTCTCCCCGCTGCCCTGCACATCCGACACCGGCCGCGACGTGACGCCCTGCTGCACTGAGGTATCGTAGATCGGCGCAAAATCGGGCGCCTGACCGTAGCCGATCACCCGCGCCGTGGTCACGGGCGCCGCCGTGGTGTTGTAGAAGGGCAGCCGCATCGGTCCGACCAGCGCGATCCCGAGGGACACCACGGGCGACCCATCGGCGAGCGCCGGCAGCGGCGATGCGACAGCAAGTCCAGAAGCCACTGCGGCGGCAAGCGCGAACGACCTGGTCTTGGCGAACATGCGAGGTTACTCCTTCAATCGGGCGCTGACGAAATCCAGCACCGCCGAGGAACAAACTCGCACAGCAGCATTGCACGCGTTTGGCTCAAATATATCAAAGGATGAACGCTGTGCAGTATTGTGTCCGCGCCGTCGATTTGTGACTTCACGATATTGCAAGGGATACGCGGCAGATCTGCGCTGCGCCGGACGAGGGAGCAAGCACCCAAACATCAACGTCGATCGCGCGACGACCTGTCCACCTGCTGCAAACCCGGCCGCAGCAGGCGCAACGCTCCTTTGCGTCGCCCAGCCAAAAGTCCGACGCCAGTCATGCCTTGAGCGGATCGAGGACGCAGCCGTGCGCGCTCAACCGCTCCTTGGCGTCACCCGCCGGGTGGCCTGCGAAAGGGCCGCGGTGCGCCACGCCGGGTGGCCGCGCCCGAGGATTAAGTATTCGGCGTCCCAGTTGGTGTCGGCCGCATCACGTCATACCCTCGTGCTGCCGCTGGTCTCTATGCTGCCCAGGTCATCTGGATGCCCTTTCGCCACGCTCGGAACGGCTCTGTCGTTCCTGGATTTCGCGCTCGCGGTCGGCCCAGGTGCTCTTGATGAAGGCGAGGACAGCTTCAATCTCCGCATCCGAGAGCACCCTCTCGAAGCCCGGCATGTCGCTCGCGTAGCCCTCGCCGACGATGGCAGCTGGTCCGTACTTGGTGATCCGAAACAACACGCTGTCGGCGTGATGCCAGGTGTGCCCCGTGGCGTCGTGCGGCGGTGCGGGGAGGCGCCCGTCGGCGCGGCGCGACCGCCAGTTCGGCTGACCTTCGAGATTCGCGCCGTGGCAGCTTGCGCACTGCGCGGCATAGACCTGTTGTCCGAGCGCAAGTTGCGCCGGATCGGATCGTGCATCGCCACGCAAAGCCGATTCCCACCAGCCGAACCCGAGCGCCGCCGCACCCAAACCCGCCAGCACTGCGACAGTGCCGATGATCGCCACGCTACGTCGCCCCGTCACCGCCGCCCCCCCTTCAGCTGCGTCGCGATACCGAGCAGCAGCAGGATGGCGAGCAGGACCAACAGCAGCCTGATCCCCCAAGTACTTCCTCCACTCATCATCCCGTCCATCATCGGCCGCTTCCCGTGGCGGGAGACGCCACGTCAGATTACCGCGTAGACTGTGGACGTTGTGGCGCGGTGCCGCGGCAGTGCATAGATCACGAAGGGCTCCGCATTGGGAAGGTCGTTCCGGGCGAGCCCATCGGGATGCCAGGAAGCGACAAGTCAGTGACCCCCGGCCGCTCGGCAAACGGGCATGCGAGCACTTCCATGGGCAAGTGTCCTTCCACGACGTAGCCGCCGATTAGCGCGGTGTAGCAAGGCGAGCACGAACTCACGACCCAGAGAGAGGATGCCTACCCGCGCATCGGGCTAAATAGGTGGGCGGCTGCCCTGCGTCCACGAAGCCGCCCGACGTCGCTTGGCCATTCGCGGAGCGACGTGGGTCCCACCCCTGGCGGTGCATTCCGTCCCAGAGAGAGTTGCGTTCTCGGTTCCTACCGCTGCACCACAGGCCCAGTTCCCGCGGGGTCGGCAGTGGCGACGGTTCGAATCCGGGTGCACTCCCTCCGCCATCTTATAAATCATTGATTCAGAACGATAATTTTCCTTTTCGGCATCCCGCAGAAGGCCCGCACCTGGCCGACCTTTGCCCTGGCGCGGGCGCGGTGGCGCGTCTCTGGCAGTCCGTTCT
>JAFADX010000088.1 GCA_023424475.1 Pseudomonadota bacterium
CCGGTGCCGGTTCCGACAGATCGGAACATGCTCCAGCGGGCCGGAATAGTCGTTGACTTCGGCCGGGGGCGCGCGGATTCGGGGCAGCCCGATGACGAGCCCGCCGCCGCCCCGCCTGCACGTCCGCCGTCGCCTCGTGCTGCACGTGCCGGGGTATGAACCGCTTGGCCCCATGGCGCAGGCGCGGCGCCTCTCGCGCACCATCGGGCGGACCGCGGCCTGCTGGGGGCTGCGCGCGGTGGTCGGGCCGGCGCGGGCCTCGGAGGACGGGCGGGTGCTGACCCTGCCGGCCCGGCTGGCCGGCCCCGACTGGGCCACCGAGGCCGAGGTCCGCATCCTCGCCTGGGACGACCTGATCGCCGAGGACCTCGCAGTGCCCTTGCCGGCGCGCATCCTGCGCGGGCTGGCCGCGCTCGGCGCGCTGCTGATGGACGGCACGCTGCGCCGGTATGGTTCGGCGCACTGGCGCTACCTGCTGTTCGTCGCGCTGCCGGTGGCGATGCTGGCCGGGGCGTTCGCGGCGGGCCTGGTCGCGGCCGCGACGATCGGCGGCTGGGGTGGCGCCGCGGCGGGGCTCGTCGTCACGCTGGGCCTCGTCCTGCTGGCGGACCGGCGCGTGCATCTCGGCCACCTCTGCGCCGACTGGGTCTTCGCCCGCGACCTCGCCCGCGGGGCGCGCCCCGCCATTGCCGCCCGCATCGCCCGCTTCGCCGGGGAGATCACCGCCGCGCGGCGGCGCCGGGACGTCGACGAGGTCGTGCTGAGCGGCCACAGCCTCGGCATGGCGCTGCTCGCGGAGGCGCTCGCCGACTCCCTCGCGCAGATGCCCGAGGCGCCGCATCCGCCGCCGCGCCTGGTGCTGCTCGGGCTCGGCTCCTCGCTGCTCAAGATCGCGCTGATGCCCGAAGCCGGGCGGCTGCGCGCCGGCGTCGCCCGCATCGCCGCCATGCCGGGGCTGACCTGGCTCGAATTCACCTCGCGGCGCGACCTGGTCTCCTTCCACCGCGCCGACCCGGTGGAGGTCCTCGGCCTCGGGGGCCGCGGGCCATGCGTGGAGCGGATCCATCCGCGCGCCATGCTCGACGCGCCGGCATGGCGGCGCGTGCGCAGGTCCATGCTGCGGGCCCACCGCATCTACGTGACGGGGAACATGCGACGCTATTTCTACGATTGGGGACTGATCGCCTGCGGACCGGGCGCGGTGGGGCAGGACGCGGCGCCGGACCGCCTCCTCGGCGCCGACGGCGCCCTCGCCCCGGCGGCATCGGTCGGGGCTGCCGCATGACGCCGCTCGCCGCGAAGCTGCTGCATGGGCTCTGCATGATCGCCTGGTGGGTGATCCGGCGGCCCTTCGAACGCAAGACGAAGCGCAACACCATCACGCTCGACGGCATGGACCTGCGCGAGAAGCTGCTGCTGGCGATCTCCTTCACCGGCCTCGGCGTGATCCCGGCGGTCTATATCGCGACCGGCTTTCCGCGCGGGCTGGACCAGGCCTTCTCCCCTCTGCGGGCGGTCGCTGGGATCGCGATCTTCGTCGCGGCGCTCGGGCTGTTCTACGCGACCCACAAGGCGCTCGGGCGGAACTGGTCGGTCACGCTGAAGGTGCGCGAGGAACATGCGCTGGTGACCGGCGGCGTCTACCGCTACGTGCGGCACCCCATGTACTCGGCCTTCTGGATGTGGGCGATCGCCCAGGCCCTCACGCTGCAGAACTGGCTCGCGGGATTCGCGGGCATCCTGGGCTTCGGCACGCTCTACCTGTTCCGTGTCGGACGGGAGGAGGCGCTGATGCGTGCAACCTTCGGCATCGATTGGGACTTATACGCCGCGAGAACGCCACGCGTGCTGCCCATCCGGGGGCGCCGGCGCGGCTGAGACGCTGGAGACCCACGGATGACTGCACTGCGGATGGCCGACACCCGCGCCCGGGCGCCTGGGCGCCGTGCGGTCCTCGGCAGCGCGGCGGCACTTTCCCCATGCGCGGGGATCGCCGGGGGCAACCCCCTTCGGATGCGCGGCATGACCGCGCAGCGCCCGTCCGGCTGCTCCCGCCGTGCGGCGCTCGGCGGGCTTCTCCTGCTCGCGGCAGGCTGCGGGCCGACGCGCCTCGCCCCGCTCGCCGGGCCGGCCAAGGGTCGGGTGATCCTGCTGCGCGGCCTCGCCAACATCTTCTCGACCGGGCTCAACACGCTCACCGCGGAACTGCGCAACGCCGGCTACGACGCCGCCGTCTACAACCACATCGATGGCGGCCGCCTCGTCGAGGAGACGGTGGCGGCGGCGAATGCCGGCACCCTGGTGCGGCCGCTGGTGCTGATCGGCCATTCCCTCGGCGCCGACGAGGTGCTGCGCATGGCCGGGGAGCTCGGCGCGCGCAACCTGGCGGTGGACCTCGTCATCACCTTCGACCCGACGGTGATCGAGAACGTCCCGGCCGGGCCGCGCCGGGTGGTGAACTTCTACCAGCAACGCGACCCGTTGAGCCGGCGCCTGGCCGCCGGACCGGGCTTTTCGGGCACGATCGAGAACCGCCTCGTGCAGGGCGAATCCCACCTTTCCATCGAGAAGGCCGCGCGGTTGCACCTTGAAGTGCTGGGCCTGCTTGCCGTGCTGCGCGCCCCGGCCGCGCCGGTGGCCGCCACGACGCACCGGCCGCAGCCGCAGGCGTGGCCGGGGCGGACAACGCCTCCCGACGCCGTCCCTCCCGCCCCCGGCGCGCCTCATGCGGACAACGGCGAGGCCCGCCCGGCGCGTGAGGGGCAGCAAGGTGAACCCTTCGGGCGCTTGGTATGAAGCGCCGCCCGCATCACGGCAGGTTGGCGAGGCGCCGTTCCAGCATCGCGCGCCAGGGGGCATCGGCCGGCGTATCGGCCATCAGCGCCTGCCAGGCGGTGCGCGCGGCCTCCGGCTGGCCGGCCTCCAGCGCCGCGAGCCCGGACAGGTAGCGCAGCCGCGGATCCTGCGGCGTCTCGCGCAGTGCGCGCTCGATCAGCGGCGTGGCCTCGGCGGCCTTGCCGCGGCCGATCTCGAGGTCCGCCAGGTCGCCGGCGAGGCCCGCGTCGAAATGCGCATCCAGCGCCTTGCGCCAGGCCTCCGCCGCGGCGGCATCGCGGCCCCGCGCGCGCTCGGCATTGCCGAGCAGCACGTAGCCCCGCCATGCCTGCGGCGTCTGCGGGTCCATCGCCTCCAGGCGCTGCCGCAGCGCCGCGATGATGCGGTCGTCGCGCCGCTGCGCCTCGAGCCGCTCGGCATAGGTCGCGGAAGGCATGCCCGGCGAGCCGCGCACCAGGTAGAGCGCGAGCCCGCCCGCCGCGATCAGCGGCAGCAATGCCAGCAGCAGCGGCGAGGCCCGCGTCTGGCCCGCGCCGCCTTCCGGCTGGTCGGCCGCCGCGATCAGGCGGCGCTGCACCTCCAGCCGTGCGGCACGATGGCCGGCCTCGTCCAGCCGGCCCGCCTCGCGCTCGCGGTCCAGCTCGGCCAGCTGCGCGCGATAG
>JAFADX010000103.1 GCA_023424475.1 Pseudomonadota bacterium
TGAACGGAAGACGGCGGGGGCGTGGCCCCCGCCGGGCCTCCCCCACCAAAGGCCGAAGGGCCTTTGGGAACCGATTCTACGGGACGAGGACGAGGGCGCCTTCGACCTGGCCGGCCCGCAGGCGCGCCAGCGCGGCCGGCGCGTCCTCGAGCGGCAGCGCCTCCGCCGCCGTGCGCACCGGCACGCGCGGGGCGAGGGCGAGGAACTCCTCCCCGTCCCGCCGCGTGAGGTTGGCGACCGAGCGCACCACGCGTTCCTCCCACAGGATCGCATACGGGAAGGAGGGGATGTCCGACATGTGGATGCCGGCGCAGACCACGACCCCGCCCTTGTCCACCGCCCGCAGCGCCGCCGGCACCAGCGCGCCGACCGGCGCGAAGAGGATCGCGGCATCGAGCGGCACCGGCGCCGGCCCGTCCGACGCGCCCGCCCAGACGCAGCCGAGCGAGCGCGCGAAATCCTGCGACGCCATGTCCCCGCGCCGGGTGAAGGCGAAGACCTCGCACCCCTCCCACACCGCGACCTGAGCGACGATATGCGCCGCCGCGCCGAAGCCGTAGAGGCCGAGACGCCGCGCATCGCCCGCCATGCGCAAGGCGCGGTGGCCGATCAGCCCCGCGCAGAGCAGCGGCGCCGCCTCGACGTCCGAATAGGCGTCGGGCATGGTGAAGCAGAAGCGTTCATCCGCGACGGTGAACTCGGCATAGCCGCCATCGACCTGGTAGCCGGTGTAGCGCGCGGCATCGCAGAGGTTCTCCTGTCCCCGCGCGCAGAAGCGGCAGGTGCCGCAGGCGAAGCCGAGCCAGGGCACGCCGACCCGCGCGCCGATCGCGTATCTATCGGCGCCTTCCCCGCGCGCGACGACGCAGCCGACGATCTCATGGCCCGGGATCACGCCCGGCTTCGGATGCGGCAGGTCGCCGTCCACCACGTGCAGGTCGGTGCGGCAGACGGCGCAGGCGGCGACGCGGATCAGCACCTGGCCCGGACCCGGCGCCGGCACCGCCCGGCTTTCCAGCCGCACGGAACGCGAGGCCGCGTCCAGCGCCATGGCGCGCATGGTCAGCCGGCCAGCGCGGGTCGCCGGGCCCGCCAGGCGGTGGCCTGCTCATAGGCGTGGCCGGCGCGGAGCACCGTCGCGTCCTCGAAGGGTCGGCCGATCAGTTGCGCGCCGACCGGCAGCCCCTTCTCCCCGAAGCCGGCGCAGACGGTCAGCGCCGGCTGGCCGGTCAGGTTGAAGGGAATGGTGAAGTTCGCGACCTCGAAGGAGGACCACTTGCCCGGCGCGGTGATGGGCGGCGCCTCGGCGGGCTGGGCGGCGGTCAGCAGCAGGTCGCAGCCTTCCATGGCCTTCGCCACGGCGTCGCACAATTCGCGCCGCCGGCGCTGCGCCTGCAGATAGTCGGCGGCCGAGATGGTGGCAGCCAGCGCCAGGCGCTCGCGCAGGATCTCGCCATAGTCGCGGTACTTCGTGCGCAGCCAGGGCTCGTGCACCGCGAAGGCGTCGGCGGCGAGGATCAGCCAGCCGGCCGCGTTGAAATCCTGCAGCGGCGGCAGGCTCACCTCGGCCACCATGGCGCCGAGATCCTCGAGCGTCTGCGCCACATGGGCGATGCCCGCGGCGACGCCGGGGCTCACCTTCCAGTCCGTCTCGTGAAAGTGGCGGATGACGCCGATGCGCAGGCCCTTCACGCCGTTCCCGAGGCCGGAGATCAGGTCGGGCTTCGGCCGGTTGGCCGAGGACGGGTCCGCCGGGTCGTAGCCCGTCAGAGCATCGAGCAGCAGCGCGCAGTCCTCCACCGTCCAGGCGAGCGGTCCGACCGTGTCGAGGCTGTGGGAGAGCGGCAGCACCCCGACGCGCGAGCAGAGCCCGTAGGTCGGCTTGATCCCCGCGGTGCCGCAAAGCGCCGCCGGCCCGCGGATCGACCCGCCGGTATCCGAACCCGTGCCGCCGAAGACGATCCCCGCCGCCACCGCCGCGCCGGTGCCCGAGGATGATCCGGCCGTGAAGCGGGAGGTGTCCCAGGGGTTGCGCGCCGGCGGCCAGGGCAGGTCGAAGGAGGGCCCGCCCCAGGCGAATTCATGCGTGGCGAGCTTGCCCAGCATCACCGCCCCGGCCCCGGCCCAGGCGCGCACCGCGGCGGCATCCCGCTTCGGCACATGATGCTCGAGCACGCGGGAATGGCCGGTCGTCGGAATGCCGGCGGTCTCGTAGATGTCCTTGTGCCCGATCGGGATGCCGTCCAGCGGGCCCTTCAGCGTGCCGGCCATCTGCCGCGCCTCGGCGGCCCTGGCCTGCTCCGCCGCGAGTTCGGGCGTGAAGCGGATGAAGGCGTGGAGTTCGGGATTCAGGGCCTCGGCCCTGGCCAGGCGGTCCTTCGCCAGTTCGACCGGCGAGATCTGCTTCGCGGCGATCCGCCGCGCCGCCTCGGCGATGGTCGGGATCATTGCGCCGCCCCCTTGGGCGCGAAGGTCACCGCCATCTCGGCGAAGCATTCGCGCGGCGTGCGGACGCGCTCGGCCATTTGCAGGATGTGGCCGGAGACGGCGCGGATGCCCTCCCTCTCGGCCTCGGTCAGCGGCAGGCCGTGGCGCGCCATCAGCGCGTCGAACTGGGGCTTGTCCATCGGGTCGGGCATGGCGGCGGTCTCCTGCAGCGGAACCCGGATGCTGCGCCGCCGGGCGCGAAGGTCAATCCCGGCCTTCGGCCAGGACCGAGACGCGGCGGCAGCGGCCGCGCGGATGGCGCGCAGGCGGCCCTGCACCGCCCGTCGCGCCTTCCGGCCCGCCTGGACAGAGGCAGGCGTGCCGGGCTTAACAGCGTCATGCCCGTGCCCGTGACCTTCGCCGCCCCGCACGCCTATCTCGGCGCCCGCCCGGACGACCGCAGCGCCGCCTTCTGCGTCGCCGGCGTGCCGCTCGACATCGGCACCACGAACCGCGCCGGCACGCGCGACGGGCCGCGCGCCATCCGCGCGGCCGCACGGATGCTGACGGACGGGCGCCATCCGGACAGCGGCGTCGATCCCACCGCGCTCGACCTCTCGGATCTCGGCGAGTTCGGGATCGCCCTCGGCGACATTCCCGAAAGCCTGCGGCTGATCGAGCAGCAGGCAGCCGGGCTGAACCACCTGCTCGCCTTCGGGGGCGAGCACGGCGTGACGCTGCCGCTGCTGCGGGCGCTGACGAAGCGCCTGGGCGAGCCGGTGGGCCTCGTCCACATCGACGCCCATCTCGACACCTCGGAGGACAATTTCGGCCAGCGCTTCGCCCATGGTTCGGTCTTCTGGCACGCCATCACCGAGGGCCTGATCGCGCCGAAGCGCATGATCCAGGTCGGCATCCGCGCCCCCGCCTGGCCCGAGATGTACGACTGGACCCGCGGCCAGGGAGTGACGATCGTCCCGGCGCAGGAGGTGCACGAGAGCACGCCGGCCGCGATCGCCGAGCGGATCCGCGGGGTGGCGGGCAGCGGCCCGGCCTATCTCTCCTTCGACATCGACGGCCTCGACCCGGCCTGCGCGCCGGGCACCGGCACGCCCGAGATCGGCGGCCTCGCGACCTGGCAGGCGCAGGGGATCCTGAGACGGCTGGGCGGCATCGACTTCCGCGGGGCCGACGTGGTCGAGGTCGCGCCGGCCTATGACGTGGCGGAGATCACCGCGCTCGCCGCGGCGACGATCGGCTGGGAGTATCTCTGCCTGCAGGCGGCGCGGGGCTGATCGAGGGGACGGCGCCCCCTTGCCGAAGACTTTCCGGCCATCCCGCGGGGTTCTCCGGCCGATATGCGCTCCGTTCATGGTCGGTCCGCAGGATTTCACTTGAAACCGGGGGGTCGGCCGCATATTTCCCTGCCCGCGCCCAGGTTGGGGCGCTGACGCCATCGCACGTGCCGCGAGGCCCGACGTCCGGACGGGCCACAAGCAACGACGGGACGCGTCCTTTGTTCGATCCGGCCATGAGCGTGGGCCGGAAGGTTCGAGGGAGCCGCCTGTGTCGCCTGTCCGCCGCCTTGCGATGGAGACCCGTCGCATCAGACGCAGCGCCTGACCGGCCGAGCCGCGTCGCCGTCCCGTCCCCAAGCGCCCCGCGCGCCGAGGGGGTCGCGGGGCGTCGCGCGGCGGATGGCCCGGCAGGCTCCCTCATTCCCCGCCGCCGCGCCCGGCCATGATGGCCGAGAGGCGCGGCGGCGGGTGCCCTTCTTGCCCGGAAAGTCCCGATGCGATGACCCAGTTCCGCCCCCGCGGCGCCGTCGCGCCGCTGCACCGCCCCGCCGCCCCCCGGCGCAGCACCGTCGATGCCGCGGTCGCGGTCCTGCGCCCGGAGGAGCCGCTGCACTGCCTGCGCCCGCGGGCCGTGACGGCGGCCGCCCGCGCCTTCGTGGCCGCCTTCCCGGGCGATGTGCTCTACGCCGTGAAGTGCAATGCCGAGCCGGCCATGCTGCGCGCCGTCGCGGCCGGCGGCGTGACGCATTTCGACTGCGCCTCGGAGGCCGAGGTCCGCGTCGTGCGCAGCATGTTCCCCGAGGCCGCGATCCACTTCATGCACCCGGTGAAGGCCCGTGCCGCCATCTGCGCCGCTTGGCGCGACTACGGCGTGCGCGACTTCGTGTTCGACACCGATGGCGAGCTGACCAAGATCCTCGGGGAGACCGGGGGCGGCGGCGCGCTCGGCCTTGTGGTGCGCCTCGCCCTGCCCAAGGGCAGCGCGGCCTACGACCTCTCGGGCAAGTTCGGCGCCGCGCCGGCGGAAGCCGCCGCGCTGCTGCGCGCCGCGCGGCCGCACGCCGTTCGCCTCGGCCTGTCCTTCCATGTCGGATCGCAGTGCCTCGATCCGGCGGCCTGGACGCGCGCGATGGGGCTCGCGGCGCAGGTGATCGCCGAGTCCGGCGTCGCCGTCGAGATCGTCGATGTCGGCGGCGGCTTCCCCGTCGCCTATCCCGGCAGCGAACCGCCGGCGCTCGAGGCCTTCATGGATGCGATCCGCGCCGGAGCCGCGCTGCTGCCCGACGGCGTGCGCCTCTGGGCCGAGCCGGGCCGTGCGCTGGTGGCGGGCGGTGCCTCGGTCGTCGTGCAGGTGCAGCAGCGCCGCGGCGATGCGCTCCATGTCAATGACGGCGTCTATGGCGCGCTGTCGGATGCGGGCGCGCCCGGCTTCCGCTTCCCGCACCGCCTCGTCCGGCCGGCAGGCGGCGCAAGCGAGGTCGAGCGCGCCTTCACCCTGTTCGGCCCGACCTGCGATTCCGCCGACGTCATGCGCGGTCCGTGGATGCTGCCGGCCGATGTGCGCGAAGGCGACTGGATCGAGATCGGCCAGCTCGGCGCCTATGGCACCGCGCTGCGCACCGCCTTCAACGGCTTCGACCGTGCGCTTGTCACGGAAGTTTCCGACGCACCCATGCTGGCGACGCCAGGATACGGGGACGGCGCGGCCGTCCGCGCCGCCTGACCGGACTTTCGTAGGGAATATCGACGATGAAGCATGCCGCCTTCGACGGCCGCCTGGTGATGCTCGGCTTCGGCTCGATCGGCCAGGGCGTCCTGCCCCTGATCCTGCGCCACATCGACATGCCGAAGGAGCGGATCGAGATCGTCACCTCGGACGACCGCGGCGCGGCGATCGCGGCGGAACACGGCATCGCGCACACCGTCCTGCCGCTGACGCGGGAGAACTACGCGGCCGTGCTGCGCGGCAGGCTGTCGAAGGGCGACTTCCTGCTGAACCTGTCGGTGGACGTGTCCTCGGTCGCGCTCGCCGCGCTGTGCCGGGAGATCGGCGCGCTCTACCTCGACACCTGCGTCGAGCCCTGGCCCGGCGGCTACACCGATCCGTCGCTCACGCCCTCGCAGCGGTCGAACTACGCGCTGCGCGAGAGCGCGCTCGCGCTGAAGAACGGCGCCGGGCCGACGGCGGTGATGACGCATGGCGCGAACCCGGGCCTCGTCTCCCACTTCGTGAAGCAGGCGCTGCTCGACATCGCGCGCGACACGGGCCACGGCACCGCGGTGCCGGCGACGCGCGAGGCATGGGCGACGCTCGCGCGCGACCTCGGTGTGAAGGTCATCCACATCGCCGAGCGCGACACCCAGGTCGCCGCCGGCCGGCCGAAGCGGCGCGGCGAATTCGTCAACACCTGGTCGATCGACGGCTTCACCGGCGAGGGCTGCCAGCCGGCCGAGCTCGGCTGGGGCTCGCACGAGAAGGCGATGCCCGCCGACGGCCGACGCCACGATTTCGGCTGCGGCGCGGCGATCTACCTGATGCGCCCCGGCGCCTCCACGCGCGTGCGGTCCTGGACGCCGCTGGAAGGGCCGATGCATTCCTTCCTGATCACGCACAACGAGAGCATCTCGCTCGCCGACTACTACACGCTGCGCGACGATGCCGGCCGCGTGCTGTATCGCCCGACCGCGCACTACGCCTACCATCCCTGCGACGACGCGGTGCTCTCGGTGCATGAGTTCGCCGGCCGCAACTGGGACCTGCAGGCCGAGAAGCGGCTGATGATGGAGGAGATCACCTCCGGCATGGACGAGCTCGGCGTGCTGCTGATGGGGCACGGGAAGGGTGCCTACTGGTACGGCTCTCGCCTGACGATCGAGGAGGCGCGCGCGCTCTGCCCGCACAACAACGCGACCTCCCTGCAGGTCTGCGTCGCCGTGCTCGCCGGGATGGTCTTCGCCATCGAGAACCCGCGGGCCGGCCTCGTCGAGGCCGACGAGCTCGATCATGCCCGCGCGCTCGAGATCTGCTTCCCCTACCTGGGCGAGATGGCCGGCGTCTACACCGACTGGACGCCGCTCGAGGATCGCGGCCAGCTCTTCCCGGAGGACATCGACGCCTCCGACCCCTGGCAATTCGGAAACTTCCGGGTGTCGTAACAAGGGGGGCGGGCACCCTTCCTCTCGCGGCTCTGGACTTCGGGCGGTGCGGGCGGCACCTATCCTCCGAACGGAGGACCTGCCGATGACCGTGATCCGCCCGAACCGACCGGCACCCGTCGGGGCCGAGGCCGTGCCAGACAGCCACGGCCTCAATCTGTTCCGCGCAGACCCGACGCTCGCGGCGCTGCTGCCGCTCTATCTCCCGCAGGACCTGCTCGCCCATCTCGCCCCGCATCTGGACCGGCTCGGGGCCATGGCCGGTGGGCGCCTGACCGACCTCGCGACGACGGCGGACATCCATCCGCCGGTCCTGCATGCCCGCACCCGCCGCGGCGAGGACAGCCAGTCGATCGCCTACCACCCGGCCTACCGCGAGCTCGAGAAGGTCGCCTTCGGCGACTACGGCCTCGCCGCCCTGTCGCACCGCGGCGGCGTGCTCGACTGGCCGCAGCCCATGCCGGCCGCGGCGAAATACGCCATCACCTACCTCTTCGTGCAGGCGGAATTCGGCCTCTGCTGCCCGGTCTCGATGACCGACAGCCTGACGCGCACGCTGCGCAAGTTCGGTTCGCAGGATCTCATCGACCGCTACCTGCCCTCGCTCACCTCGCAGGACCTGGACGAGCTGTTCCAGGGCGCGATGTTCATGACCGAGCAGGGCGCCGGATCGGACATCGCGAACACCGCGGTGACGGCGGCGCCGAATGCCGACGGCTCCTGGGCGCTGACCGGCGACAAGTGGTTCTGCTCCAATGCCGACGCCGAGCTCGCGATGGTGCTCGCGCGCCCGGACGGCGCGCCCTCCGGCATCAAGGGCGTCTCGCTCTTCCTGCTGCCGCGCGTGCTTCCCGACGGCTCCGCGAACCGCTACCGCATCGTGCGGTTGAAGGAGAAGCTCGGCACGCGCTCCATGGCCTCCGGCGAGATCAGGCTCGAAGGTGCGACCGCCTGGATGATCGGCGCGCCCGGGGCGGGGATGCGCCAGATGGCGGACATGGTGAACAACTCCCGCCTGTCGAACGGCGTGCGCGCGGCCGGGATGATGCGCAAGGCGGTGACCGAGGCGCTCTACATCGCCCATCGCCGCATCGCCTTCGGCGCGCCGATCGTCAGCCTGCCGCTGATGCGCCGCCAGCTCGCGAAGATGCTGGTGCGCGCGGAGCAGGCCCGCTCCATGGTGTTCCAGACCGCCGACGCGCTGCGCCGATCCGATGGCGGCGAAGCCGGCGCCTATGCGCTGCTGCGCATCCTGACGCCCCTGATCAAGTTCCGCGCCTGCCGCGACGCCCGCGTCGTCACGGGCGACGCGATGGAGGTGCGCGGCGGCTGCGGCTACATCGAGGACTTCCCCGATGCCCGCCTGGTCCGCGACGCGCATCTCGGCTCGATCTGGGAAGGCACCTCCAACATCGTCGCGCTCGACGTGCTGCGCGCGGCCGCGCGCGAAGGCTCGCTCGAGGCGCTCGAAGCGCATCTCGGCGCGCTGCGCGCCGCGACGCCCGAGAGCCTGCCGCACCTCGCCGACGCGACGGAGCGCGCCTTCGCGCTCGCCCGCCATGCCGGCGGCGAAGGCGGCCCGGTCCTCGCGCGCCAGGCCGCGACCGGCCTCTACAACGTCGCCTCCGCCACGGCGATGGCGTGGGAGGCCGCGCGCGTCGGATTGCCCCAAAGGCGTGCATTGGCGGCGATGGTACTCGCGCATCGCGTGCTGCCGCGCGATCCGCTCGGCGCCGCGCCGGATGAAATTCCCGACGCATTGCTGCCCGATCCCGGGGAACCCGCCCCGGCGCGTTGACAGCCTCCGCCGTCCTGGTGGAAGTGTGGACCGCTCATCAAGAACGGATTGGGACCGGAGACGCCATGATCACCCGCCGAACCGCGCTCGCGGCGACCGCTGCCGTCGGTGCCGCCGCGCTGGCACGCCCGTCGCTCGCGCAGCAGCGCCAGATCCAGCATCTTCCCGCGACCATGATCTGGGCGGTCTATGACGTCGGCTCCACCGGCTATGTCGAAGCCTCGGCCGTCGCCGACGCGATGGGCCGCGCCTATGGCACCCGCGTCCGGCTGCAGCCTTCGGGCACCTCGATCGGCCGCGTGCTGCCGCTGAAGCAGAAGCGCGTCACCCATGCCTGGCTCGCGAACGAACTCTACTTCGCCGCCGAGGGCCTCTACGAATACGCCGCCCCGGACTGGGGCCCGCAGGATTTCCGCGTGCTGGCCGGGCGCAAGAACGCCTTCTCCGTCGTCGCGACGAAGGAAAGCGGCATCACCAAGCCCGAGGACATGAAGGGCAAGCGCCTTGCCTGGGTGCCGGCCAATTCCTCGGTCAACATCAAGATCGAGCCGATCCTCGCCTTCGCCGGCCTGACGCTGAACGACGTGGAACTCGTGCAGTTCCCCTCCTACGCCGCGAGCCTGCGCGCGCTGATCGAGGGCCGCGCCGACTGTGCCGGCGCGGCGCCCGCCGCCGCTGTGCTGCGCGAACTGGAAGCGAGCCCGCGCGGCATCTCCTGGGTGCAGCTCGACCCCAACAACCGCGAGGGCTGGGCCCGTGCGCAGCGCGCCGTGCCCTTCGTCGAACCCTTCGCCGAGACGGTCGGCGCCGGCATGTCGGAGCAGAACCCGGTGAACGTCATGGGCTACCGCTACCCCATGATCACCGTGAATGCCGACACGCCCGGCGATCAGGTCCACGCCATGATGAAGGCGCTGGCCGACACCTTCGACATGTTCAAGGGCTCGAACCCGATCATGCCGCGCTGGGCGATGAACCTCGCCGGCACGCCGCCGATGGACGCGCCCTTCCACGACGGCGCCATCCGCTACCTGCGCGAGGCCGGGATCTGGAAGCCGGAGACGCAGCAGTGGCAGGACCGCTCGCTGCGCCGCCTGCAGGCGCTGCGCGCGGCCTGGGCGGAGTTCCTGCCCGGCGCCCGCTCGCGCAACCTCTCCGAGACGGACTTCGCCAATGCCTGGGGCGAGCGCCGGGCCGCCGTCATCGCGTCCCTGAGCTGACACCGCCGCGACGGGGGTGAGCGGCGCCGCCGGCAATCCTGCCGGCGGCGTTCGCGTTCCTTCGCCCGGCCAACACGGTCGAACAGCATGAGCAGCGCCGACATCGCCCCGCCCATCCCGGAAGATCCCGAGGCCCGGTCCACCCGGCTGGCCGGCAAGCCCTTCTGGGCGGCCTTCGTGCTGTCCTCGGTCGGGCTGCTGCTGTCGATCAACCAGATCTTCAACATCGGCTTCGGCGGCTTCCGCCCGATCAGCACCGCCTACTACTACATGGTGATCGGCTGCTTCGGCGCCTTCGCCTTCCTCGCCTTCCCGGCGACGAAGCGGCAGAAGTCGCATGTGCCCTGGTTCGACTGGGTGCTGGCGGCGGCGATCCTCGCGATCGGCACCTGGCTCGCGACCCAGGCGCTGACGATCCAGCTGCGCGGCTGGAACGCCCAGGCGCCCGGCTACGCGACCGTCGTGGCCGCCGCCTTCCTCGTCCTCATCCTCGAAGGGGTGCGGCGGACGGGCGAGATCGTGCTGTTCTTCGCCTGCCTCATCTTCGGCGCCTATCCGCTCTTCGCCGATTCCATGCCGGGATTCCTCTGGGGCGTGCAGCTGCCGCTCGACGCGACGATCCAGGAGCACGTCTTCGGCACCGAAAGCGTCATCGGCATCCCGATGCAGGTGGTGTCCGACACGCTGATCGGCTTCCTGGTCTTCGGCGTGGTGCTCTCGGCGACCGGCGGCGCCACCTTCTTCATGGATTTCGCGCTGGCGCTGATGGGCACCAGCCGCGGCGGGCCGGCCAAGGTCGCGGTGATTTCCTCGGCGACCTTCGGCATGCTGTCCGGCAGCCCGACCTCCAACGTGCTGACCACGGGCACGCTGACCATTCCCACGATGAAGCGTTGCGGCTACGCGCCGCACTATGCCGGCGCGGTCGAGGCCTGCGCGTCGACCGGCGGCGCGCTGATGCCGCCGGTGATGGGCGCGGCCGCCTTCATCATGGCGAACTTCCTGAACGTCCCTTACTCCGAGGTGATGGTCGCCGCCGTGCTGCCGTCGCTCCTCTACTATGCGGCGCTGTTCCTCCAGACCGACCTCTATGCCGTGCGCAACGGCCTGATGGGTGTCGGCCGCGACGAAGTGCCGCCGCTCGCCACGACGCTGATGTCGGGCTGGTACTACCTCTTCGCCATCGTCGCGTTGACGGTGCTGCTGCTGGCCTTCCGCATCGAGGCGGAGGCGCCCTACTGGGTCTCGCTGTTCCTGCTGTTCGTCGCGGTGGTGCGCCGGGGATCCACCGGCTTCAATCTGCGCAGCTTCTGCGGCCTGGTGGTGGATGCGGGGCAGGCGGTGGCGCAGCTCGTCTCGCTCATCGCGGGCATCGGCCTCATCATCGGCGCGCTGTCGGTGACGGGCGTGGCGAATTCCTTCTCGCGGGAGCTGGTGCAATACGCCGCGGGGAACGTCGCGCTGCTGCTCTTCTTCGGCGCCCTGACCTCCTTCATCCTCGGCATGGGGATGACGGCCTCGGCCTGCTACATCTTCCTCGCCATCGTGCTGGCGCCGGCGCTGGTGCAGGCGGGGCTCGATCCGATGGCCTCGCATCTCTACGTGCTCTACTGGGGCATCGTCTCCTTCATCACGCCGCCGGTGGCGCTCGCGGCGATCGCCGCGGCCTCGATCGCCAAGTCCTCGCCGATGATCACGGGCCTGATGGCGCTGCGCATCGGCTTCCTGCTGCTGCTGCTGCCGGTGCTCTTCGTGCTCCAGCCGGCGCTGATCCTGCACGGCGACCTGCCGACCATCATCCAGGCGGTGGCGACCGCCTCGGTGGCGGTGCTGCTGCTCGCCTCGGCCTTCGAGGGCTATGTGTACCGGATCGGTCCGACCCCGGCCTGGGGGCGCGTGCTGCTGGGGATCGGCGGGCTGCTGCTGCTGATCCCCGAGGGGATGACCGACGTCGCGGGCATCGCCATCGGCGTCGTCGCCGTCATGCTGCTGCGGGCGACACGACGGTCGGCGGCAGCCTGATACCCAGGGGACGAAGGTCGGGCCCGCGGCCCGGAGGGCCCGACGCCCGAACGGACGCCGCCGCAGCAGCGGCGAAGCCAGGGGCCGCGGATGCGGCCCGCCCGGCGCATGAGGGGCACGAAGGTGAAACCTTCGGGCGCTTGGCATAAGGGCGAGGGCCGCTTCGGGAATGCTCAGCGGCAATCGGCCTCGATGCGGTCGGGGCCGGTGACCTCCCGCCCGAAGCGGACGCCACGGCCCTCGCCGCGGACCGCGCGGACCTCGCAGCGCCTGGCGGCGCGCGGCACCTCGGCCTGAAGGCCCGCTTCGAGGCCCTCATAGCGACAGATCAGGACGTAGGGCCGCCCATTGTCGAAGATGTCCCACCATTCGCGATGGGCACGACGGTCTTCCGCGGGGCGGAGCTGGGCGAGTTCGGCCGGATCGCCTTCGAAGAGATCGGCGCCGCGCAGCCAGTGCATCTGGCGTTCCGCGCGCAGGGTCCAGCCCTGCGGCACCACCGGCCGGTCGCCGGATTCGACCTGGATCTGCGGCGGGCAGGCGATCAGCGGCGCCGCCGGCGCCCGCACCGAGGGCCGCGGCACCTGCTGGGCCTGGGCCCCGCCGGCAAGCAGGGCGAGGAGAGCGGCGGCGATCGTCGGGCGCATGGCGGCGTGACCCCCTTCAGTGCAGGAAGCGCTCCGCTATTTCGTAGGCGACACGGCCTGTCTCGTCGAAGGGTTCCCGTGCGAAGGGCGTCGGCGCCTCCTCGAGCGGACGGGCCTGGCCGGCCTCGAAGACGCTGCGGTGCAGGCGGCGATGGCGTTCCCCGAGCCCGCCCGGATCGGCGATGAAGACCGGCACGGTGGTGGCGAGCGCCTCGGACACCATGGAGACGGAATCCCCCGTCACCACCACCACATCCGCCCAAGCGAGCAGCCCGGCATAGGGGTTGGGCCCGCCGGTGCCCCAGCGATGCAGGTGGTGGGGCCGGTCGGCCAGCACCTCTGCCACCGCCGATTCCGCCGGACGGCCGGTGCGCCGAGACCCGGTGGCGAGCACGCTGCCGCCGAAGCCCGCCACCTGCCGGGCGATGGCGGCGGCGGTCTCGGGGGCCATGCCCTCCCCGCGCGGCGGGCCGCCCAGCAGCAGGGCCACGCGCGGGCCGGGAAAGGCCGCGAACATGCCCCATTCCTCCCGCGCGGCGGCCAGGCGGGCGGGGCTCATGCGATGGGTGGCGCCGAGGATGGGCAGGATGTTCGGCGCCGCGGGCGGCAAATCGTGGCGCCCGATCACCAGCAGGTCGAAGCGCGATCCGCCGAAACCCGGCGCCATGCAATGCACCGTCCGCACCCCCTGTCGCCCGAGCCAGAGCGCCACCGCGGCGCTGCGCCGCCCGGCCGAGAT
>JAFADX010000118.1 GCA_023424475.1 Pseudomonadota bacterium
CGCGCGGCCTTGCCGCGCGATGACCGGAACATGACCCTTCGCAGGCGCAAAAACAAGCCAAATCGCAAGCTTGGCGGGAAATCCGCGGTTCCCGGCGCAAGGTCGCGCCGCGGGACCAGGCGGTCAGGCGCCGAGGCGCGCAGCGTTGGCCGCGGCATGCGCGGCCCGGATCGGCCCCGGCAGCCGGCGGCCTTGCGTCGCCTCGGCCACGATGCGCGTCGCCGTCGCCAGGCAGGCGCGGTGCCCGACCGAGACATAGACCGGCCGCGCCCCGCGCCGCGTCCGCAATGCCGTGCCGATGCGCCGGCCCTTCCAGGTCAGCGGCGCCGTGTCGCCGGCCTCGGGGCCCGGCTCGCCCTCCCCCACCAGCAGCGACTTGGCCACGCCGACGGTCGGCACGTCCAGGATGACGCCGAGCTGGCAGGCGAGGCCCACGCCGCGCGGATGGGCCATGCCCTGCCCGTCCACCAGGATCACGTCCGGCCTCACGGCGAGGCGCGACCAGCAGGCGACGAGCGCGGGCACCTCGCGGAAGCCGAGATAGCCGGGCACGTAGGGGAAGTCGGCGCGGCGCGCCTCGGAGGCGGTAGCGAGCAAGGCGCCGCCTGCCGCATCGAGCGTCACCAGCGCCGCGTAGACGCGCTTCAGGGGATCGAAGCGCGTGTTGCTGACATCGGCGCCGCCGAGGCGCAGCAGGCGCGGCGGCAGGTCGTCCTCGACGACGATGCGCGCCGCCATCTCCATCTGCGCGGCGCGCGCAGCGGCAATGTCGGGCGGGTGCAGCCAGTGCGGCGGGACGTCCGGAGCCATGGCCGACCCTGGCACGCCGTCGCGGCGATCAGAAGCCGCCGCGATAGCGCAGCCGCGCGAGGATGGCGTGGTCGGTGCCGCGCTCCGGCCCTTCGTCGATGACCTGCCGCGCATACTGGTAGCCGACATCGAGCCCGAAGCCCGCGCCGATCTCCCGTCCGACCGAGACCTCGATCCAGGTCTCGTTCGGCACCGGCTCCACGCTGCGCTTCCTCTGCCATTGCTGCCATGCGACGGTGGCGCGCCAGGGGCCGATGCGGTGCTGCACGCCGAGGGTGAAGAAGGTCTGCCGTTCCGCCAGCGTCGTGGTCCCGGCGGCAGCCGTCTCCTCGCCGGTGTCGGGGTCGAAGGCGGTGGTCTCGACCTCGACCTCAGGGCGGCCGCCGGCGTTGCGGAACTGCACGGCCTCGGCGAAGAACAGCGTCGCCTGCTCGCGATCCCAGCGATGCTGGTAGCGGAGGCCGGCCGCATAGCCCCATTCCCGCGCCGTGCCGTCGGATCCCGGCGCCTGGGACAGCAGCGCCAGGTGATAGGAGAAGCCGGGCAGCCAGGGGATGCCGTCGCCGTCGAGGGCGATGGCGAAGTTGTTGAAGATGCCGTTGTTGCCGGGGCCGCCCTGTGCCGCGGTGTTGCGGCTGTAGCGTTCGTAGCGCGGATCGCAGCAGGACCGGGAGGTGATCAGCGTCGAGGACAGGAAGGAGCGGTCGAGCGTGAAGACCGCGGCCGAAATGTCGTGCTGCCCGTAGCGCGGATCGTCGAGCCAGGTCCAGGTTCCGGCGCCGCCGAGCACCTGGTCCACGAGGTAGACCTCGTGGGCGCGGACCGCTGTCAGGATGCCCGGGAAGTCGTGATAGCCGCGGCCGAAGGGTGCGACGAGGATGCCGCCCTGCAGGCGCAGCTCCCGGGAGGGCTTCCAGTCGGCATAGAACTGCTCGAGGAAGGCCGCCTGGCGGCGGAAGCCGATCAGCCCGCCATCGGGGAAGCCGCCGGTGGAATCGCCCTCCCCGATCGGCTCGGTCGCGACGACGGCCTGGATCGAGAAGGCCTCGGTGAGGGAGAGGCCGAGCGCGACCTCCCCGAACAGGAAGACGCTTGCGCCCTCCCGCGCCGGGTCGGTGGCGCGGGTGGTGCCGACGCCGATCATCGAAAGGTCGATCTCGCCCCCGAATTGCGGGAAGCGGACCTGGGCGGAGGGCGGCGGCGCTTCCTGCGCGAAGGCCGGCACCACGAGGGCGGCGAGCGCCGCAGCTACGGCGAACCGCATCAGGCCGTGCCGCGCATCGCCGGGACCAGCAGCCCCACATTGTGCCGGAACATCGCCTCGTAGGTCGGGGCCGGGCCGTCCGGGGCCGAAAGAGCATCCGCATAGAGGCGGCCGCCGACCCGCACACCCGCCTCGGCGGCGACGCGGCGCAGCATGGCGGGATTGGTCATGTTCTCCATGAAGACGGCGGTGATGTGCTCGGCACGGATCTGGCGGATCAGACGCGCGACGTCGGCGGCCGAGGGCTCGGATTCGGTCGAGATGCCCTGCGGTGCCAGGAACCCGATGCCGTAGGCGGCCGCGAAATAGCCGAAGGCGTCGTGGCTGGTGACGACGCGGCGGCGGGGCTCGGGCACCGTCGCGACCTGCGCCCGCACCCAGGCATCCAGCGCAGCGAGGCGGGCGAGATACGCATCGGAGCGGCTCCGGTAGGCCGCCTCGCCGGCGGGATCGGCCGCGGCCAGGGCCGCGGCGATGGTGCGCACATAGGACTGGCCGAGGCGCAGGTCCTGCCACGCATGGGGGTCGGGCACGCTGCGCGGGCCCACGGCATGGGCCTGGCGCCGACCATCGCCCTCGTGATCGTGGTCGTGGTCGTGGCCATCCATGGCGCGCGGCGTGATGCCCTCGGTCGCCGTGACGACGCGCCCGCGGAAGCCCGAGGCGCGGACCAGCCGGTCCATCCATATGTCGAAGCCGAGCCCGTTCCGGACGACGAGGCCCGCATCACGCAGCGCCGCCACGTCGGAAGGCCGGGGTTGGAAGGTGTGCGCATCCTTGTCGGGCCCGGCGATCACGCGCAGCGCGATGCGGTCCCCGCCGAGCTGCGCTGCCATGTCCCCGAGGATCGAGAAGGAGGCGACCACGGCGAGGCGGCCGGTGCCCTGGGCCTGGGCGCGCCCGGCGACGAGCAGTGCCGGCATGGCGAGGAAGGAGCGTCGAAGCACGATAGCCTCATATGTGATGTGATGTTATATTGTATCCTAATTCCAGCACGCGAAAGAACGCAAGGCCCCACGGGATCAACCCTTGCGGAAAAGGCGCCTCAGCCAGGCGAAGAGGCCGCCGGCGGCGGGATCGCGCCGCCGATGCGTGGCGTGCGGCCGGCGCGACGGTGGCGGCAGGGCGCTGGCCATGGTGTGCCGCCCGGCGTCATGCGCCGCGATCAGCCGCCGTTCCAGCGCGATCACCTGGCCGACCGCCTCGGATAGGGACAGGCCCGCGAGTTCGGCCGCGGTGGCCTCCGCATCCTCCCAGGCCTCGCATCGGCGGAGCGCATCCACCACCCGCACCGTCTGCTCGAGATCGAGCGGCGGGCCGCTGCGCCAGAGGGCTACCGCATCCTGCCGCAGCATCGCGGCGAGGCCCGGCTGGAAGGTGTCATCGGCGACCCAGGCAGCATGCAGCGTGGCCTCGGCCGCGGCATGCAGGGCCCCCGTTTCCTCGAGCACATGGGCCCAGGCGAGGAAGCGGCGGACCAGCGGCGGGTGGCTGGAATCCTGGATCAGGGCGCGGAAGGGCGCGGCGGAGACGGCCGCGGCGGCGGCCGGATGGGCCTTGGCGATGGAGGGCGCCGCATAGCCGCAATGGGGACATTGCTGCAGCCAGCGCGCCATCGTCGAGCGGACCGGCTCGCCGGGACGCAGGTCGAGATCCGGCGCCTGCTCGGGCGGCGGCGGGCGGAACGGTGACTGGCGGCTCTCGTGCCCGCAGACGCCGCAGGTGGTCTGGCCCGCGGCGGCGGAACGGGACGAGGCGGAGGGCGTCTCGGCCATGGGAGGACCACCCTAGACCAGAAAAGGGCCAACCGGAATTCGGACAACGTTCTGGCATTGCACGGCTGCGCGCGGTTGGGCACATGTTCGCCCATGCCGCGCGGCGACCTTTTCCCCGATATCGCACCCTACGAAACCGGCCTGCTGCCGCTGTCCGGCGGGCATGTCATGTATTGGGAGCAGGTCGGCAACCCACGCGGCCAGCCGGTCCTGTTCCTGCACGGCGGCCCCGGCGCCGGCGCCGGGGCGGTGCATCGGCGTTTCTTCGACCCGGGGCATTGGCGCGTCGTGATATTCGACCAGCGCGGCGCCGGGCGATCCCGTCCGCTGGGGGAACTGCGCGAGAACACCACCCCGCACCTCGTTTCGGACATCGAGACGCTGCGCCGCTTCCTCGGCATCGAACGCTGGCTGCTGTTCGGCGGGTCCTGGGGTTCGACACTCGCGCTTGCCTATGCGCAGGAACACCCCGAGCGGGTGATCGGCTGCGTCCTGCGCGGGGTCTTCCTCGGGCGGCGGGCGGAAGTGGAATGGTTCCTCACCGGGCTGAAGCGGGTCTTTCCCGACGCCTGGTCCGCCTTCGCGGAACACCTGCCGGAGCGTGAGCGGGAGAACCTCCTCGGGGCCTATCTGAAGCGGCTCTGCCACCCGGACCCTGCGGTGCACCTGCCGGCGGCGCGGGCCTGGAGCCAGTATGAGGGCTCCTGCTCGACCCTGCTGCCTTCCCCCGAGACCGTGGCGTCCTTCGCACAGGACCGCACGGCGCTGGGGCTGGCGCGGATCGAGGCGCACTACTTCGCCCACGACCTGTTCCTGCCGCCCGAGGGGCTGCTCGGCCGCGTCGACCGCATCGCCAATATTCCGGCGGAGATCGTTCAGGGGCGCTACGACATGGTCTGCCCGCCGGAGACGGCCTTCGAGCTTGCCGCCGCCTGGCCCGGCGCACGGCTGACCATCGTTCCGGATGCCGGGCATTCGGCGCTCGAGCCGGGTGTGCGGACGGCGCTGGTCTCTGCGGTGGAGCGGTTCCGGCGACGCTGAGGCCGTGGTATGAAGGCAATGGCGGGTCCCCGTAGCTCAGCAGGATAGAGCACAGGATTCCTAATCCTGGGGCCGGAGGTTCGAATCCTCTCGGGGACGCCAGCCCGCCCGCATCGCCCCGGATAACCAAGGATTCACGGCCAGCCCGCAGTCTGGCGGCATGGCCGCCTTGGGGAAGGGCATGCAGGAGTCGCATTCGGGAAACGCAACGGCGCACGGTGCGGCGGCGATGGAATCCATGCGGCATCACGGGCTGCCGCCGACCCCGGTCAACTACGCCGTCTGGTTCGAATTCCACGCCGGAACCCATGCCGGATTGCGGCGCCTGCTCTCGGTCGCACTGTCGAACCGGCGCGTCGTCGACAGCTACATGATGGCCGAGTTGCACGACCTTTTCCTGACGAACCACCCGAGCCGGCAAGCGGCGCGCGAGGCCCGCTCCACCCTGCGCGCGGCGGCGACCCGCATCCTCGAGGCGGGCGCCGACGCCGACCGCTACGGCAACCGCCTGAGCGCCGCCGCCGCGGGTATCGAGAGCGGCGCAAGCGGCCTTGCCGGATTGATCGCAGAGCTGGCGGCGGAAACCGCCGCCCTCTCCGCACGCTCGACGCATCTCGGCGCCGAACTGAACACCTCGGGCGAACGGATCGCGGAACTCGAACGGCAACTGGCCGCCGCGCAGCATGCCTCGATGACCGATGCGCTGACGGCGCTGCCGAACCGCCGCGCCTTCGATGCCATGGTCCTGGACCATGCCGGGCAGGCGATGAACAACGGTGAGGCGCTCTGCCTGCTGATGATCGACATCGATCATTTCAAGCGCGTCAACGATACCTGGGGCCATGCGGTCGGGGACGCGGTGATCCAGTTCGTCGCCGCGATCCTCGCGCAAACGCGCCCCGAACCCGCCCGTGCCGCGCGCTACGGCGGCGAGGAATTCGCCCTGCTCATGCCGGCGACCAGCCTCGCAGAAGCCATCGCCCATGCCGAGACACTGCGCGCGGCGCTCGCGGCCCGCCGCATCCGGCTGCGCGCGAACGCCGAACCGATCGGCAGCATCACCGTCTCCATCGGCGCGGCGCGCTACGAGCCCGGCGAGGCCGTCAGCCAGTGGGTGGAACGCGCCGATGCCGCGCTCTACCGCGCGAAGCACAATGGACGGAACCAGGTCGCGACGCTCGAAGTGGCCACCGAGCTCGCCGCCGTCGAGGTCTGACCCGCCCCGCGCAGGCCCTGGGTCAGAGCGGAAGATCCGCGGCCAGATGGAACAGGCAGTCGCCGCGCCTGGTCCGTGCCGGGATGCGCTTGCACATGACGATCCCGCCCGCCTTGAAGGCAATCTCGACCGGCGGCAGCCAGGGCGTTTCGGGCACATGGATCCGCGCGGCGGGCGTGCCTGGCACGACGGTATCGCCGAGTTCGACCAGCGGCTCGAAGACGCCGTTCTCGGGCGCGTAGACGTACATCTCGGGCCCGCGCACATCGAGGAAGCGCGTCGGCGCCGGAGGGGCGACGAAATGCTCCTGGCCGAGGATGCCGAGATGGGCAAGCAGGTTGCGCAGGCCGCGCTCCGCGATCGCAAGGCCGGATGCGTTCACTGCCCCCGCGCCGCCGAGTTCCGTCCCGAGCGCGATCCTGCCGCGCCGGTCTGCACCGGACCCGAGCGTCTGGTCGCCCCCCTGCCCCTGCGCACCGCCCTGGATGTAGGTGTAGGGCGCGCCGAAGGCCCGCAGCGCCGCGAGCTGCTTCTGGAACAGCCCCGGATCCGCCGACTGCTTCGCCAGCGCCGTCGGGATGTAGTTCAGCGAGGAACCGCCCGAATGCAGGTCGATCACCAGGTCGGCGAGCGGGATGAGCTCGCTGTCGATGTAGTGCGCGATCTGCCGCGTGACCGTGCCATCGGGGTCGCCGGGGAAGATGCGGTTCATGTTGAGGTCGTCGATCGGCGAGACGCGGCGCCCGATCAGCGCGGCCGGGTAGTTCGCCATCGGCATCATGACGACGCGGCCCCTGATCATGCCGGGTTCGAGCCACTTGATCAGGTTGGTCAGTGCGACCTGGCCCTCGTACTCGTCGCCATGGTTGCCGGAGGTGAAGAGCGCGGTGGGCCCGTCGCCATTCTTCACGACGACGATGGGGATGGGCAGGAAGCCGTAGGCGGAATCATGGGTCGAATGGAACAGGCGGATGAAGCCCGTCTGCTTGCCGTCTCTCGAGAAATCCACTTCCGGGACCAGGCGGGACTTCCGTTGTTGGGACATGGCGTTCCTCAGGTATCGGTCAGGTGGCAGGCGACCTGGTGGCCGGCGGCGACCTCGCGCAAGGCCGGCGCGCGCTCGCGGCAGACCAGCATGACGTGCGGGCAGCGCGTATGGAATCGGCAGCCGGAGGGTGGGTTGAGCGCGGAGGGGATGTCGCCGGCGATGCGCTGGCGCCGGCCGCGCGAGCGCTGCGCAGGATGCTGCGCCGGCACCGCGGCGATCAGCGCCTGGGTGTAGGGGTGCAGGGACGCGGCGTAGATCGTCTTCTTGTCCGCGACCTCGACCACCTTGCCGAGATACATCACCGCCACGCGGTCGGAGATGTGCCGTACGACGGAGAGGTCGTGCGCGATGAAGAGATAGGTCAGCCCCATCTCCCGCTGCAGGTCCTGCAGCAGGTTCACGATCTGCGCCTGCACCGAGACGTCCAGCGCGGAGACCGCTTCGTCGCAGACGATCAGCCGCGGGTGCAGGATCAGCGCGCGGGCGATGCCGATGCGCTGGCGCTGGCCGCCGGAGAACTCGTGCGGGAAGCGGTCGAGGGCGCGCGCCGGCAGGCCGACCTTGCCGAGCATCTCCGTCACCTTGCGGCGCGTCTCCGCGCCGGCGCGCTCGCCATGGATGACGAGCGGCTCGGCAATGATGTCCTCGACCGACATGCGCGGGTTCAGCGCGCCATAGGGGTCCTGGAAGATGATCTGCATGGAGCGGCGATAGCCGCGCATCTCCATGCGACCCACATGCGTGATGTCGTTGCCGTCGAAGGTGACGGTGCCCGACGTCGGCTCGATCAGCCGCAGCAGCAGGCGGCCGAGGGTGGACTTGCCGCAGCCGGATTCACCGACGAGGCCGAGCGTCTCGCCGGCGCTGACGGCGAAGGAGACCTCGTCCACCGCCTTGAGTGCCAGGGCCTTCCGCAGGCCGAGGAAGCCGCCGCCGCCGATCTCGAAATGCTTGGACAGGCCGGTCGCGGCCACCAGCGGCGTGGTCATGCCGGCGCCAGCTCCTTCGCGCGGAAGCAGGCGGCGGTGTGCGAAGGTTCCAGCACCTCGAGCACGGGAACGGAGGCGGCGCAGGACGGCAGCGCATGGGCGCAGCGGGGCGCGAAGCGACAGCCGGGCGGGCGGCGCGCGGGTTCGGGCAGCGTGCCGGGAATGGCGACCAGGCGGGGCTTGTCCTCCGTCAGCGAGGGCACGCATTCCAGCAGCCCGCGCGTATAAGGATGCAGCGGGCGGTCGAAGACCTGCGCGACGGGCGCTTCCTCGATGACCCGGCCGGCGTACATCACCAGCACGCGGTCAGCCGTCTCGGCGATCACGCCCATGTTGTGGGTGATGACCATGATGGCCATGCCGAACTCGTCGCGCAGGTCCATCAGCAGGTCGAGGATCTGCGCCTGGATCGTCACGTCGAGCGCGGTGGTGGGTTCGTCCGCGATCAGCAGCTTCGGATTGCAGGCGAGCGCCATGGCGATCATCACCCGCTGCCGCTGCCCGCCCGACATCCGGTGCGGATAGTCGTCGAGGCGCTTCGAGGCCGAGGGAATGCCCACCTTGTCCAGCATGTCGATGGCGCGCCTGCGCAGATCGGCCTGGGACAGGCGCTCATGCGCGGCGATCGTCTCCATGATCTGGTCGCCGATGGAGAAGACCGGATTCAGGGAGGTCATCGGCTCCTGGAAGATCATCGAGATCCCGGGACCGCGGACGGCCTGCATCTGGCGGTCGGACATGGCGGTGAGGTCCTGCCCGTTGAAGACGACCTCCCCCGCCGCGACGCGCGCCGGCGGCTGGGGCAGCAGGCCCATGATGGTGAGCGCGGTGACCGACTTCCCCGAGCCGGATTCGCCGACGATGCCGAGGATCTCGCCTTCCTTCAGGGAGAAGGAGACTTCCTCGATGGCGTTCACCTCGCCCCGCCCGGTCATGAAGGCGGTGGTCAGGCCGCGGACCTCGAGCAGATTCACTGCTGGATCCTGAGCCGCGGGTCGAGCACGTCGCGCAGCCCGTCCCCGAGGAGGTTGAGGCCCATCACCGTGACCATCAGCGCGACGCCGGGGATGGTGATGATCCAGGGGGCTTCGCGCATGAAGTCGCGGCCCTCGGCCATGATGTTCCCCCAGGTGGGCGTGGGCGGCACCGCGCCGACGCCGAGGAAGGAGAGCGTCGCCTCCGACAGCACGGCATAGGCGAAGAGGAAGGAGAGCTGCACGATCATCGGCGCCATGGCGTTGGGCAGGATGTGGTGGCGCAGGATGCGCCAATGCCCCGCCCCGGCGGCGACTGCCGCCTGCACGTATTCCATCTCCCTCAGCACGATGACCGAGGAACGCACGATGCGCGCGGTGCGCGGGATGTAGACGATCGACAGCGCCAGGATGACGTTGAGCGTGGACGGCCCCAGCACCGAGGTGACGGCGATCGCGAGCAGGATCGCCGGGAAGGCCATGAGCGCGTCGTTCACCCGCATCAGCGCGTTGTCGAGGCGGCGGAAATACCCGGCCAGCGCCCCGATCAGCGTCCCGAACACCGCGTTCAGCGCGACCACCGAGGCGCCGATCATCATCGAGAGCTGCGCGCCCCAGACGACGCGCGACCACAGGCTGCGGCCGAAATTGTCGGTGCCGAAAATCCAGGCCTCCCCGGGCGGGAGGAACTTGTTGCGCATCGACAGGCGCTGCGGGTCGGCGGTGGTGATCCAGGGCGCCGCGATCGCGATGCCCGCGACGACGCCGAAGAGGACCAGCCCGGTGACGAAGAGGCGGTGGCGGAACAGCCGCCGCAGCGTCGCCCGCGCCGGATGCTCGCGCCGAAGGGCGATGCCCTCGGCGTCGGCGGCCGCCTCACTCATAGCGCACCCTGGGGTCGAGCACGGCATAGATCACGTCGACCGAGATGTTCACCATGACGAGGAAGGTCGTGACCAGCAGCAGCCCCCCCTGCACCATCGGGTAGTCGCGGCTCAGGACCGATTGCGTGAGCAACTGCCCCATGCCCGGCAGCGAGAAGAGGGATTCGGTCACCACCGCGCCGGACAGCAGCAGGGAGACGATGATGCCGACGACCGTGACGATCGGGATCAGCGCGTTCGACAGGGCATGCTTGAGCACCACCTTGCGCTTCGGCAGGCCCTTCGCCCGCGCGGTGCGGATATAGTCCTGGCGCAGCACCTCGAGCATCGAGGAGCGCGTGATGCGCGCGAGCAGCCCCGCCTGCAGCAGCGCGAGCGAGAAGGCCGGCATGGTCGTGCTGGCAAGCCAGCCGAACGGGTCCTCGCCGAAGGCGACGTAGCCGCCCGAAGGCAGCCAGCCGAGATGCACCGCGAACAGGATGATCATCATCAGGCCGAGGAAGAAGTTCGGCACGCTGATGCCGATCATGGCGAACATCATCGCCGCCTGGTCCGCCCAGGAATTCTGCCGCAGCGCGGCAACGATGCCGCTCGTGATGCCGATCAGCAGGGTGAAGACCATCGCGTAGAGCGAGAGGCCGAGGGTCACCGGTAGGCGGTCCATGGTCGCGGCGAAGACGCCCTTGCCCAGCAGGAGCGAGGTGCCGAGGTCGCCCCGCGCCAGCTTTTCGTAGTAGTCGAGCAGTTGCAGGTGGATCGGCTGGTCGAGGCCGAGATCCCGGCGCAACCGCTCGATCTCGGCCGGCGTGGCGGAGACGCCGGCGATGGCCGCCGCAGGGTCCCCGGGGATCAGCCGCATCAGCCCGAAGCTGATGAGGCTGACGATGAGGAGGACCGGGATCGCGCTCAGCAGTCGGCGGAAGGCGACCCCGACCATGGGCTTACTGCTGCAGCCACACGTTGGAGAAGCGCGGGATGCGGAAGGGGACGAAGCCCTGCACGTTGGACCGCACCGCCTGCACCTTGGTCAGCGAGCCGAAGGGGAAGGCGTAGGCGCGTTCCAGCACCAGTCGCTGCATCCGCGCGAAGGCCGCCTGGCGCGCTTCCGCGCTGCGCTCGTTGTTCATCGCGTTCCACGCCGCGAGCACCTCCGGGTCGTCATGGTCGTCGCGCGGACGGTAGGCGGCGTTGGGCGAGACCAGGAACTGCATGGTCGCGAGCGCGCCGAGCGCGGGCTGCGTCCCCCAGCCCGTGTGGTAGAAATGCCACTCGTTGCTGTTCAGCCGCTGCGACATCTGCACCGAGGTCGGCCAGTCCACGACCCGCAGGGTCGCGTTGATGCCGACCGCGCGCATCTGCTGCTGCATGACCAGCGCCGCATTGTACATCGGCGGATAGTCGCGGTTGGTCAGGATGATGATCGGTTCGTTGCGGTAGCCGGATTCCCGCAGCAGCGCGCGCGCGCGTGCCGGATCGTTGATGTTGTAGGTTTCCTTGCCCGCATCGGTGTAGGCAGGGCGCCCGGGGAACTGGAAGCCGACATTCAGCCGGTAGTTGCCGTCCGTCGCGGCATCCATGATGTCTTCCATGCCGAGCGCGGCCTGCACCGCGCGACGGAAGGCGAGGTTGTTGGTCGGCGGGTTCGAGGTGTTCGGCAGCGCGATCTGGATCCACCAGTTCTCGAGCGGCAGGATCGTGATGTCGCGGTTGTTGCGCAGGTTCCCGAGCGAGCGCGTCGGCACGTCCTCGACCGCCTGCAGCGCGCCGGTCTCGAGGCCGGCGACGCGCGCGCTCGCCTCCGTCACGATGCGGAAGGTGACCGTGTCGACGCAGGCGACGCGGTATCCGCCGAAGCCCGTGCGCTGCTCGAAGGCGGTGTTCGGCTGGTATCCGTCGAAGCGGCCGAGGCGCGCATGGCTGCCCGGCACGAATTCCAGCAGCCGGAACGGCCCTGTCCCGACGGTGCGCAGCTGCTGGCGTTCGTCGTTCTCGTGCTCGGCCGGGATGATGACGATCGGCACCGAGAAGCTGGACAGCGCCTCGATGAAGGTCGGCTGGACACGCTTCATGCGGATGATGAAGGTATAGGGGTCCGGCGCTTCCCAGCCCGCCACGTTGTCGAGCGTGCTGCGCTGCAACCCGATGCGGTTGTAGCGGTTGAAGGAGGCGACGACATCCGCGGACGTCATCGGCTTGCCGTTGTGGAAGGTGATGCCGCGGCGCAGCTTGAAGGTGTAGGTCAGCCCGTCGGGGGCTTCCTCCATGCTCTCTGCGAGCTCGAGGATCGGATGGTTGTTCTCGTCCCGCGTCATCAGCGATTCGTAGATGTTCATCGCGATGTTGCGGGTGGAGATGGTGCTGGACGTCATCTGGTCCAGCGAGTTCACGTTGGCTTCCTGCCCGAACACGATCTCGCCGCCGCGCGACGGGCAGGTGAACGGTGCCGCGCTGGCCACCGCCGGCAGGACGAAGCCCGCCGCAAGGATCGAGACCGCAATGCGAGTGCGCTTCATGAGCACCATCCCCCGAAATTTGCGTGACCGCCCCAATATTGCGGGAAGCGTCCGATGCGTCGGGCCGGGTGTCAACCGGGGAAGATGTGTCAAGGCGATCGGAACCGCCGCAGCACGTTCTCCATGATGCGGCTGACAGGTCCCTGGAAGGCGCCGTCCCGCCACAGGCTGCCGCACCAGGTGATCGACCCGGTGGCGAAGACGGCGCCGCCGCCCCGCGTGTCGAAATACACGATCTCCGCCCGCTTCAGCGCATCCGGCGCCTCGCCCGTGACGGTCGAGACGTGGGACAGGAGTTCCTCCGGCACCGTGACGAAGGAGGCGGGCGGATCTTCCGATCGCGCGAGGATGGCCGTGCCCTCCGGCGTGCCGAGCGCAGGGTCCGCGCGGTCGAGTTCGAACCCCGCCGCGCCGCCGCCCGACAGCCCGTAATCGCCGAAGGTCTCGCCCTCGACGCCCTCGAAGATCCAGGCGTGCTGCGGGTCGCGTGCCGCGGGCAGCAGGCGGTAATGGGTTCCCTCGAACAGCCCCTGCCCCGAGAAGCCGACCCCCGCCAGCATCTGCGGCGGCCGCCTGTTGCGCCGCCACAGGCCGCCATAGGCGCCATCCGTCTGGTGCCAGTATTCGCCGGGCTCCGCGGCCCAGGCACGGATGCCGCCCTCGGCGCGGCGGAGCTCCATCACGCCGGGCAGCGTCTGCGTCACCGCGATGCGCCAGTAGAAGCCGTTGCCGCCGAGGTACATCAGCCGCCCACGCCCATGCGCATAGGCCGCCAGTGCGTCGAGGGTCTCGCGCGTGTGGTACTCGGGATGCGAGCCGGTCATCACCACGCGGTAGGGCTCCAGCAGACCGACGCCTTCCTCGTGCAGGTCCTCGTCGGTGATGACGTCGAAGGCGATGCCCTTCGCCTCGAGCCAGGCGAGGATATGCGTGTCCGCCGGATAGTGCCGCAACCCGGAGCCGCGCGCGTCGTTGAAGGTCAGGAATCCCGGCCGCATGGTCAGGATCGGCCGCAGCCGGGAGGAGAAGGCGATGCCGCTCGCATCCGGATGCCGGTTGTAGGTGGAGCGGCCATAGACCGGATGGTCGTCGGGATTGAACGGATAGGCGCCCCAGGCGGCGACGCGCGCCCTGTAGGCGGCATCGGCATTGCCGCGCGCGTGGTTCGCATAGGCCTGGTAGGTGAAGGTCGAGGCGAGGAAGGCGACCGGCGCATGCGCCACGCCGCGCGGCGGCAGCACGTAGAGCGGCAGCCAGTCCTCGCCCTCCGCACAGGTCAGGCGCAGGGCATAGGCGCCGCTCGGCAGGTCCGGCGGCACCTCGAAGGCAAAGGTGGCCTGCCAGCCGCAATCGCCGAGGTCGTCGGCGTGGAAATGGATGGCGGCATAGTCCTCGGGTGCGTGGCGCCAGCACATCTCGCGCCCCGACCAGCGGGCGCCGACCACGGCGCGCGCCGGGACGTTCACCAGCAGCCCGTCGCAGGCCTGCCCGCCGATGTCGAGGATGCGCTGCGTCGGGATGTCGCGGGAGAAATCCCAGCCGGCGATCGGCGCGAGTTCCGCGAGCGTCGCCAAGGGGTCCGGCCAGGCGTCGCGGTAGCCCGCGAGCAGCGCGGGATCCTCGATCTTGCCGGTGAAGTGGCCGCCGGGCTCCGCGCCGCCATCGGCCGCGATCATGATCCGCCCGCTCCCGTCCGGCAGGCGCAGGCCAGCGACGGTGGCGGTCGCGACCGCCGCCGCATCGCCGCCGGCCGCCGCCATCCCGACCGCCACGCGCCCGGTTCCCGGATCGGCGCTGAGCCAGACACGATGCCATCCGCGCAGCGGCGGCGGATGGGCGGTCGCGACCACGACAGCCCCTGCCGCCGCGGTCACGACGCCCTTCAGGCCGTCGCGCCCGATCCTGATCGCCGCGCCGGCATCGCCCGCCGCTTCGCAGAGGATCGTCGCCTCCGCTTCCGGATGCGCCGCGAGCCAGATCAGCGCCGTCCAGGTGAACGGCCCCGGTTCGCGTCGCGGCGCGCGCGGCACGACCGCGTGGGAGCCGAGCCGGATCGGCTGGCGCCGCCCCGCGAAGGTGACGTCGAAGCGATGCGAGAGATCCTCGAAACGCAACCCCGGTCCGGCGGGATTGGGGTCGCCGGAGATCACCCTCACCAGCCGCGCCCGCGCCTCGCCGCCGTCCCGGACGCTGACATGGGCCGCGAAGCGCTCGCCCGGCCGATGGGAGAAGCGGTCGAGATAGCCCGTGATCGGCAGCTCGGCGACCGGCGGCGGTGGGGACATGGCGGCGCTCCTCGGCAGCGGGAGCCGCAAGCGTCAGGCCGCCCGCCCCGGCCGTCAACGCCGCCCCATTGGCCTCCCCGGCCGGACGTGCCAGCCTTCGCCCGACAGCGCAGGAGGCCTCGATGGCGACCGTCGTCCGCACCCTCTCGAGCAGCAAGGCGGAGGAACGCGAATGGGCGCTCCGCTGCGACATGGCGGCGGTGTTCCGCATCGGCGCGCGGCTCGGCTGGAACGAGCACATCGGCAACCACAATTCGCTGATGCTGCCGGAGGAAGCGGAGCCGCTCTTCCTCATCAACCCGCGCGGCTACCTGTTCCAGGAACTGCGCGCGAGCGACCTGATCGTCTGCGACCTCGACGGCAAGGTGCTGCGCGGCAAGGGCGAGCTGCGCAAGGTCGCCTTCCACATCCATTGCCGGATCCACCTGGCCAACCCGAAGGCCGCCTGCGTGGTGCATGTCCATCCGCGCTGGCTCACGGCGCTGTCGATGATCGAGGGCGCGGAATTCTCCCTCTCGCACCACAACAGCCTGCTGCTCAACGACCGCACGGTCTATGACGGCGAAGGCGACCAGCCGGTGCACACGAACGAGGAAGGCGACCGCATCGCCCGGCTGATGGGCGACAAGACCATCATGGTCATGCGCGGCCACGGCGTGACGGTGGTCGGCCCGACCGTGCACGACGCCTTCGACGAGACCTACATGGCCGAGCGCACGACCATGTACCAGATGACCGCGATGCAGACCGGCCTGCCGCTGCACCGGCTGCCGGACAATCTGCGCCGCCATCACACCGGCGCCTGGGGCGAGACGCTCGACGCGCGCCTGCACCTCGATGCCTGGCGCCGCGTGCTGGACCGCGAGGAGCCCGACTACGCGACCTGAGGATCAGGCCCCGAACAGCGCGCGGCCGGGGATCGCCTCGATCAGGCTGCGTGTATAGGCGCTGCGCGGCGCGGCGAAGACCTCGCCGATCCGGCCGGCTTCCTCGACCACGCCGTTGCGCATGACCGCGACTTCGTCGCAAAGCTGCGCGGCGACGCGCAGGTCGTGCGTGATGAAGAGGATCGACAGGCCGAGCCGGTCCTGCAGTTCCCGCAACAGCGCCAGGACCTGCGCCTGCACGCTGACATCGAGCGCCGAGACGGGCTCGTCCGCCACCAGCACCTCCGGCTTCATCGCCAGCGCGCGGGCGATGCCGATGCGCTGGCGCTGGCCGCCGGAGAACTCGTGCGGGAAGCGATCCGCGGCATCGGGGTCGAGGCCGACGGTGCAGAACAGCTCGCGGGCCTCGGCCATGGCCTGTGCGGCCGGCGTGCCGGCGGCGATCGGGCCCTGGGCCACCTGCGCCCCGGCCTTGCGGCGCGGATTCAGCGAGGCGTAGGGATCCTGGAACACCATCTGCACCAGTCGCGCCGCATCGCGCCGCCCCTTCGGCAGGGGCGCGCCGCCGACCACGATCTCCCCGCCATCCACGCCGAGCAGCCCGACCACGCAGCGCGCGAGCGTCGACTTGCCGGAGCCGCTCTCGCCCACGATCGCGAGCGTGGAGCCGCGCTTCAGCGAAACCGAGACGGCATCGAGCGCCCGCACCGGCTTGCGCCGGCGGAACACCCCGCGCGAGGCGTAGGTCTTGGTCAGCCCGCGCACCTCGAGCACCGCGTCGGGCGAGAGCGCCCGCGGATCGGGCGCATGCAGCCCGGGCACGGCGGCGAGCAGCGCGCGGGTGTATTCATGCTGGGGGGAGCGCAGCACCTCCGCCGCCGTGCCTTCCTCCACCACGCGGCCGAGCCGCATGACGGCGACCCGGTCCGCGATCTCGGCGACCACGCCGAAATCGTGGGTGATGAACAACACCGCGGTGCCGTGGCGCTTCTGCAGGTCCTTGATGAGCGCCAGCACCTGCGCCTGGGTGGTGACGTCGAGCGCGGTGGTCGGCTCGTCGCAGATCAGCACCTCGGGCTCCAGCGCGAGGGCCATGGCGATCATCACCCGCTGCCGCTGGCCGCCCGAGAGCTCGTGCGGATAGGCGCGCACGGCGCCTTCCGGGTCGGGCAGGTTGACCTCGCGCAGCGCCGCCACGGCCCGGTGCGCCGCTTCCCGCCGGTCGAGGCCGAGATGGACGCGCCACATCTCCCCGAGCTGCGCGCCCACCGTCATCAGCGGGTTGAGCGCCGTCATCGGCTCCTGGAAGACCATGGCGACGCGGCGGCCGCGGATGGCGCGCCACTGCTCGGGCGTCTTGGTGCAGAGATCCTCGCCCGACAGCGCCATGCGCCCCTTCTCGATGGCGAGGCCCGGCGCCAGCAGGCCCATGACGGCCGAAGCGGTGACGGACTTCCCCGATCCGCTCTCCCCCACCACGCAGAGGATCTCGCCCGAGGCGACGGTGAGCGAGACGTCCTCGATGGCGTGCTCCCGGTCCGCCCCGCGCGGCAGCCGGATGGTGAGGCCCTCGACGGCGAGCCGCGTCATCGGCCGCTCGCCAGGCGCGGGTTCAGCGCGTCGTTCAGCCCCTGCCCCACCAGCGAGACGCCGAGGATGGTCAGCAGGATCGCCACGCCAGGGATGGCCGAGACGTACCACTCGCTGCGCAGCACGTTCCGGCCGAGGCCGATCAGGTTCCCCCAGGACGGCACGTTCGGATCGGACAGCTGCAGGAAAGCGAGCGCGCTTTCGAGCAGGATCGCCACCGCCATGACGACCGAGGCATAGACGATCACCGGCGGCAGGGCGTTCGGCAACACCTCCCGCACGATCAGATGGAGGTCCGAGAGCCCCTGCACGCGGCAGGCCTGCACGAAGTCGCGCGTGCGCAGCGAAAGGAACTCGGCCCGCGTCAATCGGGCGACCGAGGGCCAGGAGACGAGGCCGATCGCGATCGTCACCGTCTCGATCGTCGAGCCGAAGACGGCGACGAGCACCAGCAGCAGGATGAAGTTCGGCACCGTCTGGAACGCCTCGGTCACCCGCATCAGCGTGGTGTCCGTCCCGCCGCCGTAGAAGCCGGCCACGGCGCCGATGGCGATGCCGATCGCCACCGCGATCGAGGTCGCCACGAAGCCGATCAGCAGCGAGACGCGCGCGCCGTGGAAGATCTGCGCCGCGATGTCGCGCCCCGAGGGGTCGGTGCCGAGCGGGAAGCGCGGGTTCACCCCCGGCCATTGCAGCGGCCGGCCGGCAAGCCCGAGCGGATCGTCCGGATAGAAGGTGCTGGCGCCGATCCCCATGACGAAGACCGCCAGCACGATCGCCGTGCCGATCACCGCCGACGGGCTGCGCATATAGGCCTTGAAGGCGCGCATCAGGACCCCGACAGGATGCGCGGGTCGAGCCGCGCGTAGAGGATGTCCACCAGGAAGTTGATCACGATCACCAGGATCGCGGAGACGAAGACGATGCCGAGCAGCGTGTTGAGGTCGCGCTGGACCACGCTTTCGTAGGCGAGGCGCCCGAGGCCCGGCAGCGCGAAGACGCTTTCGACCACCACCGAGCCGCCCAGCATGGTGCCGGCCTGCAGGCCGATCAGCGTGACCATCGGCAGCATGGCGTTGCGCAGCACGTGCTTCGCGACAACGCGGGTTTCGCTCAGCCCCTTGGCGCGGGCGGTGCGCACGAAGTCGAGGCTCAGCACCTCGAGCATCGAGGCGCGCATGATCCGCAGGTAGATCGCGAGGAAGATCAGCCCCAGCGTCATGGTCGGCAGCACCAGGTGCTCGGCGATGTCGATCACCGCGGCGAGGCCGGTGTAGCCCATCCCGACATCCGTGAAGCCGCCCGCCGGCAGCCATTGCAGATAGACGCTGAACACCACGATCCCCATCAGCCCGAGCCAGAAGGAGGGCGTCGCGTAGAAGATCAGGCCGAGGGTGGAGATCAGGGTGTCGGGCCAGCGGTTGACCCGCCGCGCCGCCACCACGCCCAGCGCCAGCCCGAAGGCGAAGGCGAAGGACAGCGCCGAGACCATCAGGAGAATGGTCGGCGGCAGCCGCTCGAGGATCACGGTCGCCACCGGCTTGCCGTAGATCGCCGAAAAGCCGAGGTCGAGCGTCGCGAGCCGCGTGAGGTAGCGCCACAGCTGCGCCGCCACCCCCACGTCGAGCCCGTAGAAGCGCCTGAGTTCCTCGGCCATCGCAGGGTCGCCGCCGCCGATCTGCGCCATCAGCGCGTCCACCGTGTCCCCGGGGGCGAGCTGCAGCAGCAGGAACATCCCCACCAGGATGAGCAGCAGGGTGGGCAGCGAGGCGGCCAGCCGCCTCAGCGCAAGCCGGAGGACCCTCAAGGCGTCAGGGCGCCAGCCAGGTGTCGTGCCAGGAGGACGACGCCCAGCGCGGGTTGTTGCCCGCGTTGCGGATCTTCTTGTTGAAGACCGAGACGAAGATCTGCTCGATCGGCATCCACAGCGGCAGCTCGGTCTGCACGGCGCGCACGAAGTCGGCATAGAGCGCCTTGCGCTTCACCGGATCGACCTCGGTTGCCGCGGCGTCGATGATCGCGTCGATGCGCTCGTCCTTCCAGCCCCACTGGTTGGTCCAGGGCGCGCCGACCGGGCTGCCCGAGCGGTACCAGACCGTCGTGCTGACCGCGGGGTCGGAGCGGTACTGGTGCCAGCCGGTCGCGAGGTCGAAGGCATGGTCCCGATAGACGCCGCGCAGGAAGCCCGCGGCGTCGTTGCGCACGATCTCGACACGGATGCCGACCTGCTGCAGCGACTGCTGGATGAAGGTCGCCCAGAGCGAGACATCCTCGCCCCAGGGCGCAGGCAGCAGCCGGACGCTGAAGCGCACGCCGCCGGCACCCCGGCGCTGGCCGGCCTCGTCGAGCAGGCTGTTCGCCTTCGCCACGTCGTAGGGATACTGCGGCATCGGCTCGGTCGGGTAGTAGTCGGTCGAGACCGAGGGGATCGGCCCCGTGCCCGGCTTGGCGAAGGTGCCGAGGAAGTTCTCGATGAAGAAGGGCACGTTCAGCGCATGGGCGATCCCCCTCCGCACGCGGATATCGGCCAGCACCGGGTTGCGGAAGTTGAACTCCAGCGTGTTGGTGCGGACGTTGCCTTCGTTGCCGCGGGTCGTCGCCTCGAAGCGTGGGTCGCGGCCGAGGCGCTGCATGTCGGCGATGGTCAGGGAGGAATAGGGGCTGAACATGATCTGCCCGGCTTCCATCTGCGCCGCTGCGGCCGAACGATCCGTGATCACCTTCCACACCACGCGGTCGAGGTAGGGCATGTTGTTGCGCCAGTAGTTCGGATTGCGCTCGGCGATGATGTGCTGCCCGCGCTCGTACTGGACGAACTTGAAGGGCCCGGTGCCGACCGGGGCGGTATTGGCCGGGTTCTGCTGGATGTCGCCGGTCTCGAAGACATGCTTCGGCGAGACGTAGCCGAGGTCGGGCATGGCGCGCAGCAGCAGGCCCTGCGGCATCGGGCGCTCGTACTTGAAGACCGCGGTGTGCGGGTCGGGCGTCTGCACCTCGGTCAGGAACTGCTGCAGCGTGGTGCCGTAGTTGAGGATCTTCTTCCACATCTCCATGGCGGTGAACTGCACGTCCGCCGAGGTGAAGGGCTTGCCGTCATGCCAGGTGACGCCGCGGCGCAGATGGAAGGTGTGGGTCCTGCCGTCCGGCGCGCTTTCCCAGGATTCCGCCAGCACGCCGACCGGCTGGCCGTCCGGGCCGAGGTCGAGCAGCGCCTCCTGCATCTTGCCGCCGACGATGTAGACGCCGGTGGAGGCGCGCAGCGACGGGTTGAGGATGCGCTGCTCGGTCGCGAAATGCACCGTCAGGACGCCGCCGCGGCGCGGCGCCTCCTGGGCGGCGAGGGGCACCGGCACCATGGCGGCGGCGCCGAGAAGCAGCATGTCGCGGCGGTTCAGTCCGGTCATTGTCGTACTCCTCGCGCGGGATCAGGCGGGTTCGAAGATGACGGCGACGCCGGTGGCGATGCCGGGCGGGCGGGGCGTGCCGGTGCCGATCACCATGGCGGCGCCGCCTTCGCGGGGCAGCGCCT
>JAFADX010000136.1 GCA_023424475.1 Pseudomonadota bacterium
CGGCGGCAGGGCTATGAACGGGCGGAACGACGGGGAGATCCTTGCCCTCCCCGTACCCCACCCACCGAAAGCCGAGCGGCCTTTGGAAACCATCACCGGGATGGGCGCCCGGCGCGCGCTGGTGACAGCCAAAGAAGGGAGGGGGTTCGGGGGAGGTTCCCCTCCCCCGATCGCTCCATGGTCCTGACCCCCGACCGCGACCCCGCCCGGATCATCGCCGCCGCCCAGGCGCGCGCGGCCGCCGCCGTGCAGGCCCCGGGCGGGCATATCGCCGACAACCTGCTCGCCTTCACGCGCCTGCTCCGCCGCACCGGCCTGCCGCTCGGCCCCGGGGAGGCGCTGGCCGGCCTCGCCGCGCTGACCGAGGTCGATGTCGGCGACCGCCGCCAGGTCCATGCCGCGTTGCGCGCCGCGATGGTCCATCGGCGCGAGCATTTCGAGATCTTCGACCAGGCCTTCCAGCTCTTCTGGCGCGACCCGGAGGCCGCCGCCCATGCCGCCGCCATGGCGCTGATGGACGCCAACAAGCCGAAGAACGAGAAGGCGCCGCCGGTCTCCCGCCGCATCGCCGAGGCGATGCTCGAGAACAGGCCGAAGCCGAGGCCCCCGGAGGCGCCGCCGCCCGAGCACGACATGACCTTCACGGTCAGCGAGCGCGAGCGCCTCCAGCAGATGGATTTCGAGGCGATGTCGGCCGCCGAGATCGCCGCCGCGAAGCAGGAGATCCGCCGCCTCGTGCTGCCGCTCGACGAGCAGCGCACCCGCCGCTTCCGCCCCGATCCCTTCGGGCCTGCCGCCGACCTGCGCGCGACCGTGCGCGAGAGCCTGCGCACCGGCGGCGAGATCCTCGACCTCGAGCGCCGCCGCCGCGTCACCCGCCCGCCGCCGCTCGTCGTGCTCTGCGACATCAGCGGAAGCATGTCGCGCTACGCGCAGATCCTGCTGCATTTCCTCCATGCGGTCGCCAATGACCGGGACCGTGTCCACACCTTCCTGTTCGGCACGCGGCTGACCAACGTCACGCGGCAGTTGAGACATCGCGACCCCGAAGTCGCCTTCGAGATGGTCTCGCACATCGTGCCCGACTGGTCGGGCGGCACGCGGATCGGCGAATCGCTGGCGCTGTTCAACCGCCTCTGGGGCCGGCGCGTGCTGGGCCAGGGAGCGGTGGTGCTGCTCATCACCGACGGGCTGGACCGCGAGGGCGCGAAGGGCCTGGCCGAGGCCACGGAACGGCTGCGCGGATCCTGCCGCCGCCTGATCTGGCTGAACCCGCTGTTGCGATTCGAGGGGTTTCAGCCCAAATCCCAGGGCATCCGGGCGATGCTTCCCCATGTGGACGAGTTCCGCCCGGTGCATAATCTGAACAGCCTGCGTGCGCTCGTCGCGACCCTGTCGGACCGGCACGCCGCGCAGCGCGGGAGGATTTCAGCATGACAGCCGACACCACGCAGTCCGAGGACATCCTCGCCACCGCCGCCGCCTGGAAGGCCGCCGGCGAACAGGTCGCGATCGCGACCGTGGTCGAGACCTGGGGCTCCTCCCCCCGCCCGGCCGGCTCGCGCCTGGCGGTCACCGCCTCGGGCAAGCTCGCCGGCTCGGTGTCGGGCGGCTGCATCGAGGGCGCGGTGGCCGATGCGGCGAAGCAGGCCATGGCGAGCGGCGCACCGCAACTGCTCGACTTCGGCGTCACGGACGAACGTGCCTGGGAAGTGGGGCTGTCCTGCGGCGGCAAGGTGAAGGTCTTCGTGGAGCCGCTGGCATGAAGCCCGAGATCCTCGCGCGGCTGCAGGCGGAGCGTGCCGCGCAGCGTCCCGTCGTCCTTCTCACGCGCCTGACCGACGGGGAGCAGCATCTGTGGCCGCAGGAGGCGTTGCCCGCCGCCCTCGCCGAAGCCGCGAAGGACGCGCTCGGCAGGGAGAAGGCCGGCAGCGTCGCCCTCGACGGCGAGACTTGGTTCGTCCACCCGCACAACCCGCCGCTGCGCATCGTCGTGGTCGGGGCGGTGCATGTCGCGCAGGCCATGGCGCCGATGGCCGCGCCGCTCGGCTTCGAGATGGTGGTGGTCGATCCGCGCCGCGCCTTCGCGACCGAGGAGCGCCTGCCCGGCGTCACGCTGCGCACCGATTGGCCGGATGAGGCGATGGCGGAACTGAAGCCCGATGCCCGAAGCGCGGTGGTGACGCTGACCCACGACCCCAAGCTCGACGACCCCGCGCTCGACGCGGCGCTGAAGAGCCCCGCCTTCTACATCGGCGCGCTGGGCAGCCGGCGCACCCACGCCAAGCGTGTCGCGCGCCTGAAGGAGCTCGGGCACGGCGAGGAGGCGATCGCGCGGATCCACGCCCCCGTCGGCCTCGACATCGAGGCGGTGACAGCGCCCGAGATCGCGCTCTCCGTCATGGCCGAGATCGTCGCCGCGCGCCGCGGCGCCGCGCTCGGCGCGCCGCGCCCGCATCCCGCCCCGACCGAAGGCCGCGTCAGCATCGGCCTCTCGGCATGATCTTCGGCGCCACTCCGATCGAAGAGGCCAAGGGTGCGGTCCTCGCCCATTCGCTCCGCCTGCCCGGCAAGGTGCTGAAGAAGGGCACGGTGCTCGACGACGAGGCGATCGCCGCCATCCGCGACGGCGGCAGGGGCGAGGTGATCACCGCGCGCCTCGAGGCGGGGGACGTGCCGGAGAACGAGGCGGCCGAACGGCTGGCCGAGGCGATGACCGCGCCGCTGATGATCCGTTCCCGCGCTGCGACCGGCCGCGTCAACCTGATCGCCGAGACCGCCGGGCTGCTGGTGCTGGACGAGAGGCGGATCAACGCCGTCAACGCGGTGGACGAGAGCCTGACGGTCGCGACCCTGCCGAACTACACGCCGATCGCCCCGAAGGAAATGGTCGCGACCATCAAGGTGATCCCCTTCGCCGTCTCCGGCGCCGTGCTCGGCGTCGCCGAGGCCGTGGCCAGGGGCGGCCGCGCGCCGGCCTTCGCGATCCATCCCTTCCGTCCCCTCAAGGTCGGCCTGGTCCTGACCGAACTCCCCGGCATCAAGGAGAGCGTGATGGAAGGCGCGGTGGAGGCGACCACCGCGCGCATCGCCGACCTGCGCGGCACCATGCTGCCGGTCGAACGCGTCCGCCACGATGAGGGCCAGGTGGCCGAGGGGCTGAACCGCCTCAGGCGCGCGGGCGCGGAGATGCTGCTGGTGGCGGGCGCTTCCGCCGTCGTGGACCGGCGCGATGTCGGCCCGGCGGGCATCGTGCGCGCCGGCGGCGAGATCCTGCATTTCGGCATGCCGGTCGATCCCGGGAACCTGCTTTGCCTCGGGCGCATCGGAGAGGTCCCGGCGATGGTGCTGCCGGGCTGCGCGCGCAGCCCCAAGCTCAACGGCTTCGACTGGGTGCTGCAGCGGCTCTTCGCCGGCGTGCCCGTCACCCCTGCCGACGTGATGGCGATGGGCGTGGGCGGGCTGCTGAAGGAGATCGAGGTGCGCCCCCTCCCGCGCGAGCAGGCGCCGCGGGTGGCGCCCCCTGCCCTCGCCCCGCGGCGCGCACGGACCGTCGCGGCCGTGGTGCTGGCCGCCGGCCGGTCCCGCCGGATGGCGCCGCTCAACAAGCTGCTGATCGCCGACAGCCAGGGCGTGCCGATGGTCGCGCGGGTCGTGGACAACGTCCTCGCCAGCCATGCCCGGCCGGTCATCGTCGTCACCGGCCATGAACGCGACCGGGTGGAGGAGGCGCTGGCGGGCCGCTCCGTCCGCTTCGCCCATGCCGACGACTACGGCGAGGGGCTCTCCGCCTCGCTCAGGACCGGCCTCGCGGCCCTGCCGCCGGAGGTGGAGGGGGTGGTGGTCTGCCTTGGCGACATGCCGCTGGTCTCGGGGCCCATGCTCGACCGGCTGATCGCCGCCTTCGACCCGGAGGAAGGCCGCGCCATCGTCATGCCGACCTTCCGCGGCAAGCAGGGCAACCCGATGCTGTGGGCGCGCGAGTTCCTGCCGGAGATGCTGAACATCACCGGGGATGTCGGCGCCCGCCACCTGGTCGGCAAGCATGCCGACCGGATGGTCGAGGTGGAGATGGCCGACGATGCGGTCCTGCGCGACTTCGACACCACCGACGCGCTGAAGGGCCTGCCGGGCGCCATGAAGGCCGGGTAGGGCGAATCCCGGCCGCGGTTCATCCGGCCGGGTGACGAGGCCCGCCGGGACGCGGGGTTGGAGAGGGTGCCGCCGCAGGCCGCGGCAAGGGGGAACCTCTCCGGGGTCGCTTCCTGGTGGAAGCGACCCCCGCGCCTGTGGTCAGCCGAGCGCCGCCTTCACCCAGGCCGCCCAGGACAGCACCGCCTTGTCGTCGCCGATCCGCCCGGCGAGCTGCACGCCGAGCGGCAGCCCCTGTGGACCGGCGCCGGCGGGGACGGTCACGCAAGGCCCATGCAGCAGCGTCCAGAGCGTGTTGAAGGCCGGGTCGCCGGTCCAGGCGAGGCCCTTCGGCGCCTCCCCCGGCGCGGCAGGGCAGAGCACCGCGTCGAAGCCCTCGATCGCCGCCGGGAAGGCGGCGCGGGCCGCGGCGAAGGCGGCGCGCGCCTCGAGCAGCTTCTGCGCCGGCTGTTCGCGCGCCCAGTCCATCCGCTCGCGCAGGACCTCGGAGACCAGCGGCCGCGCATGGGCCAGTTCCCAGCCGATCGCCTCGGCGCTCTCCATGTTCATCACATAGGGGTGCGCGGCATAGGCCTCGGCGAAGACCTCGGGCAGCGTCACCTCGGTGACGGTCGCCCCGGCCCGGCGGCAGGCCTCGGCCGCATGCTCCATCAGCGCGACCGTTTCCGGGGCGGCCTGGTCGGCCGAGGGCCCCATGACCAGCGCCAGGCGCGGCGCGCGCGGTGCCTTCGCCCCGGGCGTGCCGTAGTCGAGGCCGCTCATCGCCCCCATCGCCAGCGCGCAATCCGCGAGGCTGCGGGCCATGACGCCGATGGTGTCGAGGCTCTCGCTCATCACCTTCATGCCGGCGCGGTGCAGCGTGCCGTAGGTCGGCTTGAAGCCCACCACGCCGCAGAAGGCGGCCGGGCGGACGATGCTGCCCGCGGTCTGGGTGCCGAAGGCGATCGGGAAGAAGCCCGCGGCGACGCCGGCGGCCGAACCGGAGGAGGAGCCCCCCGGCGTATGCGCCGGATTGGCGGGGTTGGCGGTCGGGCCCGGGTGGCGGGTGGCGAATTCGGTGGTGACGGTCTTGCCGATGACGACGGCGCCGGCGGCCCGCGCGGCGGCGACGCAGGCGGCATCCGAGCGTGGCCGGTGGCCGGCCCAGGCAGGCGAACCGTGCTGGGTCGGCATGTCGGCCGTCTCGATCACGTCCTTCACCCCGATCGGCAGGCCGGCGAGCGGTCCGGACCGGGCGGCGGCGGCGGCCCGGCGGGCCTGCCCGGCGTCGAACCAGGCAAAGGCTCGGATGGTCCCCTCCCGCGCCGCGATGCGGTCGAGGCAGGCTTCCATGCAGTCGGCGGCGGAGAGGCGCCCGGCGCGGATGGCGGCAAGCGCGTCGGTGGCGGTGAGGTCGGCGGTGTCGGTCATCGCGCAAGACTGCGCTCCGCGCAGGCCGGGTCAAGCGGTCATGCGGGTGGTCGCGGGGACCTGCCTGTCCCACATTGAGGCCATGCCGGCACTCATCAGGGTCGCGCGCGCCGCCGACGGCGTGCTCGCCTACGCCATCCCGATGCCGCCCGAAGGGCTGCCCCCGGTCGCGCCGCGCGACCTGGAGGCTGCGTGGGACCGGGCGCGCGCGGCGGCGACCGCCGAGCAATGGGGCGCGCCGCGCCGCCTGCTGTTCCGTCGCGCCGACGGCTCCGCGCAGGAAATGCTGCTGGCCGATGCCGATGCCGCCTGCTGGGCCGAGGCGGTGAACGCCACCCACGACCTCGGCACGCTCGGGGGCCTCTCGCTGTGCCTTCGGCTGCTCGCGCTGGTCGATGTCATGACGCGGGCGGCGTGGCTGCGCGGCCTCTTCTCCATGACGGCGGAGGGGATCGAGATCCACCCCGCCCTGCTGCGCGCGGCGGCTGCCATGCCGCTGGACGCGGCGGCGCGGTTCGACGAAACGGGACTGCGCCGTCTATTGTCTCGTCCGATTCCGTCCGGAGTATCGTCATGATCCGCATCGCCCCGGTGCTGCCGTTCCTTGCCGTCCTGCTGCTCGGGGCCTGCGCGACGGAGGACGCGCCGCGGAGCCTGGGGGCCGCGACGGCAGGGGCCGGCGAGGACGCCGCCCTGCGCCGCCGCTGCGAGGCCGAGGCCGAGCGCGCCGTGAACTTCCGCGAGCGCGGCCAGGCGGCCCGCGACGACCAGGCGATGCTGCAGGGCGACGCCACCAACAACATCCCGACGCTGCGCATCCAGGCCGAGGCCTTCAACCGGCGCGTGCTGCGCGAGGACCTGATCCGCGAGTGCATC
>JAFADX010000170.1 GCA_023424475.1 Pseudomonadota bacterium
CTGCAGGCCCGCGTCGCGGCCCTGATCCCCCCGGGCTGAACGCCCGTTTCGCCAGCGGCGTCCGTTGGTGTAATCGCAGCCGCGATTGGAGGAGCAGGGTCCGATGCGCCGTCGCACCAAGATCATCCTCGGCGTCCTCGTCGGCCTGCCGGTGCTGTCCGTCGGCGCCGCGCTGCTCGTCGTGCCGCGCGTCGATCTCGGCCCGATGGTGGCCGCGCGCGCCAGCGCGGCCCTGGGGCGCGAGGTCACGGTCGGGAGCCTGCATGTCTCGCCGGGCCTGACCACCGCCGTGGCGCTGCGCGGCGCCCGCCTCGCGAACATCGAGGGCGGCACGCGCCCGGCCATGGCGGAGGTGGCGAGGCTCGACGCCACGCTCGACCTCCTGGCGCTGCTGCGCGGGGAGGTGGTGCTGCGCGACGCGGCGGCGGACGGCTTCGTCCTCTACCTCGAACGCGCGCCGGGCCGGCGGGCCAACTGGCATTTCGGGGACCGTCCGGCCACGCCGGCGCCGCCCGGCGCCGCGCCGGCGGATCGCAGCGGCTTCCCGGTCTTCCGTTCGCTGCGGCTGACCCGCAGCGAGGTCGTCTTCCGCACCACCGGCGGCACCGAGCTGCGCACCGGGCTCGACGAGGTGACGCTGGCGGCCGCCGGGGTCGACCAGCCGACCGCCCTGCACGCGAAGGGCAGCTACAACGGCGAGGCCCTGACGCTCGAAGGCGCGCTCGGCAGCATCGCCACGCTGCGCGATGCCGCGACACCCTTCCCGGTGACGCTGCGCGCGACGGCCCGCGACACCTCGCTGCTCTACGAGGGCACCTCGACCGACCCGCTGAACGTGGACGGCATGGACGGGCGGCTCACGCTCGCCGCCTCCACCCCGAAGGCGATCCTCGCCATGGCCGGCGCCGCGGGCGGGCCCGAGGTGCCGGCGGAGATCGCGGGGCATTTCACGCGCCAGGGCGATGTCTGGCGGCTGGCCGAGGCCAGCGGAACCCTCGACGGGGCGGCGCTGACGGCACCCATGCTCGAACTGACCGAGGGCGGCGCGGGCGAGCCCGATACCATCGTCGCGCGGCTCGCCGTCGCCCGGCTCGACCTGGGGCGGCTGGCCGGGGAATCCGCGGGGGTCGGCGAGGACATGGCGCTCGGCGTCCCGGCGATGCCCGATCCGCTGGTCCGGGCCGAGATCAGCGCGGCCGGGTTCAGCCACCCGGCGCTGTCCGGCACGGATGCCGAGGCGAAGCTCGAGGTCGCGCCGGGGCGGATCAGGCTGGACACCCGGTTCGTCGCGCTCGGGGCGAGGATCGGCCTGGTGGGCGAGGCGCTGCCCGCCGGGAACGGGGCGAGGCTGTCCGCCGGGGTCCAGATGCGCGAGGCCGATATCGACCGGCTGCGGCGGGCCCTCGGCGTGCATGCCGTGCCGGTCGGCGGGCGGCTTTCGATCGACGCCTCCCTTTTCGCCGAGGCGGCGACCCTCGGCGCGATCCGCCGCGTGGGGCGCGTCTCGGCCGTGGCGGGGATGACCGGCGGCTCGATCGCGCGCGAGGTGATCGAGATGGCGTCGACGGATCTGCGCGCGCTGTTCCGCACCTCGCGCGGCACGACCCGCGTGACCTGCCTGCTCGCCGCCGTCACCGTGAACGGCACGCGGGGCGAGGCGGCGCCGCTGCGCATCCGCGCGGGCACCGGCACCATCGCCGGCATCGCCACCTTCGATCTGGGCCGGCGCTGGCTCGACCTCGTCATCGGCAGCGAGCGCGCCTCGACCGACTTCTTCGCCCTCGACATCCCGGTGCGCGTGAGCGGGTCCTTCGAGAATCCGAACATCGTGCCCGCGCGCTGGTCGCGCGAGGGGCGCGCGCGGCTCGAGCGCGGGGGCTTCGCGCCGCTGCCGCCGGACCTGATGGCGATCGCGCGGCGCAATCCCTGCTATGCCGGGCGCAGCCTGCGGCGCTGAACCATGCTGTTCAATTCCCAGGCGCTGATCCTCGGGCTGCTGCCGCTTGCCCTGGCGGGCTGGTACCTCGCGCCGGCGCGGCGGTTCCGCCAGGTCTGGGTCATCGTCGCCTCGCTCGTCTTCTACGCCTTCTGGGACGTGCGCTTCGTGCCGCTGCTGGTGGGGCTGACCTTCGCCAACTGGATCGTCGCGCGCGCCCATGCCGGGCATCCGCGCGGATGGTGGGCGGATGTCGGCATCGCCATGAACCTCGCGGTGCTGGGCTGGGTGAAATACGCCAACTTCGTCGCCGACAACGTCGCCTGGATCCTCGGCGGGCGGCACGGGCACTGGGACATCATCCTGCCGCTCGGCGTCTCCTTCTACGTGTTCCAGAAGATCTCCTACCTCGTCGACCTCAAGCAGGGGCGCGCGAAGACCTATCCGCTGGCGGACTTCTTCCTCTTCGTCACCTTCTTTCCCCAGCTCGTCGCCGGGCCGCTGGTGCGCCACAACGAGGTGATCTGGCAGTTCGCGCGCGACCCGCGCCGGCCGGAGATGGCGGAGAACCTCGCGCGCGGCCTCGCGCTCTTCACCATCGGGGTGGTGAAGAAGGTCGGCATCGCGGACACCATCGCGCCGCTCGCCGACGCCGCCTTCACGCGCGCGGCAGGGCCGGAGGCGCTGGGGGCCGGCGATGCCTGGCTCGGCGCCATCGCCTACACGCTGCAGATCTACTTCGACTTCTCCGGCTATTCGGACATGGCGATCGGCCTTGCGCTGATGTTCGGCCTGCAGCTGCCGATGAACTTCAACGCGCCCTACCGCGCCGCCTCGATCCGCGACTTCTGGCGGCGCTGGCACATGACGCTGTCGCGCTTCCTGCGCGACTACCTCTACGTGCCGCTCGGGGGCAATCGCGCGGGTGCCGCGCGGCAGGCGGTGAACGTCGTCGTCACCATGCTGCTCGGCGGCCTCTGGCACGGCGCCGCCTGGACCTTCGTCGCCTGGGGCGGGCTGCACGGCGTGGCGCTCGCGGTGAACGGTGCGTGGAACCGCGCCGGGCTGCGGCTGCCCCGGGTGCTGGGATGGGCGCTGACGATGCTTTTCGTCGTCGCGGGCTGGGTGCTGTTCCGCGCACCGGACTTCGCGACCGCCGCGCGGATGCTCCTCGCCATGGCGGGCCTGCCGCTGCACACCGCGCTGGCGCTCGACACGACCTTCAAGGCGACGCTTGCGATCGGCATCGCGGCGGCGCTGCTCGGGCCGACCTCGCAGGCCGCGGCGCTCGAATGGCTGCGCCCGCGGCCATGGGCCGGCGCGGCGGTGGGCCTGGTGCTGTTCTTGATGCTGCTGGTGATCGGCGGACGGATCCCCAATGAGTTCATCTACTTCCAGTTCTGAGGACCCGGCCCGCTGGGCGCGCTTCCTGCGCGTGCTGCTCGGCTTCGCCGCCCTGCCGCTGGCGTTTGCCTATGCCTTCATCGCGCTGGTCGATCCCTGGGGGGTGCTGCCGGCCTCCCTGCCGATCGAACGGGTGCCGATCTCGACCAACCAGCGGTTCTCCTACGCCATGCTGGCACGCGACCGGCGCTTCGATTCCGCGGTGATCGGCACCTCGACCTCCCGCCTGCTGCGGCCGGCGGTGCTGGACGACGCCTTCGGCGGCCGCTTCGTGAACCTCTCGATCAATGCCGGCACGGCCTGGGAGCAGATGCAGCTCCTCGGCCTCTTCATGCGCCACCATCCCGATGCGCGGCGGGTGCTGATCGGCCTCGACATGGTCTGGTGCGAGACCGGGCCGCTGCGCCGCCTCACGCCGCGGCCGTTTCCCGAATGGATGTACGAGGGCAGCCCCTGGCGCGGGTATGGCGAGGTGCTGAACCTCTACGCCGCCGAGGAAGCGGTGCGGCAGGCCGGCGCCGCGCTCGGCCTGGTGCGGCCGCGCTACGGGCGCGACGGCTACACCAACTTCCTGCCCGACGATTCGCGCTACGATGCGGCGCGCATCCTGCCGACGCTGGTGGCCGGGCCCTCTCCGCCCGCGCAGGATCCACCGCCGGCCTTCGGCTTCGCCGCGCATCCGCTGCTGGAACGCGCCCTGGCCGCGCTCCCGCGCGGGACCGAGGCGCTGCTGTTCTTCGTTCCCTATCACCGCTCCCTGCAGGGGCAGCCCGGCACGCTCGGCGAGCAGCAGTGGCATGCCTGCAAGGACGCGATCGCGGCGATCGTCCGCCGCCGGCCCGGGGCGGTGCTCGCCGACTTCATGATCCCGAGCCCGATCACCCTCGAGGCCACCAACTACTGGGACCAGCAGCACTACAGGGTCGCCATCGCCGAGCGGATCGAGCGCGACCTGGCCGCAGCGGCGGCGGGGCGCGGCGGGGAGGATGTCGTGCTCCTGGTGCCGCCGGTGGGGCATTGATCGGCGGGCGGACGCATCGCAGGCTTGCACGGAGGGACCCCGAGTCCCGAAACGGGGAGTCCGCATCATGAGCGATATCACCCTCTTTCCAGGCACGGTCGAATGGTCGGGCGAGAACCCCGGCATCTCGCTGAAGGAGGACCCGGCAGGGCCCTTCACCACGCTCGCCTCGTTCTTCCGCGTCGTGCTGTCGCCGCATGGCCGGGGTCACGCGCTGGTGCTGCTGCTCTCCCCGCAGGAGGAAGCACCGCCGGAGGAGGCGGCGAATCTCTGCTACACGGACAATGAGCCGCTCGCGCGCTGGCTGGTCGAGGGCTACGTCTCCCATTTCGGCGCCTGGCGCGGCCTGCCTGGCCTGAAGGGGCTGCAGTACCGCCGGCTCGACAGCGTGCGGACGAGCGGCGACGCCATCACCAGCTACAGCGAGACGGTGCGGGCGGGGGACGCCACCGTGGCGCTGACCTGGTCCGGCCTCGGCAGGCCCTTCTGCTTCGCGCTGGGGCCGGCGGCCTCGGCGACCGGCGCGCACCACATGCCGAGCCTCTTCGTCGGCTGCGAGACCGCGACCGTGACGGTGAACGGGCGCATCCGGCGCGGCGCGCCGGTGCCGCGCGACATCGCGGGCCAGCGCATCTCGACCGCCATGCTCGCCTTTTCCGAGACCTGGATCCGCCCATGACCGCGCCGGCCGCGACGACGGGGCTGCCGGCCGCGGGGCTCGGCTCCGGGGAGCCCGCGATCCCGCGCGCGGCGCTGCATCTCGGCCTCGCCGGCCTGCTGCCGAGCGTGGCGATGGTCGCCGTCATGGCCGCCTTGCCGGAGGC
>JAFADX010000198.1 GCA_023424475.1 Pseudomonadota bacterium
CTGTCGGGCGGGGAGCGCCAGCGCGTGGCCCTTGGCCGTGCGCTGCTGGCGCGGCCGCGCCTGCTGCTGATGGACGAGCCGCTGGCGGCGCTGGACGCGGCGCGGCGGAACGAGGTGTTGCCCTTCCTTGCGCGGTTGCGCGACGCCGCGGGGCTGCCGATCCTCTACGTGACGCATGCGCTGGACGAGGTGGATGCTCTCGCCGATCGCCTGGTCCTGATCGAAGCCGGGCGGGTGCTGGCGGAAGGGCCGGTCGCGGAACTCGCCGCGCGCACCGACCTGCCGCTGGCGGCGCGGCGCGATGCGGGTGTGCTGCTCGATTGCCGCGTGGCGGCCGCGCCCGGGGACGGGCTGGCGCGGCTCGACTTCCCGGGCGGGACGCTGGTGACGACGATGCATCCGGGCCCGCCGGGCACGCGCCTCAGGGTCCGCGTGCGGGCGCGGGACGTGGCGGTGGCGACCGAGGAACCGCGCAGCATCTCGACCCAGAACGTGCTGTCCGCGACGCTCGCCGCGATCACGCCGGCAGGCGAGCCGCAGGAGGTCTTCCTGAGTCTGGACATCGGCGGCGCGAGCCGCATGCTCGCGCGCATCACCCGCGACAGCCTGGAGCGGCTCGGGCTGCGGGAGGGCATGGCGCTCTGGGCCCTGGTGAAAGCGGTGACCTTCGACCACCGCCTGGCGACGGGTGCCGAGGCGGCGCCCCACGACGTGGAGGGTTGAGATGTCCTTTCCCATCGCCGAGGACCGGCTGCGCGCCATGCTGCGGGAGGACGTGCCCCATGGCGACCTGACCACCATGGGCCTCGGCATCGCCGACCGGGCGGGGCGGGCGGTGTTCCGCACGCGCGGAACCATCACGGCCTGCTGCATCGAGGAGGCCGAGCGGATCATGATCCTCGCCGGCTGCGCGGGGACGCAGCGCATGGCCGCCTCGGGCGCGCAGGTCGAAGCCGGCGCCGACCTGCTGGTGGCGGAGGGCACGGCGGCGGCGCTGCATCGCGGCCTGAAGGTGGCGCAGACGCTGATCGAGGTGACGTCGGGCATCGCGACGCGGGCGCGGCGGATCCTGACGGCCGCGCGAGCCGCACGGCCGGCGATCGTGGTGGCCTGCACGCGCAAGCACCTGCCGGGAGCCAAGGACGTGATGCTGCGCGCGATCATGGCCGGGGGCTGCATTCCGCACCGGCTGGGGCTGTCGGATAGCGTGCTGGTCTTCGCGCAGCACCGGGCCTTCCTCGGCCGCACGCCGCCGCATCTCTGGGTGGATGCGCTGCGCGCGGCGCAGCCGGAGCGCAAGATCGCGGTCGAGGCCGAGAGCGTGGACGAGGCGGCGTGGTTCGCAGGCGCCGGCGTGGACAGCGTGCAGCTCGACAAGCTGGCGCCGGAGCAGGTCGCCGAGGTGGTGCGCGCGCTGGCGGGCCTGAAGCGGCGGCCTCTGGTGGCGGTGGCGGGCGGCGTCAGCGAGGCGAACGCCGCCGAATATGCGGCGGCGGGGGCGGATCTGCTGGTGACCTCCGCGCCCTATGCCGCGCCGCCGGCCGATGTCTCGGTGAGGGTGGCGGCCGTGGGGGCGCGGGGTCCGGACGGGAGGGCGGCATGAAGGGGCAGGATTCGCCGGACCGCACCGATATCGGGGCGCTGAGCCTGCGCATCGACCTGCCGGCCGGGCGGATCGGACCGGGAAAGATCGCGCTGCTCGAGGCGATCGATCGGGAGGGGTCGATCTCCGCCGCCGGCCGCGCGCTGGGCATGAGCTACCGGCGCGCCTGGGACCTGGTGGATGCGCTGAACAAGCTGCTCGGCACCGCGGTGATCGAGGCCAGCACCGGCGGCTATCGCGGCGGCGGCGCCCTGCTGACCGATGCCGGCCGCCAGCTGGTGGCCGATTACCGGGCCATCGAGAAGGCCGCTCAGCGCGCCGCCGAACCGCGCCTCGCCGCGATGGCGCGCCGCACCAGACCCTGATCCTTGGGAATCAGGGAAGGTTGAGGGGGGTTTGGGAGGAGAACTTCCCTTCTCCCCCGCATTCTCAGAAAGACCGCCCTTCGTATTCGGCAAGCATGGCGCGCAGCGCGTCGGGAACCGGCACCGGCCGGCGCGTCTCCTGGTCGGTGAGCACCCAGACGATCTCGCCTGAGGCAAGCAGCTTTCCCTCCCCTTCGGGAAACACACCCGGCTGGAAGGCGATCGAACTGCGTCCGATGCGCGTCGCGCGGACACCGACCTCGATGCGCTGGGCGCGGCCGATCGCGACCTTGTATTCGACAAGGCCGCGGACGACGTGGAAGTCGGCGCCGGATGCTTTCACCTCGGCCTGGTAGTTCCAGCCGGCGGCGCGGATGTAGTCGGACACCGCCTCGTCGTACCAGGTCAGGTAATGGGCGTTGAAGACAATGCCCTGGGTGTCGAGTTCGACGTAGCGGACCTGGTGCGGGCGGAAGAAGCGGAAGTCGGCGCGGGTGGGCAGGCCCGCGCCCGCGCCGTCCGGCATCAGCCCCGCGCCGCCTTCACCGCCGCGGTCGCGGCCTGGACCATCAGCCCGACCTCGTTGGCGATGGTGACGAGCTTGAAGCCCTTCTTGATCATCCTGTTCGCATAGGCGGGGCTGCCATTGTGCAGGCCGGCCGCGATGCCGCGCTTGCCGGTCTCGGCGAGCAGCTTGTCATAGATGGCGAGGATCTCCGGATCCTCGACGTCGAGCTTCGGCTCCTTGCCATAGGAGAAGGAGAGGTCGGAGGGGCCGACATAGATGCCGTCGATGCCCGGCACGTCGAGGATCTTCTCGATGTTCTCGATGGCCGTCCTGGTCTCGATCATCGGGATGACGAGGATCTCGTCGTTCGCGGTCTTCTGGTAACCGCCGGAGGAGCCGTAGGCGCCGGCGCGGATCGGGCCGTTGGAGCGGGTGCCGGCCGGCGGATACTTGCAGTACTGCACCAGCGCGCGGGCCTCGTCGGGCGTGTTCACCATGGGGCAGATCACGCCCATCGCGCCGGCGTCGAGCACCTTGCCGACGATGCCGGGCTCGTTCCACGGCACGCGCACCATCGGCACGGCGCCCGAGGGCTGGATGCCCTGGAAGCAGGCGACGCAGGAGAGGTAGTCCTGCACCCCGTGCTGCATGTCCACGGTCACGGAATCCCAGCCGCACTTGGAATACATCTCGGCGCTGAAGGCGTTGGGGATGGCCAGCCACCCGTTGACCACGGCCTTGCCGGCCTTCCACGCTTCCTTGACCGCATTCGCCATTGCGCCGCTTCCTCTCTTGCCTGGCTGCTATGGCAGGGACGCTAGGACGCGTGCCGGGAGGCGTCAAACGCGCCCCTGGACGGGCAGCCATGCCGGGGGCAGGGTGCGCGGCATGGCCGACTGGACCGTCTCCTCGGAAACCGGCGCGCTGACCGATGTGCTGGTCTGCCCGCCCGACCACTACCGCTGGATCCCCACCAATACGATCGTGAAGCGCACCCTGGCGGGCGCGCAGCAGCCCTCGGCCATGGCGCTGGCGGCGCAGCATGGCGAACTGGTGCACGCGCTGCGGCAGGGCGGGGCGCAGGTGCATGTGCTGACGCCCGAGCCGCATCTGCCCTACATGGCCTACACGCGGGATTCCGTGGCGGTGACGCCCTGGGGGGCGGTGCTCTGCCAGCTCGAGCGGCCGCAGCGCCGGGGCGAGTATGCCGGGCTGATCGACTTCCACGGCGGGCGCTTCTGGCGGAAGTCGAGCGCCGGAACGCTGGAAGGCGGCGATATCCACATCATGAGGCCCGGCGTCGCGGTGGTCGGCGCTTCGGGCGGGCGCACCGATGCCGCCGGGGCGGAGCAGTTCGCGGGCTGGCTGCGGGCCGAGGGCTGGGAGGTGCGCGTCGAGCCCTTCGACGAGCATTTCCTGCACCTCGACGTGCTGTTCTGCCTGGCCGCACCGGGGCTCGCGGTCGCCTGCCTCGACGTACTCGATCCGGACTTCGTCGCCTGGCTCGACGGGCACGGGATCCGTTGCCTCGGCGTGCCCTACCGGGAGGCGATGAGCCTCGGCTGCAACATCCTCGCCCTGGGCGGCGGGCGCGTGATATCGGCGCGCGGGTCCGCCCGGCTCAACGCGGCGCTCAGGGCCGAGGGGCTCGAGGTGCTGGACCCGGACCTCTCCCTGTTTACCGCCGGCGGCGGCGGACCTCATTGCCTGACCTGCCCGCTCAAGCGGGAGGAGTGAACGCCATGACCACGACCACGACGGCGGCCAACGCCGTGATCGCCGCCGCGCGCGGCTTCCTGGGCGACCGCATCACCGAGAACCGCTCGGTGCGCGAGCAGCACAGCCGCGGCGAGGACACCACGCCGCCGACGCTGCCCGACGCCGTCGCCTTCGTGGAGACGACCGAGGAAGTGAGCCGGCTGCTCGCCCTCTGCCACCAGTACGGCGTCCCGGTGACGCCCTTCGGCGCGGGAACCTCGCTCGAAGGCCATGTGAACCCGGTGCGCGCGGGCATCTCGCTCGACCTCAGCCACATGAAGGCGGTGCTGGAGGTGAACGAGGAGGACATGGACTGCCTGATCGAACCGGGCGTCACGCGGCAGGAGCTGAATGCCTTCCTGCGCGACAGGGGCCTGTTCTTCCCGGTCGATCCCGGCAGCCATTGCACCATCGGCGGCATGTGCGCGACGCGCGCCTCCGGCACCAACGCGGTGCGCTACGGCACCATCCGCGAGAACGTGCTCGGCCTGGAAGTGGTGCTCGCGGACGGGCGCGTGATCGAGACCGGCGGGCGCGTGCGCAAGGCGTCCAACGGCTATGACCTGACCCGGCTGTTCATCGGCTCGGAGGGCACGCTCGGCGTCATCACCAAGGTGCGCCTGCGCCTGCACGGCATCCCGGAGGCGATGAGCGCCGCCGTCTGCCAGTTCCCCGACCTCGGCGCCGCGGTCGAGACCGTCATCACCGTCATGCAGTCCGGCATTCCCGTCGCGCGCATCGAACTGCTCGACGAGGACCAGATGGAAGCCTGCATCAGGTATTCGAAACTGGAAGGCTTCGCGGCGCTGCCGACGCTGTTCCTCGAATTCCACGGCACCGAGTCAGGCGTGAAGGAGCAGGCGGAATCGGTCGAGGCGATCGCCGCCGATTTCGGCGCCTCCGGATTCGCCTGGGCGACGGACGCGGAAAGCCGCAACAGGCTGTGGCAGGCGCGGCACGACGCCTATTGGGCGGCGGTGAACCTCAAGCCTGCCCATCGCGGCATCACCACCGATGTCTGCGTGCCGATCTCGCGGCTTGCCGAAGCGGTGCTGGGGGCGAAGGAGAAGTCGCGCGAGAGCGGCCTGACCTCCTGCATCGTCGGCCATGTCGGGGACGGCAACTTCCATTGCCTGATCCTGTTCCCCGAGGACGACCCGGACGGGCTCGAGCGCGCCTGGGCGCTCGACCGCGCCATCGTGGCGCAGGGGCTGGCACTGGGCGGCACCTGCTCGGGCGAGCACGGCGTCGGCCTCGGCAAGCGGGAGTTCCTCGAACAGGAGCATGGGGCCGAGGCGCTGGCGGTGATGCGCAGCGTCAAGACCAGCCTCGACCCGCGCGGCATCATGAATCCAGGGAAGATGTTCCGGAACTAGGATCTTGGACCTTCTCGGCCTTTCGGTCCTTGCGCTGGCGCTGGGGCATGTCTTCTCCAACGCCGTGCGGACGCTCCCGGCCATGGCGGCGGACGTGCTGCAGCGGGATCTCGGCGTCACGGCCGATGGCCTGGCGGCGCTGACGGGCGCCTTCCCGGCCGCCTTTGCGCTCGCGATGCTGCCGGTGGGCGTGGCGCTCGACCGCTACGGCGTGAAGCCGACCGCGCTGGCGCTGCTGACCATCGCGGCGGTGGGCTCGCTGCTCGGCGCCGGCGCGGCGGGCCCCTGGTCGATGCTGGCGGCGCAGGTGGTGCTCGGCATCGGCTGCTCGGGGATGCTGATGTGCCCCGTGACCTTCGCCGCGAAGAACCTCCCGCCGCAGCGCTTCGGGCTGTGGGGCGGGGTGATCCAGGCTTTCGGCAATACCGGGATGCTGCTTTCGGCGAGTCCCCTCGCGCTGCTGGTCGATGCCGCCGGCTGGCGGGCGGGCTATGTCGCCTGCGCGCTGCTTGCCGTAGGCGCGGCCACTGCCGTGGCGGCGCTGGTGCGGGAGGCGCCGGCCGCACTGCAGGCCCGCCGCACGGTGGCCGAGGACGCGCGCGACGTGATCCGCCTCGGCCTGTCGCGCGGGATTCGCGGCCCGGTGGTGATCGCCTTCGCCTCCTTCGCCGCCGTGCTCGGCGTGCGGGGCCTCTGGGGCGGGCCCTGGCTGATGGAGGTGAAGGGCCTGGCGCGCGTCCCGGCGGGCAACGTCCTGCTGCTCTGCACCTTCGCGCTGATCGCCGGCCCGGCGATCGCCGGCATGCTGGAACGGCGGTTCCAGGCGCATCGCCGGGCGCTGCTGGTGGGGGGGCATCTCGGCGCGGCGGCGGCGGTCGTGCTGATGGTCCTCGGCGGCCGGCTCGGCTGGGGGGCGGGCGCGGATGCGGTGCTGCTGGTCGCCTTCGGGCTGATGATCTCGCTGCAGGTGATCTGCTTCGCCCTGGTCCGCGCGGCGGTGCCGCCGGAGCGCGTGGGCCGGGCGCTCTCGGCCATGAACATCTCCTTTTTCGGAGGCGCGGCCGTGTTGCAGGCGGCCTCGGGCGCAGCCGCCGCGGCAAGCGGCATCGGCGCGGCACTGCTGGTCTTCGCCGCCGCGCTCGTCGCATGCTCGCTTGCTTTCCTGCGGTTGCCGGGACCGCGGTGAACTTCCGCAGCCGGTCCGGGAGCGGCTAGATTGGGCGCGAAGGGGATATCGTGACATGATCCGCAGCATCCTGGTCGCGCTCGACGACACGCCCGGCGCCCAGAACGCCCGCGACCTCACCTTTGCCATCGCGCGCCGCACCGGCGCGGCGGTGACGGCGACGACCGTGCTCGACACCCCGCATGCACGGGACGAGCACGAGGCGGTGCCGCCCGGTGCCGCCG
>JAFADX010000245.1 GCA_023424475.1 Pseudomonadota bacterium
GCGGTGCCCGGCGCCTCGGCGGCCGCGTAGCAGGCGAGCGGGCCTTGCCGGCTCGCCGTCCAGGCGGCGTCGGCCAGCGCGTCGTCGAGATGCAGCCGCGCCTGGCCGGCAAGGCGCAGCTGCAGCCGCGCCTCGCTGTCGTAGGCATGCAGCATCGCGCGTGGGTCGGCGGCGAGCTCGGCCGCCTTGGCGCTGCGGCGGTCGGTGTGGATGCGCAGGCTGCGTGCCGCCGGGTCGAAGGCCCGCAGCACCACGGTGCGGAGGTTCGGCCCGCCATCGGCCCTGCGCGTCGCGAGCGTCGGGGTATGGAATGGCCCGCGCCGGGCCTCGATGCCGCGCAGGATCCGCCGGCAGGCATCCGCGAGGGATTCCTCCAGCGTGCGGGGCGGCTCGGGACTGGTCATGCCGCCGGTATGGCGCCGCTGCGCGTGGACGCAAGCCCCCCGGCATCCGCCGCCGGGCATCGGGATGCGGAGGCGGCTCCCGCGCGGGTCGCCATCGATCCGCATCCGGGGCAGCGGCAGGGCGCGGATGGTCCAGCCCGGCCGAGCGCGGAGGGCAGCGGCGGCGGCATCGCTTCCGTGCCGCGGGGCAGTGCGGCACCGCCCCAGCCCTGACCGCGCGCGGACGCCGCTCAGATGGCGAAGGGATCCTGCTCCCCGATGGTCGAGAAGCTGCCCGACGGCTTCAGTTCCGTCAGGGTGTTGTCGATCGAATGGGCATCCATGCCGGTGCGGGGGCTTTCCAGGCGGACGATCCTGCCCAGCCAGTTGCCGACATGGCCGGTGTGGTTGATCGGGTCGTTGCGGACACGCAGGCAGGTGATGCGCGAACGGGTGCGCTGCCACTCGGCCTGGACGCCCGATACCGCGGTCACGGCCGGAGCCGAGATCGCCACCGCCGGCACGCCGGTCCGGGCGGAGACGATCTGCGCGATGCCGCCGCCGAGGGAATGCCCGGTGATGTAGAGCCGGTCGCGCCGGCCCATGACCTGGTTCGCCGTGCGGGTCATGTCCTCGGCGCAGGCGAGCTGATGCCAGAGAAGGCCGGCGCCCAGGGCGCCGAGGAAGCCGTTCACCGCGCCGGTCAGGGAACCGCCGAAGCCGGCATCGGCGACGATGTCGGCGATGTCGCCGTCCGTGGCCTGGGTGCCGGCGACCGTCACGACCCAGTCGAGGCCGTTGCCGTTGGCACGCCGGAAGACGGCGCCCTGGAAGCCCGAGAGGCGGGTGTCGACCTCGCCGAAGCGGGCGAAGCCGTTCGCGGTGCTGCAGTTCCGACTGTAGATGCCCGCGCAGAGGGCGGCGAAGTCACGGAAGGGTATCGGGGCCGGCATGTTCGTATCCTTGCGTCGCGCCGCGGGCTGGTTGCTGGGGCGGGCGCCTCTCAGCGGTCACGGCGCGCGAAGTTTCGGCCGCGGTGCGACTTTTCGCACTGCAGGACTTCAGAGAAGCCCTCCTTCGCGTCAGAAGCCGCCGCCGGCCTCGAGCCAGGCGCGCTCCGCCGGCGTGCTCTCGCGGCCAAGGGCGGCATTGCGATGGGGGAAGCGCCCGAAGCGGACGACCACCGCGCGGTGCCGCCAGGCATAGTCGATCGCCCCGCCCGGCGCAGCGTGGCGCGGGTCGTCGCGCAGCCCCTCGAACAGCGCGACCGAGAGATCCTGGTCGGCCATCGCCTCCGAATGCTCGAAGGGCAGGTAGAGGAAGACCCGCTGCGTCGGCGTGAGCGCGAGGTCGAAGCGGCGGGCGAGCACCGCGTCCCGCGCGATGTCCCGCATCATGGCGTCGGCGGCGAAGGCCTCGGCGCTGCCGCGGAACAGGTTGCGTGGGAACTGGTCGAGCAGGATGGCAAGGCCCAGCGCGCCCTCGGGCGAACCGGCCCAGGAGGCGAGATCCCCGCCCCGCGCGGCCGCGACCAGGGTGCCGAAGCGCGCGCCGATCTCGGCGTCGAAGGCGTCGTCGCGCTGGAACCAGGCTTGGCGGAAAGTGTCGGGCCCCTCGGCGAACCAGAAGGCGAGGAGCGTCTCGGGACCGGTCATGCAAGCGCCCTTTCCAGCACGCGGACGGAGTGCAGCGCCTCGCGCCCGGAGAGGTCGCCGATCTGGTGGCGGCAGGAGGTGCCGTCGGCGACGATGATCGCCTCCTTCGCCGCCGCGCGCACCGCCGGCAGGAGCGAGAGTTCCGCCATGGCCTTGGAGGTCGCGAGCGTCTCGGCCTGGTAGCCGAAGGCGCCGGCCATGCCGCAGCAGGACGAGGCGATCGGCGTCACCTTGAGGCCCGGGATGCGCTTGAGCAGGGAGACCGCCGACGGAAAGGCGCCGAAGGCTTTCTGATGGCAATGGCCGTGGACATGCGCCTCGGCGTCGAGCGTCTTCAGCGGGAGCACGGCCTTCTCGCGGTCGAGGAACTCGGACAGCAGGAAGGCGCGGGCGGCCAGCGCGCGCGCGGGCTCGCCGGGCAGCAGGGCGAGGAACTCGTCGCGCAGCGTCGTCAGCGAGGAGGGCTCGATGCCGATGACCGGCGAGGCGAAGGCCGACAGCGCCTCGAGCGTGCGGCGGGCCTCGGCGCGGGCCTCCTCGGCCAGCCCGGCGGCGAGCAGGGTGCGGCCGTCGTCCAGCGGGCGGGTGCCGCGCGCGGGGCGAGCGATGGCGGGGTCGTAGCCGGCGGCGCGCAGCACCGCGACGGCGGCGCGCAAATTCTCCGGTTCGAAATGGCGGTTGAAGATGTCGGGGAGGAGGATGACCTCCCCCGCCCTGCCGTCCGGTGCGCGCAGCTCGTCGTCGTGGAAGGCGTTCCAGCGGAAGCGCGGCAGGGAACGTTCGGCGGCGAGGCCGAGCAGCCGTTCGGAGAGCACGGCGAGTCCGGGGATGGCGTCGCGCGCATTGGCGAGCGGCGGCAGCAGCGAGACCCAGCGCGCCCAGCGCGGCATGGTCGCGATGATGCGTTCCCGCCAGCCGATGCCGCGGGCCTTCGCCCGCGCGGCCAGCACCTCGATCTTCATCCGCGCCATGTCGACGCCGGTGGGGCATTCGCGCTTGCAGCCCTTGCAGGAGACGCAGAGCGAGACCGCCTGCGCAACCTCGTCGGACGCCAATGCCTTCGTGCCGAGTCGCCCGGTGATGGCGAGGCGCAGCGTATTGGCACGCCCGCGCGTCAGGTGCTGCTCGTCCCGCGTGACGCGGTAGGAGGGGCACATGACATTGGCGTCGAACTTCCGGCAGGTGCCGTTGTTGTTGCACATCTCGACCGCGCCCAGCAGGCCGCCGAGCGGGCCCGGATAGTCCGACCAGTCGAGAACGGGCGTGACCGCCGCATCCGCCGCATAGCCCGGCGCGTAGCGGAACAGCGTGCGGTCATCCATCCTCGGCGGGCGGACGACACGGCCGGGGTTCAGCAGGGCGCCAGGGTCGAAGGCGTCCTTCACTTCCTCGAAGGCGCGGGCGATGCGGGAGCCGAACATCGGCTCGTTGAACTCGGACCGCACGATGCCGTCGCCGTGCTCTCCGGAATGGCTGCCCTTGTATTCGCGGACCAGGGCGAAGCATTCCTCGGCGATCGTCCGCATCTTCTTCACGTCGGCCGCGTCCTTCATGTTCAGGACGGGGCGGACATGCAGGCAGCCGACGGAGGCATGGGCATACCAGGTGCCCTTGGTGCCGTGCCTCGCGAAGACGTCGTTCAGGCGCTCGGTGTAGTCGGCAAGGTCGGGCAGCGCGACGGCGCAATCCTCGATGAAGGAGACCGGCTTCCCGTCGCCCTTCATGGACATCATGATGTTGAGGCCGGCCTCGCGCACCTCGGCGATGGCCGCCTGGAAGCCGGGGTCGGTCGCGCGCACGACGGCATCGGGGTAGCCCAGGTCGGCCATCATCTCGTCCAGCCGGTCGAGCGCGGCCAGCAGCGGCGCGTCCTCATGGCCGTGGAACTCGACGATGAGCAGGCTGTCGGGCTCACCCTTCACCATGCGGTCGATCGTGGCGCGGTAGATCGGGATCGATCGCCCGAGGTCGATCATGGTGCGGTCCACCAGCTCCACCGCCTCCGGGTCCAGCGTGACCAGGTGCTGCGACGCCGCCATGGCCGCGCGGAAGGTCGGGAACTGGCAGATGCCGAGCATCTTGCGCGGCTTGATCGGCCACAGCTTCAGGTCGATGGCCGCGGAGAAGGCGAGCGTGCCCTCCGACCCCACCAGCAGCCGCGCGAGGTTGCCGCGGCCTTCCGCCCGCGCGGCCGGCGTCAGGCTTTCGATGTTGTAGCCACCGACGCGGCGGAGCTGGTGCGGGAAGCGCGCCGCGATCTCCTCGGCTTCCCGCGCGCCGAGCGCGCGCAGGCGCTGGATCAGGCCGGCCGCCGGCGCCGGGATGTCGCCGCCGAGGTTGTCCGGCAGGTCGCCGAAGGTGAAACGCGAGCCATCGGCCAGCAGCGCGTCGATGCCCGTGACGTTGTCCGCCATCAGCCCGTAGCGGATGGACTTCGAGCCGCAGGAATTGTTCCCCGCCATGCCGCCGATGGTGCAGCGCTGCCAGGTGGACGGATCGACCGGGAAGAACAGGCCGTGCTTCTTCAGCGCGTCGTTCAGCGCGCCGAGGGTGATGCCCGGCTGCACGCGCGCCGTGCGGCCATCCGGGTCTACGCTGACCACGCCGCGCAGGAACTTCGTGCAGTCCATCACCAGCGCGCGGTTCACCGTCTGCCCGCACTGGGAGGTGCCGCCGCCACGCGGCAGGACCGGGATGCCGTCCTCACGGCATATCGCCATCGCCGCCTGCACATCCTCGATCGTGCGAGGGACCAGCACGCCATAGGGCTCGATCTGGTAGATGCTCGCATCCGTCGCATAGCGGCCGCGGTCGGCGGCGGAGAACAGCACCTCGCCCCGCGTCTCGCGGCGCAGGCGGTCGGCGAGGCGGCTGTCGCCGATGGTCGGGCGGGTGGTGACGTTCATGCGGCGGAACCCCGGGGCTGACGGCGCGCGGACCCTACCCCCGGCCCGCGCGATCCACGAATGGATACTCCTGATGGATCGCACAAGCCGAACTCATTGGCGCCCGCGCCCGGTTCCCGGCATGAAGCGACCCGAAGAGAGGAGCCGCCCCATGGCCTATTTCCAGTCCAAGCCCGTCGCCGGCCGCCATTTCCTGCAGATCCCGGGCCCGACCAACGTGCCGGACCGCGTGCTGCGCGCCATGGACAACCCGACCATGGACCATCGCGGCCCGGATTTCGGAAAGATGGGCAAGGCGCTGCTGGAAAAGATCCGCCACGTCTTCAAGACCGAGGGGCCGGTGGTGATCTACCCGGCTTCCGGCACCGGTGCCTGGGAAGCGGCGCTGACCAACACCCTTTCGCCGGGCGACCGCGTGCTGATGTGCGAGACGGGCTGGTTCGCCCATCTCTGGCACGAGATGGCGTCCCGCCTCGGCATCGTCGCCGACTTCATCAGGACCGACTGGCGCCGCGGCGCCGACGTCGCGCAGATCGAGCAGCGCCTGCGGGACGACAAGGCCCACGCCATCAAGGCCGTCTGCGTCGTGCACAACGAGACCTCGACCGGCTGCACCTCCCGTATCGACGAGGTCCGCAAGGCGATCGATGCCGCCGGCCATCCCGCGCTGCTGCTGGTGGACACCATCTCCTCCCTCGGGTCGATCGACTACCGGCACGACGAGTGGGGCGTGGACGTGACGGTGGCGGGTTCCCAGAAGGGGCTGATGCTGCCGCCGGGCCTGTCCTTCAACGCGATCTCGGCCAAGGCGCTGAAGGCCTCCGAGACGGCGAAGCTGCCGCGCTCCTTCTGGGACTGGAAGCCGATGCTGACGGCCAACGCCACGGGCTACTTCCCCTATACGCCGGCGACAAACCTGCTCTACGGCCTCGACGCCGCGGTGGACATGCTGATGGAGGAAGGTCTCGACAACGTCTTCGCCCGCCACGACCGCCACGCCGAGGCGACCCGCCGCGCCGTCCGCCACTGGGGCTTCGAGATCCAGTGCGAGGAGCCGCGGCACTATTCCTCCTCGCTGACCGCGGTGCGGCTGCCGGAGGGCCAGTCGGCGAACGGCCTGCGCGCGACGATCCTCGAGAAGTTCAACATGTCGCTCGGCAACGGACTCGGGCAGCTCAACGACCGGGTGTTCCGCATCGGCCACCTGGGCGATTTCGGCGACCTGTCGCTGATCGGCACGCTGGGCGGCGTCGAGATGGGCCTGCGCACGGCCGGCGTGCCGCACAAGGCGGGCGGCGTGCAGGCGGCGATGGACTACCTCGCCGGCAACGCCTGATATCTGTGTGCGGACATGCTGCCGCATGTCCGTCCTCAAACGCCGGACCGTCGGCGGGCCGCGTTCGCGGCCTCGGCCAGCGCCGCTGTCCGCGGGTCCGGTCTTTGCAGGCCAAGGCCGGCCCGGGGCTTCAGCCGAACAGGATCGGCGCCGCGGCCTCTGCCATCCCGGCGTTGGAATGCCCGACGCCCGGCACGGTGACGACCCGCCAGGCGAAGGGGGTGTCCATCGCCTGGGCCGACCGGCGCGCCAGGTCGAAGAAGCGCCAGCCGCGGGCGAAGCGGTGCGTGCCGAGCGCGACGGCCCAGGGCTGGCGGGGCAGGCTCGGGTGGTTCGGATCGGTGTCGGCCTCGCCCAGCATCAGCGTGACGGGGCGCGCGAAGACCGCCCGCAGCGCCGCCGGGTCCGCCGCCGTCCCGCCAAGCCCGGCCGGAAAGGGCAGGTCGAGGCGGGGCAGGGTATAGGATCCGGCATTGGCGATGACGACGGCCTCCGCCCGCGGCGCGCCGGTCAGCAGCATCCAGCGGTGCAGGAACTGCGCCCCGGCCGAATGGCCATAGACCGCGAATCCCTGCCGCCTGCTGCCCGCCATGGCCATGGCGGCCGCGACGACACGGTCGAAGGCGTGGAAGGACCAGGCGGCGGGCGGCGTTGCCCGGCCCTCGGCATCCTGCAGGTTGCCGTAGTTGTACCGGCGTGCGCGGGGAAACTTGTCCTGGCCGAATTCCGGCACCAGCAGCAGGGCGCCGTGCCGCCCGGCCAGGCCGCGCCATTCGTCGCGGTAGCGATCCCCGTCCCGCCGCACGCCATGCATGACGACGAGGACCCTGCCCGCCGGCCCCCAGGCCGCCGGGCGATGATACCAGACCGGCATCGGCGCCGCGGTGGCGCCGCCGGCCTCCGCGATCTCGACCCGGCCGTCGCCCGGCGCGATGCCCGCCTGCCCCCGCGC
>JAFADX010000312.1 GCA_023424475.1 Pseudomonadota bacterium
CGCGCCAGTCGATGGCGCCGACGCCGAAATCGAAGATCACGCTGACCTCGACGCCGTCCGCGCCCTGCACGGCACCGGTCGTGACCTGCGGCCCCTCGGCCCCGTTGAGGTAGCCGTAGACATAGACGGGTGCGGCGACCGGGTCGGAGAACAGGTACCAGCGGTTCGCCTGGATCAGCGGCTCGATCACCGGCTGCACGAAGCCGGCGAAGACGTTCGCCTTGCCGATCTCGCTCGCCTGCACCACCACCGTCGCCTGGCGCGCGGCGAGTTCGAGGTTCGGCCCGACCAGCAGGCGCATAGTCTGGCCCATGGAGATGGGCAGGCCGTCCAGCGTGCGCTGCTTCATGATGGCGGTGCGACCGGCGCCGATGGTCGAGGTGTCGAGCACGGTGCCGGTGCCGGCCTTGTTGGCCCGCGCGGCGCCAGTGGCGAAGACGGGGGCGCTGCCGGTGGTCAGCGTCGGGCCGTCGCCATTGGCGCTGTTCAGCAGGTTGTAGGCGGTGGCGTTCTCGAACTCGGCGACGCGGCGGCCGATCGCCGCGGCGAAGTCGGTGAAGGCGCCGAGATCGTCGTTGACCAGCATCGGCCGCGTGACGCGGATGCGCCGGGCGAAGGTCTGCAGCAGGACGATCTCCTGGCTCTCGGACATGGTGCCGACCTGGATCTCGCCGTTCTCGGCGAGCGGCAGCAGGGTCGGGAAGTCGCCGATGCGCAGGTGCCGGTGCGGCTTGAAGTCGCGGAAGTCGCGCCGGAGGAAGATCTGGCGGTAGGTCGGCTGCGCCGGGACGTAGGCGGCGAGCAGCATCTTGTTGGCGGCGGCCGCGAGCAGCAGCGGGAAGTCCGAACTGGTGTGGAAGGCCCGCTCGGCCAGGAGCGTGGGGTTGCGGGGCACGCTCCGCGCGCCGCGGGCGCGCAGCAGCTCGCCGATCATGTCGGACGGGCGCCAGCCCATGAACTCGGCGTGGCGGCCGGAGCGGCCATTCTCGCCCTGGGGCTGGTAGCCGGGCATGGCGCGGGCGGCGAGCGCCTCGGCCATGGCGTCGAGGATCTGCGCCGGGTCGTCGTGGCTGGGGCCGGTCTCGGGACGGGCGGGGATGGACGGCCGCGGCCCCTGCGTCACCAAGGCGTCGAACAGGGCGCGGCGGGCCTGGTCGCCGGTCCAGCCCTGGGCGATGGCGTCGGCACGCACCGGGGTGATGCGGTCCGCCGGCAGCAAGGCGCGGGCGGCGTCGACCGCGGCGTCGATGCCGGCGATGCGTTCGCGCTCGGCACGCTGGGCCTCGGCGCGGACCGCGTCGAGATCAGGCGCCGGCACGGCCGGTGCGGGTGCGGCGCGGGTCGGCTCGGGCGTCGTGGTCACAGTCGGCTCCTGGGGCGGGGTGGTGGACGGCGCGGCGGAGGGCGGCGCCGACGGGGCAGCAGCCGGGGTCTCCGGCGTCGTCTCGGGCATGGGCGGATCCTCATCAGGCAGGGCTGGTTCGATGGCGATGGCGGGCGCGCCCTGCGGCGCCTCGCCGCGCACGGATGCGTCGCGGTCCACTGGGACCGGCACGACGGAGATCTCGAAGGGCTCCCAATCCACCGCACGGTGGACGGTCTCGCCGGTGGCGGCATCGGGCCGCGATTCATAGCGGTGCACGCGATAGCCAACGCTCACCGCGCGCAGCGTGCCGTCGGCGATGCGCTGCCAGACCGGCTCCACATCTGCGGCGGCGCTGAACTGCAGCGTCGCGTAGCCGCGGCCGCGCTCGAGGCGGGCAGCGGTGACCCGACCGAGCACGTCGCGCGCGCCACCGCGGCGGTGGGTGTCGAGCACCGGGGCGCGGCCGGAGCGCAGCGCGTCCATGCGCACCGCGTTGGGCGACATCTCCAGTTCCTCGGTGATCAGGCCGAGGGCGGGGACGAAGTTGCGGGCCCGGGCGCCGGTGCTCCACACCACCTCGACGGTGCGGGCGGCGCGATTGACGGTGGCCGGCGCGGTGATGGCGCGCTGCGCGACGAGCGGAACGTCCGCCGCGGTGGGCGCAGCAGCAGGTTCCGGCGCGGCATCGCTGCCGCCCGGTTCGATGGGTTCGGTCATGGTCAGCCCTGGGGTGCTGTGTCTCGGGGTGGTGCCGCAGCGCCGGTCGCCGCGATCTCCACCGCGGCCATCTGCGCTGCGTCCTGCGCTCCGCCGGACTTCGCGACGCGCCGCGGGTCGGTGTCGAGCGAGATGCCGGCCTCGTCGAGCAGCGCGTTCGCCTCGCGGATCATCTCCACTGCAGCGCGGAAGTCGTAGCCGAAGGCGCCGGCCGCCTCCGGCTGCGGCACGAAGCCGGCGCGCACCTGGGCGATCAGCGCCGTGGTGTCCTTGAGCGGGTCGATCATCTCGTGCGCTGGCGGCACATGACTGACGCCGTCCGGCATCTCGCCGCCCCAGATCCCCCGAAGCGCGCCCTGTGCGTGGAAGCGCTCCGCAATGGGCCGCACCAGCATCGGGATCAGCATGCCGTACTGGACCTGCTCGCAGAGGCGGCGGAACTCGATCTTGCCGGCGCGGAGCGAGGAATAGTTCGCCTGGGTCAGGTCGCCCGAGACCTGGTCATAGGTGAGGCCCGCGCCGACCGCGGCGGCCTCGAGGGCACGGCGGGCGAAGGCCGCGTGCGATCCGCCCCCACTCGGATTCACCACCTCCACCGAGCCCATGCCGCGGCGATACAGGATCATGCCCGGCTCGAAGCTCTCGACGGTACGGCCCTGGGCGTCGCGGAGCAGACCGGCGGCCGCACCGGTCAGCGCCTCGTCTCCTTCCTCGGTCACCACCGCGGCAAGACAGGCCTCGATCTTGGCCTTCATCAGCAGGGCGGCCTCATAGTCGCCGAGGTCGCGGAGCCGCAGCAGCACCGGCGCCAGCCAGGAGACGTCGCGCAGCTGGCCGGGGCGGCGCTTACGATAGACGTGCAGCACCTCTGACGCGGGGATGCGCTCGCTGCTCTGCCAGGTCGCGCCCGGCAGGATCCAGGCGGCGCCGGGATGCACCCGATGCAGCCAGTAGCCGATCGGCTCGCCCACCTCGCCGAGCGTGATACCCTGGATGGTCGGGGCGCCGTCCACCATGCCGTTGCGCGCGGCGTCGAGGTGGTCCGCCTCCAGCACCTGCAGGCGCAATCCGATCGGGTTCGATGGTGACGGCGGCGCCAGCAGGAAGCGCACGAAGCACTCGCCGCTCTCGACCACCGCTCGCATCACCAGCGCCTGCAGGCCATAGAGATCCAGCCGGCCCTCCGCATCGCAGGCGCAGCTCTCCGCCCAGCGCTGCCAGGCGCGGCCATGCGAGTCGTCGGGCCAGCGCGTGGTGATGCCCGAGCCCACCGCGTTACCAGTCCAGAGATCGACGATGCGGCTGGCATATGGGTCGTTTCGCACGGCATCGCGGGCGCGGCGCGCGACCGTCGCCGCGGCCATTCCGACCTCGGCATTGGCGCTGCCGCCGGAGGGCGCCCAGGCGGAGGCGCGACCATCCTGCGCCGCCGCATAGCCGCGCAGCGCGTTCCACGCATCCCGGAGCCGACCCATCAATTACTCCCCCCGCGCGAGAAGCTGGCCAGCGTCACGGAGGGACGGCGCGCCGCCGTCATCTCCGCGCCGCGCAGCACCGCCAGCGCACGGCCGAGTTCATCCAGGCTGCGGTACTCCACAGTCCGCCCATCGAAGGTGACGCGTGTGGTGCCACCGGTGTAGGCCGCGGCCAGCGCAGCCGCACGGCTGCCGGCGGGCTGCGCCAGCGCCCAGGCGAGGACAGTCGGGTCCATCACGCCGCCCGCAGCGTCGGCAGCGGCGCCGCGGCGTTGACGAGATAGGAGAGCCCGGCGGGTGGGTTCGGCATGATCGGCACACCGGCCTGGTGGGTCAGCGCCGCGAAGAACCCATTCTCACTGCCGGTGGTGCCGCCACCGGCGCCACCATCCGCCGCGGCCGAGCCGAGCAGCAGTGTGTTCCCCCCACTGAACGCCTGGGTGCTGGTGCCGCGCACCGAGGGCACACCGGAGAAGCACAGCAGGATCCACCACACCCCGGCCGAGACCCAGCGCGGCTGCGGGAAGGGGCAGAACGCATTGCCGGCGGAGGTGGTGTCGGCGTCCGTCAACGGCTCTTCGATGAGGCGCCCTGGATGCCCCGTTCCATCGTCGGCAGCCAAGGCCATGCGCAGGAGACCGGCGGCGCCGGTCGTCACGCTCACCGCCATGGCCGAGAACAGCCCCGACCGCGCGAGGACATAGGGCACGCAAAGGAGCCGGTTCGCCGTCATCGCGACCGCGCCGCCGACGGCGCGCGCATGCTGCGAGGCGTAGAAGCGCCCCGAGACGTAGGGCAGCATCGCCGGCGCCGCCGGCAGGTAGTGCTGGAACAGCGCGGTCATGCGAGCGGCCGGATGCCGAGGGTGATCAGGCGTTCCGCCGTCTGGCTCACCGGCACGGCGGCAAGGCCCGAGCGCAGCCGCAGCCAGCGCCAGCCGAGCAGCAGCGTGGGCGGCAGGGTGAGCGCGCGACCGGCGGCGACCGTCAGCACCACCTCGTTGCCGAGGTGGTCATAGAGGTCGGCCCAGGCTGCCGGTTCGCCCTCGTCGAGCGAGCCCTGCAGGGTCAGTGGGGCGTCGGTCCAGGCGGCAGGGAGCAGCAGCAAGCAGACGCCGTAGCCGACGCTGGCGACGGGGCCGCTCAGCGCCTGGCCGGCCGCGATGCCGGTGCGCACCGGGACGATGGCGGTCATGGAGATCTCCAGTGTCAGCGCAGCCAGCCGCCACGCGGGGCAAGCCAGGCGCGAGGGCGGGTCACCGGTGCAGCGGCGGACGATGCCCGGGCCGCTGAGGATGAGGGTTCGTCGGCCGGCAGCGACAGCGCATCCGCCATCCGCGCCCAGCGTCCGTCGCCCCAGCCATCCATCCCGAGCGCCGCAGCCGCGGCACGCGCATAGACGCGGCAGTCCAGCGCCTCATTGCGTTCGCGGGTCTTGACCCATTCGAGCCGGCGAAAGCCATTGCGGCCAGCGCGGGCGACCAGCTGCTCGGCGGTGAGCTGGCGGCAGAATTCCTCTCCCACCGCGTGGAGTGGCAGGTGGACATAGCCGGCGGGGAACGGGTCGCCGCTCTCCTCCGTCGGCCGGTCGAGCTTCAGCCAGCCATAGGTCTCGGCCTTCAGGAAGGACGAGCCCACCGGCCAGACCTTCAGCCCGCCGAGTTTTCGGCCGTTCCGCCGCACCTCCGTTGCCGCCGGCTGGCCGATCGCGGCGCGCAGCCCGTCCTGACCCTTGACCGCGATGGCACGACCGGCGCCGGCCCGCCGCACGAAGGCGTAGACCTCGGCGGTAGTCATGCCGTCGCCGCTGTCGATTGCCGCCATGGCGATGGGAAGGCGGTGGCCCGAGGCATGCCGCCAGGTCTCACCGAGCAGCCGTCGCAACTCCTCCCACACCCCTGCCTCGAACGGGTTCCCCGCCAGGACGCGGTGCTCAATCAGCCAGGATTGGCGGTCCTCTCCCCAGGCCCAGATACTGGCCTCGAGGCGGTCGCGCTGCACGTCGACACCGGCGGTCAGCAGCAACCCGCCTAGGGGGATGGTGCCGACCGGCCAGTGCTCGCGGCGATCGTACAGCCGCTGCCAGTCGGGCGCCTCGCCCGCCTCCTGCCAGGTCTCCCCGAGCACGGTGTTGCGGAAGGTCTTGATCGCCCGGTCGTCCCCCTGGGCGGCGAGCCAGAGCCGGGCGATCTCCGACCAGGGCATCCAGCCGGGCGGCGAGTAGAGTGCCGAGATGTGGAAGCCGATCGCGTATGGATCGGTGGGCTCCGCGGTCGCTCGCCAGGCCCCGCCGGCCAGCATCGCCGCCTTGTGCTGCTCGCCGATCCCCTGATCGCAGGCCTCGCAGAGATAGCGCGCCGTCTCTGGCTGGCCCTCATCCCAAACTAGCCGCTCGAAGCGCAGCCACTGCATCGCCCCGCAATGCGGGCAGGGCACGAAATAGCGCCGCTGGTCGGACGCCAGGTATTCGCGCTCGATGCGCGACAGCCCGGCGATGGTCGGCGTCGAGACCAGCAGCATCTTGCGCCGCCACCCGAAGGTCCGGGCGCGGGCCTCGGCCAGCGCGATCGGATCGCCCTCGCCCTCCACGTCACCGGGATAGGCGTCGATCTCGTCGAGGAACAGGAACCGCGCCGACATCGAGCGCAGGCCGACCGCGCTGTTCGCACCGGTCATCACCAGCTGGCCGCCGGGGAACTCCTTGCTGAGCTGGCGATTACCGCTGTCCCGCGACCGCGCGGGCGCGACCCGTTCGCGGATTGCCGGCGTCTCCTCCACGAGCGGATCAATGCGCTGGTCCGAGAAGCGCTTGGCCAATTCGGTGGTCGGCTGCACCGCGAGCATCGGCCCCGGCGCGTTGTGGATGACGTAGCCGATCCAGTTGTTGCCGCACTCGGTGCCGCCGACCTGCGCCCCTTTCATGAACACCACCCGCCGCGCCGGATGGGCCGGCGACAGCGCGTCCATGATCTCGCGCAGATAGGGCGTGCGCGCGGTGCGCCAGGGTCCCGGCTCCGCGGAGCCCCGCGAGCCGAGCAGGCGGTGGCGATCGGCCCATTCCGAGACCAGCAGCGCCGGCTCGGGCACCATGCCGTCGCGCCAGGCCTGCAGGATCTCGGCGTCGCCGTCGAAGCGGCCGAGTTCCTCCAGCAGATGCTCGCCCGCCATCACGACACCTGCACGCGGACATCGTGCCGGGCGGCGAGGTGCTGGCGCAGGCGAGTGTCCATCATGGTCTGCAGCCGATGCGCATCGACGCCAAGCTCGGCCGCCATCTCTGCGGCAACCCGGGCGGGCCAGGCGAGGATGGCGTCGCGCTCCTCCTTGGCGAGACGATGCACCAGCAGCAGGGCGCGGGCCTTGTCGACCAGCTTCCCTTTGCGCTCGTCGAGCCGCAGGCGACGCTCCTGCGCCTTGAGCACCTCGTTGGCCGTCCGCGCGTCGTGGAAGGTGTTCTGGGTCGCACGCGGCAGTGGGTCCGGAGCGGGGGGCGGCGCGGAAATGGATGCCGGCGTAGCGGGGCGCGGCGCCACCGGCCTCGCCGCCGGAGCCGCAGGAGGCAGTGTGGCTCTCTTGCGGGTCGGGTCGCTGCTGTCGGCGAGCCGGGCGCGGACGTTCTCAATGTCCCAGCTACCGTCGGCCTCGGGCGCAATGCGGCCGGCGCGCTGGGCCTTTTGCAAGGCGGTGTGGGAGATGCCGAGGCGGCGTGCCACCTCGCGCTGCGAGGCCACGCGGCCCGGCGGCGCGGTGGCGATCATGATGTGATCGAATTCCCCCGAACAACGCCATCAACGCAGCGCCGATGGCGCTTGGCTCAGCCCCCGCCATAGCGCGAATGGTCCGTCACGCGACGAGCAGGACGGAGACCAGGATGACCAAGCGCGAAGCCAACCAGCAGCGGAGCCTCGAGGCCTTCCTCGCCAAGAAGGCGGAGTTCGATGCGCTGGTCGTGGACCTGCAGCGCATGTCGGCGGATCACTTCGCCGCGGATCCCGAGGCGATCCTTTGGGGCAAGGTCGGCGACCTCGAGTTCTACACGGAGCAGATGCGCCGGGTGACAGACGCCTACTTCAAGCGGGGTGAGCACGCCGAGTAGCGCGGGTCCTTCCCCCATCGCCCCGACCGGGAGCGCCCGGCGGGGCTCGGGCTCGTAGCACCCGGATCATCGGGTGCGGAGCCAGGAGCCCCGAGATGAAGCTCTCCGACACCCAGCGGATCATCCTCAGCCAGGCAAGCCAGCGCGACGACCGCCTGGCCATCCCTCCCGGGCGTCTGCCCGCTGCGGCGCGGCAGACAGTGGCGAAATCCCTGATCAAGCAGGAATTGGTCAGCGACGAGCACGCCAGCGTCTACAACGCCCGCGACGCCTGGCAGATCGACGGCCGGACGCGGCTGCTGCGGATCACCGTAGCCGGACTGCGCGCCATCGGCGTTGCACCGGAGGGCGAGGACGCGGAGCCGGAGGACGCCCGCCCGCGCGACGAGCGCAACGGGGTGGATCCTCGCCTGATCGACGGCGACGAGGAGGTCGCCGAGCCCGCCGCGGTTGCTGACACGGCGCCGACGGGCGGGGAGGACGCCCCGCCGCAGGACACCCCCGCGGTGAATGCCGAGGCGGCCCTCTGCCCCGCCCGCAGGGAGGACGTGGCGCTGCTGGACCATGCGCGCGCCACGCCGCGCCCGGTGGCCCGGACAAACCTTCGCGACGCCGCTGCTGCGGTGCTCGCCGCCTGGGAAGACGATGCCAACCGCGAGGGCGACATGATCGGCGCTCTCGATGGCCTTATGGACGCGCTGCGTGCGGCCTTGGCCGGCAAGCCGGCCCGCGCCGTGCGGGAGCCCGGCGCGCCGCGCGGGCCGCGCGAGGGCACGAAGCAGGAGACGGTGCTGGCGATGCTTCGCCGCGAGGACGGCGCGACCATCGCGCAAATCTGCGAGGCGACCGGTTGGCAGCAGCACACGGTCCGCGGGTTCTTCGCCGGGCTGAAGAAGCGCCAGGGGATCACCGTGATCGCCGCCGAGCGCATCCGCCAGGTCGGACCGAACAAGGAAGGCGCCCGCGGCTCCTACAGCGTCTACAAGGTCGCCGACTGAGGCGAGACAGCCGGAGTTGCCTATCCCCGTTCTGTTCTCCCGAGGGTGCAACTTCTTGCACCTTCGGGGCAACTTGTTGCACCCCAGAACAGGGAGCGAACTGGCATGGCGCGCGACGCTCGGGAGCATCGCGCCGCCACATATCACCCCGCCGCCAGCAGGTCCGTGGTGCGGTCGTCCGGCGAGCCCCCGGAGTACTGCCCGAGGACCGCATCGAAGATCGGCGTGTCCGGTGCGGCCGCCGCGAACAGCGTCATGCACGAGCGGAGCTTCATGTCGTCGGGACTGCCGAAGATCTCGTGCGCCGACCGTCCCTGCACCGCCAGTACCAGCTCCGCGCACTCGGTGAGCCGCGGCCCCAGCACCGGGTGCGCCATGTACGCGCGCGCCTCCGCCAGGGAGGAGATGCCGTAGTGCTGCGCCGTCGCGCTACGCCCAAGCGCACGCAACTGGGGAAACACGAACCACATCCAGTGCGTGCGCTTTCGGCCCGTGCGCAACTCGCGACGGACATCATCAATCACGGCGTCCTGCGCCTGGACGAAGCGCTCGAGGTCGAAAGGGTCTGCCATCACGTCGCAGATTACATGCGCGCCCGGATCGTCCGCACATCTTTATGCTGCGCGCACCATCCCACGGGCGCCAGCGACGTCGTCGAACACCCGATCGTCGCCTGCCAGCACCGCTGCCTGACCGGCGAAGGCCTGCCAGCGCAGCACGGCGACGTCGACGTAGCGCGGATCGAGTTCCATCGCGGCGCAGACGCGGCCCGCGGTCTCGGCGGCGATGATGGTGCTGCCGCTGCCGCAGAAGGGCTCATAGATGGAGTCGCCGACCGCGCTGTTGTTAGTCATCGGCCGGCGCATGCACTCAACCGGCTTCTGCGTGCCGTGGACGGTGGCGGTGTCCTCGTCCCCGCCATTGGCGATTGCCCAGAGCGTCGCCTGGTCGCGCGCGCCCTGCCAATGGCCGGTCGCGCCCTTGCGCACCGCGTAGAGGCAGGGCTCGTGCTGCCAATGGTAGTCCCCCCGCCCCAGCACGAAGCGCGACTTCGCCCAGACGATCTGGCTGCGCACCGCGAAACCGGCCACCTCGAGGCTGTCGATGACGGTGCGCGCATGCACGCCGGCGTGCCAGACATAGGCGACGTCGCCGGGGAACAGCGCCCAGGCCGCACGCCAGTCGGCACGATCGTCGTTTGCCACCTTGCCGGTGCGCATGGTGGCGGAAACGCCGGCCTCGTTGCGCCATTCGGGATCGTAGTTCACCCCATAGGGCGGATCGGTCACCATCAGATGCGGCCGCGCCCCGTCGAGCAGCCGCGCGACGTCCGCCGCGCTGGTGCTGTCGCCGCAAAGCAGCCGGTGTGGGCCGAGCAACCAAAGGTCACCGGGGCGCGTGACCGGCGTCGTCGGCGGCTCCGGCGCCGCGGCATCGGGATCGCCGCCCGCTGTGGTCGGCGCCTCGGGCGCGGCGTCGGCGAGCAGCCGATCCAGCATCGCCCCATCGAAGCCGATCAGGCCGAGATCGAACTCCTCGGTACGCAGCGCGCGCAGTTCGGCCGCGAGTAGGGCCTCGTCCCAGGTCGAGTTGAGCGCCAACTGATTGTCTGCCAGGCGATAGGCCCGCGCCTGCGCCTCGGTCAGATGGCCGAGGCGGATGGCAGGGACCTCCTGCAGCCCGAGCGCCTTCGCGGCCAGGACCCGGCCGTGCCCGGCGATCAGCACACCGGCGTCATCCACGAGCACCGGCACGTTGAAGCCGAACTCCGCGATTGAGGCGGCGAGTTGCGCCACCTGCTCGGTCGGATGCAGCCGGGCGTTCGCCGCATAGGGCGCGAGTGCTGCGACCGGCATGGTCTCGACGCGAATGTCAGGCTGCATGCGCCGCGACCTCCGCGGCCCGCTCAGCGGCAATCGCGTCGTAGCCGCGTCCGTCGCCGTCGAGCGTGACGCTCAACTCGGGGAACAGCATGCGGTAGCGCGCGATGGCGAGGTCGACATAGGCCGGTGCGAGCTCGATCGCCCGCACTTTCCGCCCGGTGCGCTGCCCGGCGAGGATGGTGGTGCCGGAACCCGCGAAGGGCTCGAACACGGCGTCGCCGAGATTGGCGTAAGTCTGCAGGAGCAGTTCCGGCAGCGCCACCGGGAACACCGCCGGATGCTCCGTCTCGATGCCGCGCCCCTTGTGGCGGGTGATGCGCAGCACGCTGTCCGGGATGCGCATCTCCTGCACCGGCAGACCGACATGGGTGTAGGCCTTCACCTCGCCGTCGGCGGCACGCAGCCCGCTGCCCTTGTTCGGCGTGCCGGCCCATTTGCAGGGGATGATCTTGTTGGGTGGCCGGGCCTCGCGATTGAAGTGGAAGACCAGCTCGAAGGCCGGCGCGAGGCGACCGTTCCAGTCACCCGGCAGACCCGGCCCCTGGTCCCAGGCGTAGAGCCCGAAGCGGCGCCAGCCCTGGGCGCGCATCCAATCGAGCCAGCCGTGCCAATAGGGCTGCCATTCCCCCTCGCGGTGAATCAGCCCGAGGTTCACCAGCACCTGGCCGTCGTGCCGCAGGGCCGCGCCGACATGCTGGAACGCCCTCTGCATCAGCGCATCCCAATCCGAGACGCCGCCGGTGGTGTAGGCACGCTGGTTGCCGTAGGGCGGGGATGAGAACAGCAGCGCCGCGCGCTCGTCACCGAGGAGGCGGGCGACCGAAGCGGCGTCGGTGCTGTCGCCGCAGAGCAGGCGGTGCTCGCCGAGCAACCACAAGTCCTCGGGGCGAGTGACCGCCTGGCGCGGCGGGTCGGGTTCGGCGTCGGCGGGATCCGGCTCCCTGTCGGTCCCCGGATCGGCGGCCGGGTTGCCAACGGCAGGCTCGGCACCGCTGGCAACCGCAGGGGTGGCAACGTTGCCAGTTTCGGTTTCCAGGCCCGCCAGCAGACGCTCGATTTCGGCGCTGTCGAAGCCGGTCAGCGCAAGGTCGATGCCGCCCATGTCGTGGAGCTTGGCGACCTCGGCGGCGAGCAGCGCCTCGTCCCAGCCAGCATTCAGCGCGATGCGGTTGTCGGCCAGCCGATAGGCGGCCTTCTGGGCGTCGGTCAGCCCCGCGCGGATGATGGTGGGGACGACCTCGAGGCCGAGGGATTGCGCGGCCAGCAGTCGTCCGTGGCCGGCGATGATCTCGCCGCGCTCGTCGACCAGCACCGGCGCGACGAAGCCGAACTCGAGGATGCTGGCCGCGATCTGCGCCACCTGCTCGGCGGAATGCGTGCGCGCATTGCCGGCATAGGGCAGCAGCGAGGCGACCGCGCGCGCCTCGACGGCGCTCGCAGCCCATGGGGCATGGAGCATCTGCACCTACATGATGTTCGAATGAACGGCGTCGCGGCTGGCAACCTGGCCGCGCTGGCAACCTGGAAAACGGGGCTGACGCTAGGCGCCTTGCGCGCTTCCGCCCCCCGCATACAGCGTGGCCAGGAAGGAACCATCGGCTCGCGAGCCACGCTCAGGCTTTTCTCGCTGCGTGGCTCGTTCGCCACAACCGCATCGGCGCATCTGCTCGACGTTCCGCAGACCTAGCACCAGCGATTCACGGGCCGCTACCAGGTGAATTGTAACGGAGTCAACGGGACGTCATGCCATTGTCGGCGCAAATTCAACCGGCCGGCTCCGCAATTAGCCGAATCTACCCCGGCGCGGTGAGGAGCGGCGGCTCGGCAGGTGGCCAAGCTCTGACTAAGCCTTGGTCTCGTTATCTTCCGGTGGACGGCCAGGATGCCCAGCAGTCTCGTTCGCCTCGCTGAGTCTTTCAGTTCGGGGCACACCTCTTAGATCCTCGCCAGCGCCTCGGATCGCTTCCGAGATGGCTTCAAGCTCAGCTGGACCTGAGTAGTGCGACCTTGAAATCACCTTCTGCAAGCCCTTCTCGGACATACGGGCGAGAACGGGCAGCATACGTTTGAAGGCCTGAGCGCGAGTCTTAATCTCTCGTGGGTCTTGGCGGTGAGAAATTAAGAATGCCCGAACATCAGCGATCTTTGGAAATGCGCTGCCTTGGTCGAACCGCTCAGCAAGATTCAGAAGCAAACTCTTCTTTTCTTGCGAAATCGACATATCGACCACCATCTGCACAACAGAACCCTCTATTTTTTCTGTCTTCTGTCTCTCCTGCTCATTTGCTATGGCAGGCGAAGAAGCCTCAATATTTTTGAGCGCATCAGCGACCGCGTCATAGCCCCAGCCCTCCACTAGCGTTTGCAGAAGGCGCTGCAGGATCTCGGCACGAGATTTCTTTGGCGGCATAGTTCATAACCCCAAGTGGTCAAAAAATTCTTCAGCAAATGTCCAAAACAGCGCAGCATCTCCAGAATGACTGTAATCTCCGCGCATCAACTTTGGGTAGCCGCGAGAATGATACATTTGTTTTGAAAATATATGCCATCCGTTTTTCAAACATTCCTTCTTGATAGCAGACATTGCGCGCTTCTTTTCGGGGCCACCATCGTTTCCGCCATTGTAGAAGGCATTGTTAATCACAACGCCCGCTACATCGATGGAATGCGATTTGTTCTGCCGTCGGAAATTTTCTAACGATTCGGCCAGCAGCGGAAATCCGATTGTCGCGAAGAACTCCGGCTTCACCGGGATCAGCACGTAGTCACTCGCGTGATAGGCTGCTGTCGTGAACACCGATTCTGTTGGAGAGCAGTCAATAAGTATAACGTCTTTTTGCTTGAAGTGCTTTGCAAGAAATTTTGCTAGCACTCGAGGGTCTGGTCTAACCGCGTTCGTCAGAGCATCGGAGAAGTCGAACCTAGAAGGTATAAGTTCGAGTCGACGGGATCCAGATTCGAGTATGAGTTCGGTGACAGCCTCGGGCGTGAGGGGCTGTGCTCCTCCTCCTCCCTGTTTCGGGGGCATGTAGTCGTTGAAAACTTCAACGATCGAGCCGCCCTTGTCACGCAGAAATGTCGAGTAGCTCTGGTGCATCAATCCTTGACTCAGATTGGCCTGCGGATCCAGGTCAATCGCAAGAACGTCTTTGTTTCGAGTATTAAAGGCATACCGACTTAGAAGTGCGGTGATCGTTGACTTACCGACACCGCCTTTCAGGTTGATCACAGATATTGTGACTGGACCCGCCTTGCTCATTCCCGCCCCCTCTCCCTTTCCCCTAGTACGGCTCGGCCTCGCAGAGAGACATGCATCGGTTGTCGCTGTTCGAGGTTTGGGACGTCCGTTCGCCTCTCCGTTCCGGTGTCGGTATAGGGCGCATCGTGAACTACGAACAAGAGCAAGCAGCCCGAAGCAGCTACCCGCCCATAACTGCTTCAGCGCCTGTCTGTTAGCTCTTGCAGAGCAACGGCAGGCCGTTATGGCGGAGCCTGAGCGCTTCGGCCTTCTGTGTCTGCACAATCCACTCGGAGAGGCGCAGCGGCAGGCAGCGGGACCTGTCCACGAGCCAATATGCAGACCTATTAGGGCCAGCCGGCGCGGCCCTCGAGGGATCCTCAGGCGTGGACAGCAGCTCTCGCACGCTCGGCCGCATCCCGCGTCGCGACCAGCGCCGCCAAGGTGGCCTGCGCCTGCCTCACCGCCGCTGGCTCGCTGGTGTCGATGTCGGACACCTGCTCCTCCGCATCGCCGACGCCGATTGCTATCTGCTCGCGCAGTTCGTCGATCCAGTCCTTCGCTTCCGCAGGGTCGGCGTCCGGCGCACGCAGCCATTCGGCGACAATCACTTCCACCTCGCGCGCCATGCGGGGCGGCTGCACGCCCTTCGCCGCGAGCGCCATCAAGCGGACGATAGCGGCGTCGACCGGACGCACCCGGGGCTGCCTCCGAGCGGCCATTGCTCCATCTCCTTCTGCTTCCCCCGTCTAATACCATGTTCTTGTATTGTTCTCAACGAGAGCGGTATCGTGGGGTATGCCCGACGGCACCCCTCCACGTCCTCCGCCACCATGGCTGAGCAGTGCCGCGCTGGCTGCCGCCCTCACAGCGCGGCGCCCGCTTGAAGCGATTCCACGCCGCGGCGATGGGAACAGTCGGGCAGTGCGCGACGCCATCCTGGCGCACCATCCCGCCCTGCCCTTGACGCTCATCGCCGAGGTGGTGGCCTACGTGCTCAGCGCGGAGTGACACTAGTGAAGCGCGCGACGCCGAATTGCTGAGGCTCGCCGACCATGTGCGTCAGCTTGTCTTGCCCACTCAGGCGTTTCAAAGAAGCGCGTCATGGCGACGCCGATGCCGGCTAAGTCTTCCAGCGAGAAGGGCTGCTCCACGGGCCCAAAGCGTTCACGCATCCGCTCGTCGGGATAGCCGCGCATGATGCCGGTTCGGAGCGCGCGGAACTGCGAATCGAAGCGGCTTCGGATCTGCAGCAGGTTGTCTCGAATGACCTCTTGGTTCGGGAAGAGTTCATCGGGGCCGATGAATGTCTCGATGCCGACGGCAAGAAGGCCGCGGAACTCGCCCGTCGAAATGTCGAATGGCATGTCGAGCATCTTGAGTTCCGACGTGCCGGTGCGCGTGACTGTGCCGAAGGTCGGCCCCTGGTCGGGATGAAGCGGATTGATCTCAATGGCGCCGAGCAGCAGGCCTCCAAGGAACGGGATTGCTACTCCGGTATCAGGCTTCCAACTCAGCTGTCCCGCAGCGAACAAGACCGGCGATACGAAGGCCGTTACGGCGTCGAGTAGTGCCAGCACCTGGTCTGCCGAGAAATCACTGCGCTGATAGAGGCGCGTCAGCGTGTGGTGCGAGATTGCTGTGTGAAGGCTTGTCTCCACGACGCCGAGTTCCGTACGAGCGAGATCATACACCGTGCCAGCACACGCAAGGTATTCCTGTTCTGCTCCGTTGATCGCGCGTGGCGCCACGGTTTCAACGATGACCCGTTTGCGGGTAGGGTGGGGAACGACGGTCGACCAGCATGGGAATGGGCCGGCGGCGCGGATACGATCCTTTAGCGACAGCGCTGTCGCAATCACATTCGTCACGACGCCAGTCTGGTAGAGTTGAAAAGTTGGACGAACAGCGGCTCCAAGCGGGCCACTCTCCAAGTCAGCGGCCTCCTTAATCTGCCTCAGGAGTTGCCTGGCGAGTCCTCGCGAGAGCTTCTCATCCTGCATTTCGCATCTCCCGCCACCAGCGAATCTCGTTGTGGAATCGATAGCGCAGCTTGCTGACCCCGTCTCCCCGGCTGGCGCTACCCGTTGCGGCATTAGGCCGCCCGCTGCCGCGGGGTCAGCCCGAAGTGCATCGCCAGCGTCCCGAGTGCCGCGACGAGGATGCCCTGCGCCACCGGCCCGTGCACGGGCCGGCCCGACCAGCCCTGGCGCATCGCCCATTCGCGGACCGAGAACTCGAGCCCGACGACGAACCACACGCAGGAGCCGGCGGGGCTGTCGTGGCCGCCCAGCGCGTCCAGCGCCTCGGCCACTCGGCGCCGTGCGTCGATCTGCCGGCTCGACATCGGGTCCGCGGTGGCGCCGGCGAGGCGGATGAGCTGCGAAGTGGCGATGCCGTCCAGCGCGGCGGACCGGAACAGCGTCCGGAAGATCTGCCCCGCCTCGTGCATCTGCGACGTGATCGTGCCGTTGGCCAGCATCATGCCGAGCGTGTCGATGACGCGGCGATGCTGGATCGGGCTGCCGGTCTCCGGATCGGTGTCGCGGACCGGTTCGGAGAAATCGCCGTGCTGCAGCCGCCATTTCGAGGGCTTCGACAGATCTTCGGCGCCCGGTGCGCTCCGCCTCTGCTTCCGCTTACCGGCCATGCTTGGTCTCTCCGTTGCATCGGCCCCATCGCCGGTTGGCTTCGTTGGTGATGGCCTGGCGCAACCAGTCGTCGGTGATCTCAGCGACTGGAAGGGCGACCACGCCGTGGCGATGCCAGGCGGCAGCGCCTTCGGCTTCCCCGTGGTGAGATCGCGCTTCGGCTATCTCTGCGTCGAGGGAATGGTGTTCGGCAGCGCCGTCGAGACCATCGATCCGACCACCGGAGAGATCGCCAGCGCGGCGAAGCCGGTGCTGCCCAGCCACTTCAAATGCGCCCAAACCGGCAACGCGCTCGACGTCGAGAACCCCGAGGTCTGGGTCTATCCGGAGGGGGTCTTGGACGACCTCACTCCTGAGGAGTTAGGCCTAACTCCTCACTCCTCCCGGAAAACTTCGCCATGAATTCAGTGGCTTGGGAGCACAGAGGAGTTAGGTCCCGAACTCCTCGAATTTCGCACCTAACTCCTCTTTTCGCCAACCCGATCAAGGGTTTGCGGCCCGAGGAGGAGTTAGGTGTTTCATCGACCCCCTACGGGGGTGTGCGTGCGCGCCTCAACGGCGCGCGCACACCACACCTCGGGCGATCGGGTTGGGCTCGTGGACCGCCGCGAGCGGGACTACCCCACACCAAGCCGGGCAGCGACGGCGAGCTCCGCCAAGAACCGCGCCGTCGCCGCCCTCACCAGGACGATCCCCTTCCGGAGACCAACATGGCACCCACGACTCTCACCATGCCCGCCGTCCATGCAAGCGCCCCGCCAATCGCCATCCCGCCCGCGACCAGCGTGGCACGCCACGTCGTCCTCGCCCTCGACCTCGGCAGCACCACCGGCTGGGCGCTGCGCGGCCAGGACGGTGGCATCACCTCCGGCACCATGACCTTCAAGCCGAGCCGGTTCGAGGGCGGCGGTATGCGCTTCCTGCGCTTCCGCGGATGGCTCGCCGAGGTCGCCGTCCTGTCCGGCGGGGTGGCGCGGGTGGCGCGGGTGGTGTTCGAGGAAGTCCGTGCGCATGCCGGCACCGATGCAGCGCATGTCTACGGCGGCTTCCTGGCGACGCTGACCTCGTGGTGCGAAGAGCACGAGATCCCGTACGAGGGCGTGCCCGTGGGCACCATCAAGCGCTTCGCAACCGGCCGCGGCAACGCAGACAAGGCGGCGATCATCGCCGCTATGCGCGCCCGCGGCTTCGCGCCGACGGACGACAACGAGGCGGACGCGATCGCGCTGCTGCTCTGGGCGACCGACCCTACGCGAGGCCGCGCATGAGCATGCACGGCGCACCGCTACCGCCCCGGTCCTGCCTCGACCGTGGCACACGCAGCCCGACCAACGAGAGCGAGGTGAATGCCATGCGGGCTGCCGTCGCGGCGGAACTTCACGAAGCCCTTGGTGGCGAGCACGCTGAGGCGCTCGCGGATGGTGTGCTTGCTCCCCAGGCCGGCCTTGTTCTCGAAGACCTCGGCGAACTGCATCATCGGATACAGGCGGCCTTCAGCGGCCTCATCGAGCAGGATGCCGAGGATGACGTCGTGCTTGCGCAAGCGCTCCGCATCGAGCTTGCGGCCGATGTCCTTCCGCACCAGCCGCTCGCCACGGCGGTCCATCTCAATCCACTGGCCTGCCACCTTGTCGACCAGCAGCGGCGGGAGCGCAGGGCCGTTGCGCAGCTCGAGGTGCAGTTCGCGCGGCGTCTCCTCCTCGTCCGGCCGGAAGAGGATTATCCCCGAGGTGTAGAAGCCGCGGAGCGCGCTGGCGCCGGAGAGCGACAGGAAGGGATCGTCCTTGACCTGCTGCTTGCTGAGCTTCTTCGTGTGGTGGGCGAGGATGATGCCCGCCTCGGGGGCGACCTCGTCGCGCAGCGCCTCGACGCGGCTCTGCAGAAAGAACAGCATCGCCGCATTGTCGTTCTCGCCCTCGCCGCCCGGGCCGCCGTCGAAGAGGTTGCGGATGGGGTCGATGCAGATGACGTCCGGCGGCTCGTCGGGGAAGGCCTGGCGGATGGCGGCAGCCACCAGCGGCACGCCGCGCTCGTCGAGCAGCATCCGGAGCTTCGGGGTGACGACGAGGGTGTCGCGGGCGCGGGCGATGACGTCGCGATCGAGGCGGAGCTGCTGCAGCCGCTCGCGCAGGTAGTGGTACTGGATCTCGGCCTGGAGATAGAACACGCGCAGCGGCCGCGGCGCTGTGAAGCGCAGGAAGGGTACGCCGGCGGCGGCGTGCACCAGGAGGCTGATCAGGAAGTCCGACTTGCCCACCTTCGGTGCGCCGCCGAGGACCAGCATGCCGCCCGGCGTGAGCACGCGCGGGCCGATGAGGTCGTCGGGCATGGGCGAGGTGTCGTCGAGCAGCACGCCGAGCGTATGGGCGGGAACGGCGGCCGGCGGCGGGACATCGGCGCGCAGCAGCGGCGGCCCGTTGCGGTCAACGTGCAGCGCCCAGAGCGCGTCGGCCTCGGCTTTCAGCCGATCGAGCGGCCAGGGCGGGCGGAGGCAGGCGGCGCTGTAGCCGCAGATGGCCTCCCAGCCCTGGTCGGGCGTCAGGCGGCCTTCATGCACCTGCCGGATGAAGTGACCGATGGCGGCACTTGCCCCCTGGAACCGTGTCCAGCCGTCCTGGGCGCCCTTGCGGACGGGGGTGGTGAGCACCCCGTCCAGGCCTGGCCGGTCGGCTTGTGCGCCAGCCGGGGCGCGTTCCTGCCTGGGCAAGACGGGCATGGCGGCGACCGCATCCGCGAACTCGCCGAGGTCCACCTCGCGGCGCGGGTCGTGCTGGCGGATCGCGACGATGCGCGCAGCGCCGCCCTTGCGGTAGATCGTCCCCGGCACGCGGATTGGCTGGTGGGCCGAGCGGAAGTGCGGGTCGCCGCCGACCTTCTCCGCCATCTCGCCGCGCAGCGCGCAGAGGCGCGCGACGTCGGCGCCTTCGGCTGGCTCCGTCAGCCGCCACCAGGCATGCAGCTTCGCCGCACCCTCCGCCGTGCGGCCGCCGCTCTCGACCAGCAGGGTGGGCGAGCCGAGGTGCTGGACCAGGTGCGCCAGCTTCGCCTCCACGTCCCCGGTATCAAGATCCACGACCAACGCCTGCAACTGCAGGACATGCTCGGCACGGGCCTGCCCGTGCTCGCCGACTGTGCCGGGGATGACGTAGACCGCCGTGCCCTGACGCGCGGCCCAGGAGGCGAAGGTGCCGAGCGATTCTGCGGCGTGGCGGTCGGCCGCGATCCAGGCGTTGTGCGGGCGGCTGTCGATCCCCTGGCCCTGGTCGACGAAGCCCCGGACCGGGATCAGCCCGTCGCAGTAGCCGAACACCACCTCGAGGAAGGTGGCGATGGCGCCGTGGTTGATGGCGACCGCCCCTGGCTCCTCCCGCGGCAGGTCGGGCGCATCGTTGAAGTCCGTCCACAGGCTCATCGCGACAACGACCAGCAGCGCTTGGCCCAGGGGCAGAAGCGGCACTCGTGGAAGTCTGGGCTGCTCGCCACGCGCGGGAGCAAGTCGCCGGCGCCGCAGGCGCGCAGGACACGCACCGCCCGGTCGGACATGCGCTGCGCCAGGTCTGCGTCGAATGGCACCAGCTCGTGATGGAGCTCGGCGGTGTCCTTGTTGATAGCGGTGAACAGCGCCGGGTTGTCGGCGACGCCCGCCACCGCCGCATCCATGTAGGCCTGGTAGACCGCTATCTGCGCCGCGTAGATCGGCTTGGCGACGGCGACGCCCTTGCTGGACGTCTCGCGCCAGGCCTTCGCGTTCATCGTCTTGCATTCCCAGAGCGCGGGGAATGCCATGCCGGGGATCGCTGGCCCACCGGCGAGGATGCCGTCGACATGGCCGCGGATCCGCCCGCCCACCACCGCGAAGCCGAACTGCTCGCCGTCCGGCCTGTTGCCCTTCCGGGTGTAGAGCTCGAAGCCGGCGGCCCGCAGCCAGGCCACCGCGACGTCCTCCAGCGCGTGGCCGATGCCGAAGACGCGCAGGATGCGCCCGTCGAAGTCCGCGCCCTCATCCTTCGGCGCCTGCAGGAACTCGAACTGCAGGGCGCGCTCGCAGACGTGGCCCAGGCGAGAGCCGCCGAGATAGGTCCGCGGCGGCGTGGCCGCGTGCCGCGCGACCAGCGCCGCGTCAATCGTGGCGTTCACGTGCAGGGCAGTCTGACCGCGGCTATTGAAGTCGAGCATCAGAAAGGCAGCTCCTCGGCTGGCTGGCCGCGGGCAGTCGCCTGCATGGCGTCCCGGAAGCCGCCGACGGCGACCTCGATCAGCGTCAGCACCTGCGGCTCGGTGAGGTCCTGCAGCCGGGTGGTCCATCCGATCTCGCCCATGGTCTCGGCGACGCGGCGCATGGCGGCACGGATGGCCGCGCGCTCCTGGTCCGTCAGGTCAACCATGGCCGGCGCCGCCCGCGCCGCGAGGCGCGTCCAGAAGCCCTGGCAGGCCATGCCGCAGAAGGCGGCGGAGGGCCGCGGCGGCACCTTGCCGGTGGGGTCGAACCAGCCGAAGCCACGCACCGGACACATGCAGACGGCGCAGGGCGGCTCGAGGCAGTTCATGGACCGTCATGCCGCCTGCCGGAGCGCCGGCCGCGCGCTCATCACCAGGCGCCGGATGTCCTGGCGGTTGAACTTGAAGGTCAGCAGCGCGGAGGCCTGGTAGCGGGTCATCCCGAGATCGGCGCGCGCTGCGGGCGGGAGGTGGGCCAGCTGGCGGTCGGTCGGCGGCTCGCGCAGCCAGCGTCGGCTCTTGTGGGCGGTCTCGTCGGTCTCGTAGGTGTTCAGCCAATCATCCGCGGCGGCCAGCGTCACGAGCCGCTCGCCGATCGCCAGCAGCCTGGTCTGCTCGCCCTTGGCGCCGCCGACGGCGTGCCATGCGCCGTTCAGGAAGAAGATGCCCGCCCACTGTCGCCGACTCACGCCAGGAAGAACGGCCGGCTCTACCGCTACTACGTGGCCCAGCGGGTCCTGAAGGGTGATGCTGCCGGCGACGCCAGCATTGTGCGCCGGGTCTCGGCGGCCGAGATCGAGGCGGCGGTCGTGGACCAGGTTCGAGCGCTGCTGCGGCAGCCGGAGATCGTCGTTGGCACCTGGCGGGCGGCGCGCAGTGAGGCGCCGGATCTGACCGAGAGCGAAACTCGTGACGCGCTGCATCGGCTCGACCCGCTTTGGGAGCACCTGTTCCCGGCGGAGCAGGCGCGCATTGTACGGTCGCTGGTGGAGCGGGTGGTGGTCGGGCCGACCGGCGCGGACATTCGGCTGCGGCTGGAAGGGCTCGGCGGCCTGGTCCGCGACCTCACCGCCATCCGGCCGGATGCCCTGAGGGCCGCGGCATGACCGCCGCCACCAGCATCACCGTCCGGGTGCCGCTGGCTGTCCGCCACAGGCCAGGGCGGAAGACCGTCGTGACACCGATGACCGACGGCGTGGCGCCGGTCACGACGCGGGCCGACCCGGCACTGGTGAAGGCGCTGGCGCGGGCATTCCGATATCAGCGCATGCTCGATCAGGGGCGGTACGCCTCGATCACCGAGATGGCAGCCGCCGAGCGCCTCGAGCGGGGATACTTGGGCAGCCTTCTTCGGCTGACCCTCCTGGCGCCGGACCTCGTGTCGGCCATCCTGGACGGACGGCAGCCCGAGGGGCTGACCTGCGCTGTGCTGGCCGGACGGGTGCCGGTGGGCTGGGATGTCCAGCGCACCATGTTAGGAGCGAACAGTCTCGGTGCCGCACCAACCGGGAGAAGCGGCACGGCACGATGAAGGCTGGCGGATCGACAACTTAATGAAAGGAAGAGGGCGGAAACCTTCCTTGCTCAGCCCGGATTGAAGGTCGCCGTTCATTGGGATGGCCCAGCGATCAAACCTGTTTCTGATTTCACCAGCTACTTGCCCCCCGAGCCGCGGTCAGGTTTCCGGCCCCTGCCGCTCCTTCGCAGACGGGTCGTCATCGCCCGCATCTCTCTTCCGGACGCGCTCGTAAACCGCACGTGCGAGATGCTCCTGAGCAGCGGCACGAAACTGCCTGTCGCTCATGACACGGCTGAAGATTTCGTCGTTTCCTTCCATGCGTTGAATGAAGAGGTCATCCAGAACGCGACCGAAGAACGCAGCAAAGTTGGCCTCGTTGTTTGCCTTAGCGGCCTCAACGATCTTGTCGTCGCGCTCGGCTGTTGCCCGAACTTGGTCGAAGAAAAGCTGATCAGCCTCAGTGAAGTCAGTCCCAAACCGCTCATTCAGCTTGTCGACGAGGGTCGAAAGCGGGACGTCGGTATCCTTCTCCCTCGCAGTGCCGACGTCCGTTGGCCCCTTGAGCGGATCAGCCTCGCCGGCCGACAGATCGATGGTGCCTTCACTCACCTGTTGAAGTCGGAAGAACTTCAGAGCGACATCGTCGTCGAGTGTGAACTTTGCGCCGTCGCCTGGTGGCGGCAGCTTCGGCGCCAGGTTGCGCAGGAAGGCGTACAGCTGCTCCAGCTCGCTGTCGAAGTAGGGAAGGATTTGGGACAGGAAGCCATAGAGGTTGCGGAACGCCGTGAGTTGTCCGCGAAACTCCTCCTGTTCCGCCTCGGCGCGCTCGTTGAAGCGCGCGACGCAGCGGTCCATGATTGCATTCATGAGCTTGTGGTCTTGGCCGCTTGGATCGCGTCGCGCCTTGAACCACACAGCTGCGAACTCGGTCACGTCGCCGGGCGTCACAATCGCCGACTGTAGCAGCTTGTGGTGTAGCTCATTGAGCTTCTGCGGATCCGCGTTCTCGCCCATGGGCGTCGCCTCGTAGTAGGGCTTGAACGCCTTGAAGATGTCTTCCTCTTCGTTTCTGAAATCCAGAACGAAGGTGCGGGTTTTCCCGGGCGCGGTGCGGTTGAGGCGAGACAGGGTCTGCACGGCCTGCACGCCAGCGAGCCTCTTCACCACGTACATGGTTTGCAGAAGAGGTTGGTCGAAACCTGTCTGATACTTCTCCGCGACAATCAGGACCCGGTAGTTGTCACCGCCGAAGCGCTCAGGCAGTTCACGCTCCGGCAGGCCCTCATTCATGCTGGTCTCGGTATAGGCGGAGCCTGGATCCGCCGGGTCCTCCACCGTTCCAGAAAAGGCCACAAGCGCCCTGATACCGGTGTAGCCTTTCTCCTGGATGTAGCGATCGAAGGCCATCTTGTACTTCACCGCCGCGAGGCGGGATCCAGTGACCACCATCGCTTTGGCGCGTCCGCCCAACTCGTGCATCACCTTCAGGCGGAAATGCTCGATGATGACCTGCACCACCTGCTCAATGTTGACTGGGTGCAGTTCCAGGAACTGGCCCAGCGCGCGCGCCGCGGCCTTCTGAGGGACGTCCGGGTCGTCCTCAACCTGCTTCACCAGGCCGAAGAAGCGCTTGTAAGTGGTGTAGTTCTGCAGCACGTCGAGGATGAAGCCCTCCTCGATAGCCTGCCGCATCGAATACTCATGGAACGGCGATGCGCCAGAAGGTCCGGCCTCATCGAACACCGCCTTGGTCTTGAATTTCGGCGTGGCGGTGAACGCGAAGAAGCTCAGGTTGGGCTGACGTGCGCGCTGCATCATCTCCTTGAGGATCGCCGCCCGGGCTTCCTCCGTCAGCTGGTCGTCCTCCTCCTCGCCGATCTGGCTCGCGATGGCCTCGGCGATGCCGTCCTTGTTGAGGATGCCCTTCAGCGCGGACACCGTCTCGCCCGACTGCGAGCTGTGGGCCTCGTCCACAATCACGGCGAAACGCTTGCCTTGCGTGTCAATCGACACGCTCTCGCCCTTCGCTTCCATCGTGCGAATGGCCTGGCTGATGAATGGGAACTTCTGGATCGTGGAGATGATGATCGGCGTCCCGATCGACAGCGCCTTGGCGAGCTGCTGCGTGTTCTCGTCGATCTTCTCGACGACGCCGGTCTTGTGCTCGAACTGATAGATGGTGTCCTGCAGCTGCTGGTCGAGCACCAGCCGGTCGGTGATGACGATGACCGAGTGGAACACCTTCCCGTCCTGGGCGTCGTGCAGGGAGGCGAGGCGATGCGCAAGCCACGCGATGCTGTTCGACTTACCCGAGCCGGCAGAATGCTGGATGAGGTAGTTGCGCCCTGATCCATGGTCACGCGCATGGCCAACCAGCTTCCGCACCGCGTCCAGCTGGTGGTATCGCGGAAAGATCATCCGCTCACGCCGCACCGTGCGCTTACCGGCAGGCGTGTCGATGACCCGTTCGCTGACATCGAGGTGCATAAACCGCTGCAGGATGTCCAGCAGGCTCTCGGCGCGGAGCACTTCGTCCCACAGGTAGTGCGTCTTCCAGTTACCCTCGACTGGCGGGTTCCCGGCGCCGAAGTCGCAGCCGCGGTTGAAGGGAAGGAAGGAGGTCTCCGCGCCCTGCAACTGCGTGGCCATCCAGGCTTCATCGGGATCCACCGCGAAGTGCACCAGTGCCCGCTCCTTGAAGCGGAACAGCGCGTCGCGCCCGTCGCGGTCATGCATGTACTGCTTGTGGGCATCGGCGGCGCGCTGCCCGGTGAGCGGGTTCTTCAGCTCGGCCGTCACCACCGGCAGGCCATTGACGCTGAGCACCACGTCAATGATGCACTTCCTCGGCGTCCCGTCGGGTCGCTTCAATACCTTCGAGGTGAAGGCGACCTGGCGGGTGATGGTGAGACGATTGGCGGCGTATCGCTGCGCGGCTTCCGGGTTCATGCCGGAATTGGGACGGAAGTAGGCAAGGCGCAGTTCCTTGCCGTAGCACTTGAACCCGTGGCGCAGCACGCCGAGCGCGCCCTTGCTGGCCAGTTCCTTGACGAGGCTATCGAGAATGGTCGCCGAGGTGCGCTCCTTGAGCATCGCCTCAAGCTGTTCCCAACGCGCAGGCTGGCTGGCGCGGATGAAGGCGATAACCTCATCAGGGAAGAGCGCGGACGAGGGATCGAAACCCGCAGGATCGCCCCGTGTAAATCCCCCGTGGGTGAGCAGGCCATGCTCGATGGCGGATTCGAAGGCGTGTTCGGTGTGGCCTGCCATCCCCGCCTATACCGTCCTCACTGAAGTGCTTTCGAGCGTGTCGAGCGTCAGTTGTCGAAGCTCATCATAATGGTAATGACGAATCGAAGGATCACGCGCGAGATATTTACCCGCGCCATCGAGGTAAGCCGAGGGGTTCTCGTTCTCAGTCAAGACGAACTTTCGCGCACGGATGCTCCGCTCATCCCCGGTGTACTCGTGCACTACCTTTCGAAGTGAAGCGCACCAATGGACGCCGGCCCGCAGCTGATCGATGATGGATTGCGCTTCGAGGCTGCGCGTCTTGAATTCAAATAGGTAAGCGTTGATAGAGCGATTGTAGCACTGAAATACGATGAAATCGCAGCGCTTCGACCACTGCTTGCCATTATCATCAAGGAAATGAAAAAGCGGCTCGTTGCGACCATCGAGCTTGATCGCGAAGGCCTTCCCCTTGAACGGCAGCGTCACCAGTCGGGTGGATTTCTTGGTTTCGCCCTCACGGTAGTATTTTTCAGTGAGGGAGATTTTGTCAGCGGCGCCGTCGTCTACAATGTAGCTGTCAGAAATATATGCGCGAAGGTGGCCGAAATAACTGGCCGCATCGAGGCTCATTGCAGCCCCTCGATTTGCCCAGTGACGGCGGCGGTGATGAGGGTGGACCGGTATTCAGACAGGCGTTCCACTGAGTCGGCGACCTTTGATCGCACGAGGTCGATCGAGCTCATCGCTGCTTTGAGTTTCGTCGAAATGGCGTCCTGTTCGGCGAGAGGAGGCACACAAATCTCCAGCCCCGCAGCGATCGGCTGATAGATCGTCTTGTGCGTGGAGCCGTTGGTGATCTCGGCAAACTTCTGCGTCATGGCGCGAAACAGAAACAGCAGGTACTCTGGGCGCAGCTTCGGGCCGCAGATCCAGTTCCAGAAGTCCTGCGTCGTGGCCATCGGGCATGGCATGATGCCGCTGAATCCGATGGAGGCTGTGCGCGAAAAGATCACCGTCCCGGCCGGAAGCAATTCTGCCGCTGAATTCGCCAGGCCGAGCTCGCTGATCTTCTCCGCGGTCTCCTCGATGTAGATGCGCGTGCCGTCGCGGAGCTGCCACACGTCTGCGAGGGTGAACCAGGGGATCGTGCAATCGTCCCAGTATTCCGGCACCGAGCGTGAAGGCGTGTGCCCCGTCTTCATCGTGGCGAAACGCCGGATGTTGGCGGCCTCCCAATGCGCAGGAATCGGGCCGAGCCAATCGATGCCGCTGTCCTTCATCGGCACATTGGGTTCGAGCCCCTTGCCAACGGTCTGCGTGATGATCGCCTGCCGCTTCTCCGCCAGACGCTCCAGTAGAGCTCGCTTCCTGGCTATCAACGCATCAATTTGCGCAACTTGCTTATCCAGGAAGGCGGCTATGCGGCGCTGCGTTTCCAGCGGCGGAAGCGGTATCGCTATATCTACTAGCTGGCTTGCGTTGATGGCCGGATAACTAACCCCAACGGAGCGAGAGACGACTTCGCCAACAAACTGATCTGACCGAACCGCCCAACCTGCAAATGATGAGTCTAATCCGCGATGGGGGCGAACGACACAAAACCCAGTCGATGCGATCAGGTTGTCGGTCGCACTATCAACGGCGGCGATAGCCTTTAGGTATGTCCGCACAGTCGAAATCAGAATGTCGCCCGAACGAACCTTGCGACGTGCCCGCGACGGCGCCTGGTAAAACGGCATTGACGTAATCCGCTGGATTCCATCGGCAAGTGAGACGTCAGAAATCTCAACATAATCAATTTGCTCGAGGTCGTCGGTATCCTCGGAAAGCACTTCGTCGTTGTATGATGCGCAGAACTTCAACCGCTTTCGCTGCCATTGAGGGGCGGGACTTGAGGCAGCTGTCATGCGACGAGACCTTTCAGCAGGTCCGCAATCTCACTCTCTAGGCCAGCGATACCGGCTTCAATATCGGCCAGCGGGCGCGGGGGCTTGTACACGTAGAAGTATCGATTGATCGGGATCTCGTAGCCCACCTTGGTCTTGGAATAGTCAACCCAAGCGTCGGGCACGTGCGGTAGCACCTCGCGCTGCATATAGGCGTCAATCGCACCGCGCATCGCCGCCACCAGGTCGTCGTTGGGCATATCCGGCCCGAACTGCATGGGGAGTGGCAAGGCTGTTCCCGCTGGCAGCGGGACGCTTTCGGTGTCGCGCAGCGCGCTGTCGGGCTCGGGATGGCCCTTGGCGTCGCGGCAGATCTCGGCCTCGGGATCACGCTCGCCGAGCGCGGACAGGATCGCTTTCCGCACAGGGGCCGATAGCTTCAGCCCGGCACGCTTGGCAGCTTTGTCCAGGTTCACCTCGAATTGGGCCCGGTTCATGCAGCGGCCCTTGTTCGCCAGCGTGGCCAGCATGACCCTGATTGCCTCTTGCTGGGCCTGGCCCGCGGCCTCGTCCGCCTCGGCCGCCTTCGCGTCCTTACGCTTCTTGGAAACCGCGAGGTTGGCGAAGGCCGACTGCTCCTCTAGCCGCGCGATGCGCTCCGGTGTCGCCTCGAAGTTGAGCCGCAAGGGTCGCTCGACGGTCACTTTGAGGAAGCCGAATTCTGCGTTGTCGAAGATGCGGGAAACGACCCGCTCCTCCCACGCGCCATCCACCAGCACCCGCTCTCTCTCGCCATCCCGGAAATTGCCGTACAGTTCGGTCAGCCGGATGATGTGGGTGTCGGAGAGCTCATTCCGCTTGTTGTTCAGGCTCTTCTTCATTTTTTGGAAGAAGCGCGTGCCATCGATCAGCTGAACCTTGCCCCGGCGCTCCGGAGGCTTCCGATTAGACACGAGCCAGACGTAGGTGAAGATGCCCGTGTTGTAGAAAAGCTGGTCCGGCAGGGCGATGATGGCCTCAAGCCAGTCCTTCTCGATGATCCAGCGCCGGATGTTGGACGGACCCGAGCCTGCATCACCGCTGAAGAGCGGCGAGCCATTGAAGATGATGGCGATCCTGGAGCCGTCTCCGCCACGGCCCGGCGCGTCATGCATCTTGGAGATCATGTGCTGCAGGAAGAGCAGCGATCCGTCATTGATCGCAGGCAGGCCCGCTCCGAAGCGCCCGTCGAAGCCGACCTCGTCATGCTCCTTGGTGACTATCCGCTGCTGTTCCTTCCATTCGACGCCGAAGGGAGGGTTGGCCAGCATGTAGTGGAACTTCTTGTCGGGGAAGCCATCCTTGGTCTTGCCATCGCCGAGCGTGTCACCAAGGACGATGTTGCCCGTCTCCTCATCCTTGATGAGCATGTCGGCGCAGCAGATCGCCCAACTCTCGTCGTTGTATTCCTGGCCGTAGAGCCCGAGGTTCGCCTTGAGATTCTGAGCCCGGATCGTCTCCTCCGACACCGACAGCATGCCGCCCGTGCCGCAGGTTGGATCGTAGATCTCGCGGTAGACGCCCGCCTTGTAGACGTCCTCTTCGCCCGTGTAGATCAGGTGCGTCATCAGCCGGATGACCTCACGCGGCGTGAAGTGATCACCGGCCTCCTCGTTCGCCTGCTCGTTGAAGCGCATGACGAGGTGCTCGAAGATGTAGCCCATCTCAAGGTTGCTGATTTTGTCCGGGTGGAGGTCCACGTCGGACATCAGCTTCACGATGTTAAAGAGGCGATTGCTCGCGTCGAGCTTCTCGATCTGCTCTCCAAACTTGAACTTGTCGAAGATGCGCCGGGCCGTCTCCGAGAACCCATTGATGTAGGAGACCAGGTTGGGCGCAATATTCTCGCTGTCGCCGAGCAGCTTTTCGAAGGTGTATGGGCTTACGTTGTAGAGTGGCTGCTTGCGGTCTGGCCCAACAATCTTGGTGAGGAGGCGCGGTATAGCCCGTTCAGGCGTGCCCGCCGCGGTGAGCCTGGCGTGCTCGCGGATGACGGCGTCCTTGGTCGGTTCCAACACGCAATCGAACCGACGCAGCACCACCATGGGCAGCATCACCAGCCGGTACTGTGGGGGCCGGTAGGGGCCCCGCAGACGGTTGGCTATGTCCCAGATCGTGCCGGCAATCTCTTTGTGGTTCTCGGTGAGCATCTGTCGGTTCGATTCCCCTGAGCGGGCATTTTTATGCACTCAGCCGGAATGTCATAGGTCGCGATGCGGCGGATGCAGAAGAGAATCGGGCAGTGGCCGCGCCTGTGCCAGGAATGGGACTGCCGGCCGATGACTAGGGGAGCGGAAGGAAGGCTTTAGGGCATGCGGCGCTCGTCTCGCCCTCGGCTGGTTCCTCGCCCCATCGATCTGGGACCGATGAACCAGCTACCGAATTTCCTCTTTCCAGTGCCCTTCGCCGACCAAACGCCGCACGGAAACACCCCGAGCTTCGATCCGAGAGAATACGCGAATTTCAATGGGATAAGGCTTGAGGGTAGAAGCACCCCACCCCCGAGCTTCGGAGACTCTCGCTCTTCCGGAGAACGATTTCCGGGATCGTTCCGTTCTCCAACCCTCAAGCCGACACGGAGAAACCCCAGGAAACCTGCGGTTCACGGCGCCAACGGCGCGGAAGACATGTGAGGTTGGAAGACCGACTGGAGCGGGCGAAGGGATTCGAACCCTCGACCCCGACCTTGGCAAGGTCGTGCTCTACCCCTGAGCTACGCCCGCGCTCCGTGCGGAGGCCGGGCTTCTACCATGGTCCGACGGGATTGCAAGCCACCCCTCGCCATTTTCCGCTCCATGCCGCGCGGCCCGGCCCAGCCCCCGCCTGCCGTCCGCCCTCTCGCCAGCCTTGTGCCTGCCCACCCCACCTCGACAAGACGGTCCGCCTGTGGTCTGCGATGGTGCCTGCCGCCACCACGCCTGCCACCACCGCCCGACCGGACCCCCATGCCCGAAACGCCGGAAGCCCTCCTCGCCCGCCTCGCCGCCGCCGGCATCGCTGCGGAAACCCGCCACCACCCGCCGGTCTTCACCGTCGCCGAAAGCCGCGACCTGATCGACGAATTGCCGGGCGGGCACACCAAGAACCTCTTCCTCCGCCCCGCCAAGGGCGACGGCCCCTACCTGCTCGCCACGCTCGAGGCCGAGCGCCAGCTTTCCGTCAACGCCCTCGCCCGCATGGCCGAAGCCGGGAAGGTGACGATGGCAAGCGCCGAGGAGCTGATCGCCACCCTGGGCGTGCCGCCCGGCTCGGTCACGCCCTTCGGCCTGGTCAATGCCGCCCCCGGCTCGGTCCGCTTCGTCATCGACCGCCACCTGGTCGAGGGCTTCGACCGCATCTGGGTCCATCCCCTGACCAACGCCGCCAGCACCGCGCTCGCCCCCGCGGCGCTGCTGCGCTTCCTTGCCGATCTCGGCCACGCCGCGCGGGTGCTTGACCTCGACGCCGCCTGACCCCGGCGTCAGAGCGCGAATTCCGCAAGCGTCTCGACGGCGAGGCTCGGGTACACCGTCTCGTGCACCAGCCGCAGCCGCGCCACGGGGACTTCGACGGCAAGAGACGCCACCGTCGTCGGCCGCCGTGCCAGCATCGGCGCCCGCACGCGCAGCAGCGTGGCGTGGGTGATCGTCGGCACCCGCACCGGCCGTTCCGGAAGGCCGCAGGACGCGGCCAGCACCTCCCGCAGCGCGGAGAGCGGGTTCGCCGCATCCACCGCGATCACCGCACGGCGGTCGAAGCGCAGGCCGGTGAAGCGCAGACGGAAGGGCCCCTGTCGCGCGCAGGCCGCCGCGATCGCCGCCGTCCAGGCCGGCCCGTGCCGCGACCACAGCGCTGCCTTGGGGCGCGACAGCACCTCTGCCGCATCGATCAGCGGCAGGACCGTGACATGCAGTGCCGCCGCCGGAACAACATGGAAGCCCTCCACATCGAGACCCTGCTGCGCCGCCACCAGCCCGGGCGTGCCGGCCAGCCCGATCTGCAGCTGCCAGGACTCGCAGGCCGCCCCGTAGAGCGGGTCCGCCTCGAACCTCGACGCCATCACGCCCCCTTCCGCCGTGCCGCACAGTATGCGGCTTGCGTCCCGTGGCCGACAGAGCATCTATGGGGTCGAACCGCTCCCGGCCCTGACCGGACAAGCCCGAGGAATGCCTGCCATGGACGTGATCTTCGACCCCGCCCGCCAGGGTGCGACCGGTGCCGCTCCCGAGGGGACGATCAAGGACGGCGACCAGTCCACCTTCATGCAGGACGTGATCCAGGGCTCGCGGGACGTCCCCATCCTGGTCGACTTCTGGGCGACCTGGTGCGGCCCCTGCAAGACGCTGACCCCGGCGCTCGAGAAGGTGGTGAACGCGGCCGGCGGCCGCATCCGCCTGGTCAAGATCGACATCGACAAGAACCGCTCGCTCGTCTCGCAGTTGACGCAGATGGGCCTGCCGCTGCAGTCCGTCCCGACCGTCGTCGCCTTCTGGCAGGGCCAGATCCTCGACCTCTTCCAGGGCGCGCTCCCGGAATCCGAGGTGAGGCGCTTCGTCGAGGGCCTGCTCAAGGCCGCCGGCGGCCAGATGCCCGGCGCCGACCTGCTGGCCGAGGCCGAGGAGGCCGTCGCCAAGGGCGACCATGCCGCCGCCCTCGAGATCTTCGGCGCCCTCTCCCAGCAGGAGCCCGAGAACTCCAAGGCGCTCGCCGGCGTCGCCCGCGCCCTGCTCGCGCTCGGCGAGGAGGAGCAGGCGATCGCCGTCCTCGACAGCGCGCCCGACAAGATCAAGGAAGCGCCCGAAGTCACCGCGGCCCGCAGCGCCATCGAGATCGAGATCGAGGGCCGCCGCGCCCGCGACATGCTCTCCCAGTTCGAGGAACGCATCGCCGCCAACGCAGACGACCACGAGGCCCGCATCGAGCTCGCGGTGGCGCTGAACGCCGCCGGCAACCGCGAAGCGGCGGTGGACGCGCTGATCGAGGCGATCCGCCGCGACCGCGCCTGGAACGAGGAAGCCGCCCGCAAGCAGCTGCTCAAGTTCTTCGAGGCCTGGGGCTTCGAGGATCCGGCGACCAAGGCCGGCCGGCGCAAGCTCTCCACTCTCCTCTTCCGCTGAGGGACCGGGTGGCAGCCTTCCACCCGCGGCTGACGGACCTGCCGGAGGAGATCGCGGTCTTCCCGCTCTCCGGCGCGCTGCTGCTGCCGCAGGGAAGGCTGCCGCTGAACATCTTCGAACCCCGCTACCTCGCGATGACGCTCGACGCGCTCGCGAACAAGCGGATGTTCGGCATGATCCAGCCCGACCCCCGCGCGCCACGGGGGGATACCGGGCCGGGCCTCTACCGCACCGGCTGCCTCGGCCGCCTGTCCTCCTTCAGCGAGACCGATGACGGGCGCCTGCTCATCACCCTCACGGGCCTCGCGCGCTTTCGGATCATCGAGGAATTGCCCCTCGACGAAGGCGGCTACCGCCGCGTGCGGGCCGACTACGCGCACTTCGCTCACGACCTCGCCCTGGACGGACCCGCATCGCCGCTGGACCGCGACGAGTTGCTCGCCGCGCTCAGGCCCTATTTCCGCGCCCGCGGCATCGATGCGAACTGGGACGCGATCGGCCAGATGCCCGACGCCACCCTCGTCACCACCCTTGCCATGGTCTGCCCCTTCGACGTGCCCGAGAAGCAGGCGCTGCTCGAAGCCCCAGGCGCGTCCGAGCGGACGCGGATACTGGTGGCGATGATGCAGATGGGGGCGGCGGCGAATGCACCCGGCGAAGGACGGCCCAGTTGATGACTGTGGAGAGGGGCGCCGTCCCTTTCCACGCCTCTCCCCGCCAAAGGCCGAAGGGCCTTTGGAAACCATGACCGAAGGACTGGACGATGACTGAGGCGCAACCGACCGGCGGGGCCGTCGACCCCAAGCTGCTCGAGATCCTGGTCTGCCCCGTCACCAAGGGGCCGCTGCGCTACGACCGGGAGAAGGGCGAGCTGATCAGCGAACGCGCGGGGCTCGCCTACCCGATCCGCGACGGCATCCCCATCATGCTGCCGGACGAGGCGCGCAAGCTCACCGACTGATGCCCGCGCCCTCCGAGATCCGCCTCAAGCGCGCCGAACAGGTGCTGGAAATCGCCTGGCCGGACGGCGCACGCTTCCGCCTGCCGGCCGAATACCTGCGCGTCGAAAGCCCCAGCGCGGAAGTGCAGGGCCACGCGCCGGACCAGAAGGTCATCGTCGCCGGCCGCCGCCACGTCGGCATCATGCGGGTCGAGCCCGTCGGCAACTACGCCGTGCGCATCGTCTTCGACGACCTCCACGACACCGGGATCTATTCCTGGGACTACCTGCGCGCCCTGGGGCAGGAGCAGGAGGCGCGCTGGGCGACCTACCTCGCGGAGCTCGGGGCGCGGGGGCTGTCGCGGGATCCGCCGAAGCGGAAGTAGGCGGGGGGAGAAGGGAACTTCTCGCCCTGTTCCCCTTTTGTCGAACTGGCGGTCATGGCTGATAGGCCGGATTGCGCAGGATGCCGTCGCCGCGGCCCGGACGACCGCGGATGGTGCCGTCCCGCCAGTCGCGGCCGCCGGGGGACGGGACGCCCTCTTCGTTCAGGCTGCGGGCGATTGCGAGCGGACTGCGCCCGGCCACGTACTCCTCGAAGATACGCGCATGATGCGGGCGTGCTCGGGGACGATCTCCCGCAGCCCGCGCACGACTTCCCCGTCCGCGCCGATGCGCCGGACCACGCGGTAGCCGTAGGACGGCATGCTGATGCTGTGGCCCCCCAGCAGACGTCCGGTGAGGCCACGGAGCGTCTTTTCGGCGGCGCTGCGGACGACATGGGCATCGATGATGCTGCTGATGTCACTCTCGAGCGGCGGGACCTCGTCACGGCTGAGCGTCGCAACCTTCACGCGGCAGAAGGCGGCCTCCTTGCGGAACCGGATGCCGAGCTCGGCGTCGCGTGCCAGCCGGTCGGTGTTCTCGACCAGGATGCGATCGAACTGGCGGCGGCGCATGGCGTCACGCAACGCCTGGAAGCCAGGACGCCTGTCGTTGGTGCCGGAGAACGCTGCGTCGGTGAACTCGGCGACGACCTCCCAGCCAGCACGCTCAGCTCGCTGACGGCATACCCGCAGCTGGTCCTCAATCGAGGTCTCGCGCTGGTTGTCGGTCGAATAGCGCGCGTAGATGGCGACGCGGTCGGTCATGTGGAGGAGGCTCCCTTGCGGGACGACGGGGACAGGATAGCGGGTCCGAAGCGGGCCTCGAACACCCGTTCGGCATACTCGAGACGGAGTTCTATGAGCAGCCCGACCAGCGGCTGCCAGGCGAAGGTCAGCGCCTACGGAGATTCGTGGCCGATCTGGCGACGATCGGTGTCCGTCTCGACGTCGTGCGGACCCTGATGCTGCGTGGCGAAATCGAAGGCGGGCCGACCGTCAGCCTGGGGACCATCACGCCGGCCAGGGAGGTGCAGATCTATTCCGGCACCAAGGCCGTGATCGCGCTGCCAGGCGGGGAGGCGGCGGTGCGCGCCCATCTGCTCGACAACGCCAGCAGCTGGATGGCCGCCATCGGGCAGCTCCTTTCGCGGCTGAGATGAAACGTGGCGACGCGTTGGCCGGTTGGCGGTGACGCCGAGGCACTGAGCACAGGCCCGTTCACACCTATCTCCGCCTGCACGGAGGAACCACCAACGAACCTCATGATGTTACTTGGTTGTCAAGCAGCCATCATCTCAACGCTGCCATACCAGCAGCACCCCATCGGCATCGACGATCTCCTTCGGTGCGTCGCCGCGTGACAGGATCGCCATCTCGCCCGATCGCTTCGCATTTGGCCGGGCCATCATGATCGCCCCCTGACCTCGTGCGTCGTACCAGACCGGCAGACTCCGTCGATCAGCAACATCAATTGATTCTGCGAGCAGCGCTCAACTCTTCCTGCAACACCGTAGACACTGGCCAGCATGGCTGGCGTCACGATCTCTTCCGGTGCCCCAAGGCCCTGCACCTTGCCATTGCGCATCACAAGCAGGAGATCCGCCCACCGCGCTGCGAGGGTGACATCATGCAAGACAATCAGGATCGTACGCCCCTCCCGTGCGAGCTTGCGAAGGAATTGCATCACCTCGATCTGCCGGCGCAGATCCAGTGCGCTGGTCGGTTCGTCGAGCAGGAGCAGGGGCGGGTCCCGCATCAATGCCTGACCGAGCGCTACCATTTGCCGCTGCCCACCCGACAGTGCCGTCAACGGCCGCATGCCCAGATCGCCGAGTCCGAGCCGGTCGAGCACCTGCGCCACGCGATCCAGCATATCCGCGCCCGTATGCGCGTCAGGCAGGGCGCGCCACGCGCCGATCATCACCTCGATCACGCTGAGCCCGGCATCCTGCGGCAATGCCTGCGGCATGAAGGAGAGATGCCGGGCGCGCTCGCGGACGCTCATGCCGGTCAGTTCCATCCCCCCGAACCGGACGGAGCCTCGCCCCGGAACCAGGCCGGCAATGACGCGCAGCAGGGTGGACTTGCCCGCGGCGTTCGGACCGACCAGCGCCGTAACCGACCCGCTCGGGATGGGGCCACAGTTCAGGCCGGGCAGCACCTGCCGCCGCCCGTATCCCGCCGTCACATTGTGCAGGATCAGGTTGCGTCCGGCGGTCATGGTAGGCGACGTCCGCCCAGGATCAGCAGCACGAAGACGGGCAGGCCGACGAGGGAGGTGACGATGCCGAGAGGCAGCACGGCCCCCGGTACAAGCATCTCGCTGGCGGTGGCGGCGAGCGACATGATCGCCGCCCCGCACAGCACGCTGCCCGGCAGCAGGAAGCGGTGGTCCTCCCCCAACAGCAGCCGCGCGACATGCGGGGCGACCAGCCCGATGAAGCCGATTACGCCGACCATCGCCACGGCCGTCGCCGCGAGGAGGCTCACGCGCAGCAGCGTGGCGAAGCGCAGCGCGCCCGTATCGATGCCGAGTCCGCGTGCGCGTTCCTCGCCGAGCCGCAGCACCGTCATCCGCCACGCTGCACGCCAGGAGAAGGGCAGCGTCAGCGCAAGTGCGCCCGCCAGGAGCGCCGCGCCCTGCCAGTCGGCGCGGCCGAGGCTCCCCAGCGTCCAGAAGACGAGCTGCTGCAGCGCATCCTGGCTGGCCACGAATTGGATGAGCGCCACCAAAGCGTTGAAGGTGAAGACCAGTGCGATCCCGAGCAGCACCAGCGTCTCCACGCCCGCGCCGCGCCAGCGGATCATCAGCTGCAGCAGCGCGACCGAGGCGAAGGCGAAGACGAAGGCATTGCCCGGGACGGCCCAACGCGCCGGCAGTCCGGGGATCGTGAGGCCAAGTACAATGGCGAGGGCCGCGCCGCACGCCGCCGCGGACGAGATGCCGAGGGTGAACGGGCTCCCCAGTGGGTTGTTCAGGATGGTCTGCATCTCCGCTCCTGCCGCGGCGAGCGCCATGCCAACCAGCGCCGCCATAACCGAGGGGGGAAGCCTCGCTTCCCAGACGACGATCGTGGCGAGCGGGGTCGCGCTGCCAGGTGCGAAGAGGGCCGTCATCGCCTCGCCCATGGACAGGCTGGACGGCCCGACCGCGATATCGAGCAGGAAGGCGCCCGCCGCCGCCAGCCCCAGCAGCCCCAGCAGCACGCGGCGGCGGCGAAGGCTGGCGCTGTAGGCGGAAAGCGCGCCCGCCGTGGCGCTGCTCATGCGCCAGCCTCGAGATCGGCCCAATAGGTGCCTTCCATCGGCAGGGCGAGGAACCGCGCGTTGAGCTCGGCGAGCGAGGCGGCCGGATCGATCCCCCGCATCGGCTCAGGATGCAGCCAGCGCGCCAGCACCTCGACCGCGAGGAAGTGCGCCGGCGTGTCGTTGAAGCCGTGCCAGAGCGCATGGGCGCGGCCCTCCCGCACAGCGGCGAGGCGCTCCAGGCCTTGCGAGCGGACCACCCGCGCGAGGCTCTCCCGCGCTTCGGCCTCGGTCGCGCCGGCGCCCATGGTCACACCGCCGCGCGCCCCGCCGAAGGGCCCGCCCGTTGCCGCATACACGAAGGGGTTGGCGGACAGGACGTATTCCAGGCTGAGCTGACCCATCGGCCCCGGCAGAACGCCGGTGGCGATGTTGCGGCCGCCTGCCGCCTCGATCATGGCGTTGAAGCTGCCGGTCCCGGCGGAGAAGCAGCAGGCGGTCCCGCCGGCATGGGCCTGCACGAGAACGGGCGGCCTGGCGGCCTGCCCTGCAAGGCGTGCGGCAACGGCGTCCATCTTGCTCGCGTAGAAGGCGTTGAACGCCGCAGCCTGCGCATCCCGTCCGATCAGCGCGCCGAGGATGGCGATGCTGCGCTTGGAGTCGCCGAGTGGATTGGCGAAGAAATCGATCACGGCCGAGGGGATGCCCACGGCCTGCAACCGCCGCGCCATCCCCGCCTCCGCCCCGCCGACGCCGCCGGAAACGGTGTAGCGGCTGAGCAGCACGAGGTCGGGCCGCAGGGACAGGATGCGCTCGAAGGACGCGGTGTCGGTCGGGCCGCGGCCGATTACCGGGATATCGTCGACCTGCGGATGACGCGCGCGAAGCTGCGCATACTCAGCAGCCAGGCCCTGCCGCAGATCGCCGGCCCAGCCGACGATCAGGCCCAGCGGGTCTGGCGTTAGGAGCGCGAGCACCGAAAGATGCCGCCCTTGCGTCAACACGATGCGCTGCGCGGGGCGCCGCAGCCGTACCGTGCGGCCCGTGACGTCCGTGATGGTGATCGCCTCCTCCGCCCGTGCCAGCGACGGGGCGGCGAGGGGCGCCGCCAGAAGAGCGCGCCGCCTCACCATCCCGGCGTCTCCCTCGCCGTGGCGTGATAGTCAGCGTCGCGGTCGTTGTCGTGGCGGTCGTGGTAGTCGGTCTCCGTCATGCCGCGCTTCCAGTAGCCGATGGCGAGATGCTGGCGACGATCGAGCCCGCGCTTTTCCCGCACATAGGCGCGCAGCCAGCGCGTCGGGGCCGATTCGGCCCCGATCCAGGCGAAGACCCTGTCCTCGGGCCATGGAAGGGATTCCACGGCCTCGACCAGGGGGCTCGGCCCGCCGCGTGAGATGAGCCAGGTGACGGCAAGCCCCGGCGGATGGACCAGCGGCTGCCGCTCGGCCTCGTCCGGGATCTCGATGAAGGCATGCCCCCGCGCATCGCCCGGCAGCGTCTCCAGCATACTGCCGATGGCGGGAAGGGCAGTCTGATCCCCCGCGATCAGATAGGAGTCCGACGGCCGCAGCGTCAGGCCGCCCGGCCCCGCGAGGCCGAGCGGATCGCCGGGTTTCGCCCGGCGCGCCCATTCGGAGGCAATGCCGTGGCCATGCAGCACGAAGTCGATGTGCATTTCGCCCGCCGCGCGGTCAATGCGCCGGTTGGTATAGGTGCGGATCACCGGCGGCACCGCACCCGACGCATAGGCGGGACGGCCATCCTCCCCTTTCATCGGCAGGCCGAGCGGCGTGTCGGCATCGGGCGGCAGAAGCAGCTTGACGTTCACGCCGTCGCTGATGCCCTCCATCTCCGGCCCGCCGACCACCACGCGGCGCATGCCGGGTGTCAGCCGTTCCGTGCGCACCACCTGCAGCAGGCGAAAATTGCGGTAGCGGCGCGTCCAGGGCGCCGGAGCGTCGGTCATGCTGGCCTCCATCGGCTCAGGGCGCCATCGCGAAGCGCAGCGCAAGCCCGATCGCCGCATGAACGATCGAGCCGTGATTCTCTTCGGGGAACAGGTGGAATTCCGCGCCCGGCAGGCGCGCGGCGAAGTCCCGTGCGCGCGTCACCATCAGGTGGGCGCGGCGGCGTGCGGCGTCGGGCATTTCGCCGGGGCGCTCGGGCGGTTCTTCCTGCCCGCCGACCGCGATGACGACGCGCGGCCGTGCCGACGGGAGCCCGGCAGCCAGCACGTCCAGCCTCCGGAGCATGCTCGCGTCGTCCCACCAGAGTGACGGGCTCAGCGCGATGGTGCGCGCGAACGCAGCAGGTCTCGCGAAAAGGCAGGTCAGGGCGAAGAGCCCGCCGAAGGAATGGCCGAGCAGCGCCTGCCGTGCCGAGTCGACCGGCGCGAGCCCCGCGACGAGCGGCTTCACCTGCGTCTCGATCACCTCGAGGAAGGCTGCGGCGCCGCCCGTGGGCGGCCAGGGCAACCCGTCCTGCCGCGCGGGCAAGGTGGCCGGTGCCGCGGGCGGCGTGTAGTCCAGCGTGCGCCGGCAATGATCGAAGGGGCCGTCGATCGGATAGCCGATCCCCACGACGATGCCCGGCTCGACGCCGGTCGCGTCGGCGCGGCGCGTCTGCAGCCGCATGGCTTCTACCAGGCTGGCAAACGCCGCGTTCCCGTCGAGATGGTACAGAACCGGGAAGCCCCCGGCGGGCGGCGGGTCGGGCGGCACCGCCACCATGATGCGGTAGTCGCCGGCGATGTCGAAGCGGCGGGTGAAGGGAACCTCGACGGGTGCCGCCGGCGGCTCCGCCCGTGTCACGCCCATCGCGGCGAGGCCGTCGAGCATGGTTCTGCGCCGCACCGCATCACCAGCGATAGCGCAGACCGGCCAGGAAGGTACGACGGAGCCCCCAATAGCAGGCGGTCGTGGCCGAGCAGCCGGCGACATATTCCTTGTCGGCGATGTTGGTGACGTTGAGGGTGGCCTGCATGCCGCGCAGATCCGTGCTGATCTGACCGAGATCGTAACGCAACATGGCGTCGAACAGCGCATAGCCCGGCACGGACAGCGTGTTCGCCGCATCACCGTAGGTCGGGCCGATGTAGCGCACGCCGCCGCCGACGGTCAGGCCGGCGAGGGAATCGCCCTCCTGGAAGGTGTAGTCTGCCCAGGCATTCGCCAAGTGGTTTGGCGTGCCGGCGGGGCGATTGCCGATCAGGCCGGAATTCGACCGGGTGATCTCGGCTTCAAGATAGGTGTAGGAAGCGATCAGGTTCAGCCCTGGAACAGGGCTGAACCGGCCCTCGAGCTCGATGCCGCGCGATTCCACCTCGCCCTGCTGGACACTGTAGTTGGTGTAGACGGGGTCCGCGGTCAGCGTGTTGGTCTGGGTGATCTGGAAGCCCGAGAGCGTCACGAGCATGTCGCGGCTCGGGCTCTGGTAGCGGGCGCCGACTTCGTACTGCGCGGCTTCGGACGGCGAGAAGCCGGCGCCGCCGCGCTGCGGGGCGAAGGTGCCGTTCACCGGCTCGAAGGAGGTCGAATAGCTGGCATAGGGCGCGATGCCCCAGGGCGTCTCGTAGACCACGCCGACCCGCCACGAGAAGTTGTCGGCGCTGATGGAGGAGCTCGTGCGCGTCAGGTTCTGCGTCGTGTCCTGGTCCAGCCAGTCCTGGCGGATGCCGAGCAGCAGGTGCAGCCCTTCCCAGCTGATCTGGTCCTGCAGGAAGATGCCGAACTGGTTGTAGATCTGGTCGGTGTTCTGCGTGACCGCCGGCCGCACGACATGCTGGTTGTAGACGGGCGCGAAGACGTTGAGTGGCGGCGCCGCACCGCCAAAGCCGATCTCGGCATGGGAATCCGCGCCCTGATAGTCGGCGCCGGCGAGCACGACGTGGCGGATCGGCCCGGTGCTGAACCGCGCCACGATGGAGGCGTCGGCGTTGTAGCCATCGACGTTCTCGCGTGACGCCGTCGCCGATCGCGTCATGATGCCGGTGCGATTCAGCAACGCGATCGCCGCCGCACTCGGATTGCGCGTCACCGCCAGGAAGTCGGTGTTCAGGCGCATGTAGCGGAAGTTCTGCCGCACCGACCAGACATCGTCGAAGGCATGCTCGAAATGCCAGCCGGCGAAGGTCTGGGTACGGGTGAAGCGATCGAAGCTCGGCTCGCCGATGTTGAAGTCCGCTGTGCCGACGGTGCTTCGCACGGCTCCGGTCAGCAGCTCGGGGCTCAGCGTATTGTTGTAGTAGCCGGCGTCCGGCTGGTTCATGTAGCTGGCGTAAAGGGTGAGGTTCGTACGCTCCGTTGGGCGCCAGGCTACGGACGGCGCGATGCTTCCCGAGTATTCGGTGACATCGTCCCATTGCGAGCCGGAGGCGCGGCCGATGCCGGTCACCCGGTAGGTGAATTCGCCTGCCGGGTCGATCCGGCCACCGATATCGAAGCCGCCTTGCACACGGCCATAGCTGCCGCCTTCGAGAAAGACCTCGTTGGTCGGGTTCAGCACGGGCCAGCGGCTGATCTGGTTCACGACGCCGCCCGGGTTCACCTGGCCGAAGAGAACCGCGGAGGGGCCGCGCAGCACCTCCACGCGGTCGAGCAGCCAGGGATCGATCGTCGGGATGGCGTAGGCGATGCCGCGCTGCAGCCGCATGCCATCGAGAAAGGAGACGTAGTTCGCCTCGTTGCCGTAGCCGCCGAAGCCGCGGATCACGATGGTGTCGTAGCGGCCCGGGCGTGGCTCGGCGACAACGCCGGCGACGTAGCGCAAGGCTTGGTTCACCGATTGCACGTTCTGCGCATCCATCTGTGTGCGCGGAATGACCGTGATCGATTGTGGCGTCTCGATGATCGGGGTTTCTGTGCCCGTAGCCGTCCTGGCTTCGGTCACTACGGCAGTGCCAGTCCCCTGCACGCTGATCTGAGGCAGGACAGCTGAGACCGCATCTGTGCCAGATGATGCCTCTTGTCCTTGGACTGAGTTAGGCATCCCGGCCATCAGTCCGACGCCGAGGGCGATACCCGCGCCTACCGCTGAATTCGCGCGCTTTCTCGAAAGTGAACGCATTGACCCGTGCCTCGCGCAGCCCTTGATAACTGATAATGCGAGTCATTCTCAATTTATAAGGCTCGTGTCAACACGCTATGCTGCGCGCCAAGCCTCCGACCGCGCTGTCGCATTGGCGTGAGCTGGTGCCATTCTCCTCTCGCCCACGGGTGACCGCGCGGCAAACAACCGGGCACGAGGTGAGAGCCCGGTCGCGCAGCCCTCAAAGTCGCTCCTCCTTTGCGGCACCTGTGGGTGCCTTCGGCCCTCGCCGAGTCCAGCCTCTCGGTCTGGCGGCGGTGGGCCAACTCCGCCTGCTCGCCCCTCCTGCGCTCCTCCTGCCGCGTCCGGGTCAAGTTGTGGGCGGTAGGCCGGGCCGCGCTGGCCGACGGCGGCCTGCTGGACGGGCTGAAATCGGCAACATCCCGCCGGCCGAGGCCGAAGCACTCTGCTACGCCGCCCAGGAGAACCGGCGCCTGGCGGCATAACTCAAACCAAACAGCCTCCGGGAAAACCGGGGCGGTTCAGGGGGCCTGCACTATCCGTCCGACCTGACGGACGGCGAATGGGGCTGGTGGCGCCGCTGATCCGCCCGGCGAGACATGGTGGGCGGCCGCGCACGGTGGATGTGCGCGAGGTGCTGAACGCGGTGTTCTACGTGCTCTCGACCGGCTGCCAGTGGCAGGCACTGCCGAAGGACCTGCCACCGAAGAGCACGGTGTGGGATTACTTCTCCCGATGGGGATGGTAGGGGACCATCGAACGCATCCATGACGCCCTCTACGTCGCGGTGCGCGAGCAGGCTGGGCGCGAGGCGAGCCCGACGACAGCGATCATCGACAGCCAGACGGCGAAGGGCGCGCAAAAGGGGGCTCTACGGTCGATCCGTCCGGCTACGACGCGGGCAAGAAGGTCGTCGGCCGCAAGCGCCATCTGCTGACCGACACCATCGGCATGCTGCTCGCGGTGACCGTGCATCCCGCCAACAGGCTCCCCGAACCCCCCTCAACCTTCTTTGGGATTTGGGGACTGACCACGGCGGGAGGCGCCAGAAGTCAAAGAAGGGAGGGGGCTCGGGGGAGGTTCTCCTCCCCGACCTTCCTCACCTTCGCGGCCGCCGCGCCGGCCCCTTCACCGGCTGCATCGGCACGATGCGGATATGCGCATCCTCCCCATCCGCCCGCCGCGCCGCCGCGGCGAAGCGCTGGGCGGCATAGGGTGCCACCTCGAACTGCGTTTCCCGCGCCAGGATGCGGATGCGTCCGATCTCCTGCCGCGTCACATGCCCGCGCCGGCACAGGAAGGGCAGCAGCCATTTCGGGTCGGCTCGCCCGTCGCGCCCGACATCGGCGCGGAACCAGATGCCCTCCTGCGCGCCGCCCCCTGCCGGCGCGGCCTCGCGCGGCGTGCGCGGGGGCGGGCGGTCGGCGATCTCGGCGATCTCCTCCGGCGCCGGCAGCGGCG
>JAFADX010000358.1 GCA_023424475.1 Pseudomonadota bacterium
GTTCCGATCTGTCGGAACCGGCACCGGCCCGCACCCCCACCCGGCCACCCATCCAGGATACTGTCGTTGGGGGGCCGGGTGGGGGGTGCGGGCCGGTGCCGTCTGATCGAAAAGAGCTCTAGGTCCCCGGCCGGGCGGGATCGACCGGCCGGGAGACGGGCTCAGTCGAGCCGGGCGCCGGAAACGCGCACCGCTTCCTGCCACATCGGGCGCTCGCGTTCGGCGCGCGCCTTGAGGTCGTCGGCGCTGGTCCAGACCGCCTGCGCGCCGGTGCGCAGGAAGCGATCCCGGAAGGCCTGATCCGCCACGATCCGGCGCAGCGCCCCGCTGACCTTCTCGACGATGGCCGGGGAAGTGCCGGCGGGGAAGATGAAGCCCTGCCAGGAGGAGACGACGAAGTCCGGCACCCCGGCCTCGGCCATGGTCGGGATCTGGTTCATGGTCGGCCAGCGCTCGCCGCTCGTCACCGCGAAGGCGCGCATCCGGCCTTCCTGGATCACCGGCACATAGGAGGCGAGGTTGTCGAGCGCGAAGTCGAGATCGCCCGAGAGCATTGCCGGGATGGTCTGCGCCGCGCCGCGGAACGGCACGTGCGTGCCCTCGATGCCGGTGCGCGCGCAGAACAGCGCGCCCGAGAGGTGCGGCGTGGTGCCGACGCCCGGCGAGCCGTAGGTGATCCCCTGCGGCTTCGCCTTCGCCCAGGCGATGAAGTCGCGCAGGTTCCGCGCCTGGTTGTGCTGCGCGGCGACGACGGCGACGTTGGGCAGGTCCCAGGCGATGCCGACCGGCATCAGGTCCTTGTCCGGATCATAGGCCAGGCGGGAATAGAGGTAGCGGTTGATCACCAGGTGCCCGACCGAGGCGATGCCCATGGTGTAGCCGTCCGGTGCCGCCTTCGCGGTGGCGTCGATGCCGATGTTGCCGCCCGCCCCCGCACGGTTCTCCACCACGATGTTCTGGCCGAGCTGCGGCTGCAGCTTCTCGGCATAGAGGCGCACCAGCACGTCGGTGGACCCGCCGGGCGGCCAGGGCACGATGATGCGGATGTTGCGGTTCGGCCATTCGCCCTGGGCCAGGACGGCTGGCGCGGCCAGCGCGCCGGCGCCGGCGGCCAGCAGGGTACGACGGGTCGTCATGGATGTTTTCTCCCGGAGGATATCGAAGGCGCCTGAGATATCCCGCCGCGCCCGTCATGGCCAGATCGCCCCGGTCCCGGCGATGGTGCCGCGACGCGGTGCAGGTCCGGCGCCATGCCGCTCGTCGCTGCTCTGCCCGGGGGCATCGCCAGCACCAGGCCCGGCGCGGCGCCTGATCCGCATCCTGCCCTGCTTCCGCACAGGCTGAAGCGGCTGCCGGTCAGGCCGCCCCGTCGCGCAGCACGGCGGCGAGTGTCACGAGCATCGAGGCGGTCGCGCCCCAGATGTAGTGCCGCTCATGCGGCCAGACCCAGAAATCGCGCATCCGGCCGCGGAACTCCTGCCGCCGCCGTTCCGGCGCCGCGGGGTCGAGCAGGCGCGCCAGCGGATACTCGAAGGGTTCCTCGACCTCGGCCGGATCGGCGTGCAGCGCGAAGGGCGGGCGCAGCAGCGCCACCACCGGCGTGACCGCGAAGCCCGTGCCGGTCAGGAGGGACGGCAGCCGCCCGACCACCTGCGGCACCGCGGGATCGAGGCCGATCTCCTCCGCGGCCTCGCGCAGCGCCGTCTCCTCGGGCGTCTCGCCCGGCTCCATGCGTCCGCCGGGGAAGGACACCTGGCCCGAATGGGATCGCAGCCGCGCCGAGCGCAGCGTCAGCAGGACCGTCGGATCCGGATGCATCACCAGGGGCACCAGCACGGCCGCCGGCACCACGACACCCCCGGTCCGCGCGACCCGGTCGAGGTCATCCTCCGGCGAGGGCCGGTCCCGGGGCAGGCCATCCGGATCGGACAGCCGCGCGCGCAGGGCCGCGGCGTCGAGCGCCACGAGAGAGGTCGTGCTCAATCCGCCGCCATGTCGATCGACGGCATCTCGTCGATGGGAAAGAAGACCCCTTCGCTCCAGACGCCGAGCACCCTGCGGCCATCGACCAGTTCGGGCTGCGCCAGCGCGACGAGTTCGTAGAAGACCGCGCGGCTGATCCGTGCCTCGAGCCCGGGTCGCACCAGGACGTAGGGGCGCGGCTCGCGTGTCCTCGGGCAGATCGCGACGCGGATCGGATGCGCCGCGCCGGCGGTCACCAGCTCGTCGAGGTTGGTGCGGAAGGTCAGGCATTGCTGCTTCGTCGCGCAGCCGCAGTCGCAATCGCGCCAGAACAGCTCGACGGCGACGAAGGGGACGTCCTCCACCTCGATCCGTCCCCGCTCGGCCGGCGTCTCGAGCCAGTACGACCCGTCCTCCGCGCGCCGGAGCACCGATGCGAAGAGGCAGACCAGCGGCTTCCGCTGGATGGGGCTGTCCCGGTAATACCAGGTGCCGTCGCGCGCGATCCGGATCGCGTAGTTGCCGCAGTCCGTCTTCGCGCGGGCGAGGACGGCGCCAGCGGAAGGCACGGTCCCCGCTCTCGCTTGCATCTGCGCTTGCATCTGCGCTTGCGCCTGCACAGCTTCCATGCGTTCCACGCCTTGCATGCCCCGGAGCACCATTGCCACTCGTCGCCCTTGCACTCAGCGCCGCCGATGCGAGGTAATCCAATCCTGGGCGGCACCGGCCGGCGCGCCTCCGCCCGTCATATAGGGAGCCTTCCCCTCATGAGTGAAGTGGCCGAGATCCAGGATCCCACCACGCTGGTGGCGGAGGTGGAGGCGCTCGGCGGCCGCCTGGCCCGGGTGCGGGAGGCGGTCGGGCGCGTCATCTTCGGCCAGGACCTGGTCGTCGAGCGCAGCCTCATCACCCTGCTCGCGGGCGGGCACGTCCTGCTCGTCGGCGTGCCGGGGCTCGGCAAGACCAAGCTCGTGGACACGCTCGGCACGGTGCTCGGCCTCGATCCGCGCCGCGTCCAGTTCACCCCCGACCTGATGCCGGCCGATATCCTGGGCTCCGAGGTGCTGGAGGAGGACGGCACCGGCAAGCGCGCCTTCCGCTTCATCAGGGGCCCGATCTTCTGCCAGCTGCTGATGGCCGACGAGATCAACCGCGCCTCCCCGCGCACCCAGTCCGCCCTGCTGCAGGCGATGCAGGAGAACAAGGTGGCCATCGGCGGCGAGATCCACCCGCTGCCGGCGCCCTTCCACGTCCTCGCCACCCAGAACCCGATCGAGCAGGAGGGCACCTACCCGCTGCCCGAGGCCCAGCTCGACCGCTTCCTCCTCGAGGTCGAGGTGAGCTACCCGGACGAGACCGCCGAGCGCGCCATGCTGCTGGCCACCACCGGCGCGCGCGAGGCGAAGCCCGTCCAGGCCATGACCGGGGCCGAGCTCATCGCCGCCCAGGCCCTGATCCGGCGCATTCCCGTGAGCGAACAGGTCCTCGATGCCATCCTCCGGCTCGTTCGCGGCGCAAGGCCCGAAACGACCGCCCTCGAAACCGTCCGGCAGCACCTCGCCTGGGGGCCCGGGCCGCGCGCCGCCCAGGCGCTGATGCTCGCGACGCGGGCGCGTGCCGTGCTGGACGGACGGCTGGCGCCGAGCGTGGACGACGTGATCGCCCTGGCTGAGCCGGTGCTCCGGCACCGCATGGCCCTGACCTTCGCCGCCCGCGCGGATGGCGTGCGGCTGAGCGAGGTGATCGACGCTCTCAAGGCGAGCCTGGGATAAGGGGCAGTGGTACCGGTCGCGTTGGAGAGAGGCGCCGCCCTCCCCGGACCTCTCCCCGCCAAGGGCCCAAGGCCCTTGGAACCCCGATGAAGATGAAGAGGGTTTTGCATGCCTGCGCTCGAAATCGCGCGCGCGGCGCCCCCTCCCTCTCCGCCCCGATGAAGATCGGCTTCCAAAGGCCCTTCGGCCTTTGGCGGG
>JAFADX010000399.1 GCA_023424475.1 Pseudomonadota bacterium
CGGCGGAGCGGGCGCGGGCGCGCCCGCGCTTCCGGTGGGGCGCCCGCAGGCGCGGCCTGTGACCGGGTCGTGGCGTGCCGCGGCGCGGGCCGCCGCGAGGACGGCGAGAACGGGCGCGGCGACGACGGCGACACGGGCGCCGCGTCCACCTGTGGCTTGGCGGCCGGCGCCGTCATCCCGGGCTTCGACGAGGAGAAGAAGACCGAAAGCGGTTCCTCCCGGGACTCCCGGTTGGGCGGCGGCAACGGGGGCGGCGCGTCCTCGGACGGCGGCGGATCGTCCGGCAGCGGCGGCAGCTCGGAATAGGCGTCAGCCCGCCGCGGCGATCGCCGCCTTCGGATCGATCCGGCCATCGTAGAGCGCACGGCCGATGATCGCGCCTTCGATGCCTGCCTGCGCCTCGCGCAGCGCGACGAGATCCCCGGCGCCCGCAACGCCGCCGCTGGCGATGACGGGCAGGGCCACCGCGCGGGCCAGCGCGGCGGTCGAGTCCACATTGACCCCGCCCAGCATCCCGTCCCGCGCGATGTCGGTGAAGATCACCGCGGCCGCGCCGGTATCCTCGAAGCGCTTGGCGAGGTCGGTTGCGGTGACGCCGCTGGTCTCGGCCCAGCCTTCGATGGCGACCATCCCGTCGCGGGCGTCGATGCCCAGCGCCACGCGGCCGGGGAAGGCCCTGCACGCCGCGCGCGCGAAATCCGGGTCCTTCAGCGCGGCGCTGCCGAGGATGATGCGGGTGACGCCGGCCGCGAGCCAGGCCTCGGCCACCGCCATGGTGCGGATGCCGCCGCCGAGCTGCACCCGCGCCCCAGGCACGGCGGCGAGGATGCCGCGCACCGCCTCGGCATTGGCCGGCTTGCCGGCGAAGGCGCCGTCGAGGTCCACCACATGCACCCAGGCGAAGCCGGCTTCGACGAAGGAACGCGCCTGGGCGGCCGGATCCTCGGCATAGACCGTCGCCTGGTCCATCTCGCCGCGCTTGAGGCGGACCACCTGGCCACCCTTGAGGTCGATGGCGGGATAGAGCGTCAGTGTCACGGTCGCCGGTCCTTCGATGCGCGCGGGGCAGAAACGCGCCGCGCGCTGCGGCGTCAAGGCTGGCGTCGGGCGCATGACGTGGCAGCATGGCGCGGTGACTTTGCCCGCAAGACCTTCCTCGCCGCGGCCCGCAGGGCCGGGGCCGCGAAAGCCGTTCGCCGCAGGCGCGGCGAAGCCGGGCCGCGCGATGGCGCGGCGCCCGGCGCCGGAGGGGCGGGGAGGCAGAGCCTTCCTGCGTCCGGAATGACGTCCGGCCTGCGCGAGGCCCTCGGCGCGCCGGCGGTCGCCATGGCGGCGACCTTCCTCGCCTTCGGCGCCGCGGTGCGCGAGGCCGGGCTCGGTCCGGGCTGGGCGCTCCTCGCCTGCTGGGGGATCTACGGCATGCCGGGGCAGCTCATCCTGGTCCAGGCGGCTTCGTTGGGCTGGGCCGGTGGCATCGGCACGGCCGTGATGGGCGCGGTCGCAGTCAATGCGCGCTTCCTGCCGATGGCGATCTCGATCGCGCCGGTGCTGTCGAACGGGCCGCGCGCGCGGCTGCTGCCGGCGGTGCCCTTCATCGCCATCACGCCCTGGGCCGCCGCCATGCGCGCCCTGCCGGCCATCGACCGGCCCGCCCGTATCGGCTGGTTCCTCGGCTTCGGGCTGACCTCCTGGCTGGTGGCGGGGCTGGCCGCGCTGTCCGGCCATGTCGTGGCCGGCACGATGGGGCCCGAGGCACGGGCGGCGCTGCTCTTCGTGAACCCGCTCTACTACGCGCTGCTGCTCGCTGCGGATCTCGACAAGGCGGCACCGCGGCGGGCGGTGCTCTGCGGGGCGGCGGCCGCCTCGGTCGCAGCGGTGGTGCCGGCGTCCATGGCGCTGCTGGCGGCGGGGCTCGTCGGCGGGACGGTGGCCTTCGCGATGGGATGGCGGCGTGGCCACGGCTGACCTTGCACTGCTCCTGACGGCGCTGGCCTGCCTCGGGTTGCGGCTCGGCGGGGTCTGGCTGGCGGGCGGCTTCGCGGCCGATCATCCGGTGATCGCCTGGGCGACGGCGGTCGCGCAGGCGACGCTCGCCGCCTTCGTGGCCCTGGCCATCGCGGCGCCGTCGGGGGCACTCGCGGACGTGCCGCTGGCGGCGCGGCTGGCGGGGCTCGCGGTGGGCGTCGCGGCCTGCCTCGCGTTCAGGCGGCGGATGCTGCCGGCGCTGGCGGCGGGGCTGGTGGCGATGCTGGCGGTCAGGGCGATCCTGTGAAGAGAGCCGGGGGAGGGGAACCTTCCCCGGCACTCCATCCCTTCTTTGGGTTTCCGCCCTTGGGAAAGGCTCAGGCGGACAGGACGGCGTGCTGGCGGAGGAAGGTCAGCAACGGGAGCAGGGGAAGGCCGAGGATGGCAGGGTGGTCGCCCTGGATACGGGCGAAGAGCTGCACGCCGGGGCCTTCGAGGCGGTAGGCGCCGACCGAACGGGTCAGCGCGGCGCCCTCGGCGGCGATGTAGGCGTCGAGGAAAGCATCGCTGAAGTCGCGCATCGTCATGCGCGGCACGGCCACGTGCTGCCAGACGCGCCGGCCGTGGCGATGGCAGACCACGGCGGTCACCAGTTCGTGCATCCGGCCGCGCAACGCCAGCAACTGCGCTCGCGCGGCCGCCAGGTCCGCCGGCTTGTCGAACCAGCGCCCCTCGCAGACCAGAAGCTGGTCGCAGCCGATCACCAGCGCCTCCGGATCGCGGCGCGCGATGCGTTCCGCCTTGGCGTCCGAGAGCATCAGGGCAGCGTCGGCCGGCGGAATGCCTTCGGCCTGCGCGGCGGCCTTGATCTCGGCCTCGTCCACGGCGGCGGGCCGGGATTCGAACCGCACCCCGGCCGCCTCCAGCACGGCGCGGCGGGCGGCGGACGCGGAGGCGAGCACCACCCGCGGCACATCGGCCTGGATCACGCGTCGGCCCCGCCGCCGCTCAGCACCTCGGCCGCCGGATCCTCCGGCGCATGGGGGGAGACGAGGTCCTTCCGCCGGGCATGCCAGGCTTCCATCAGTTGCAGGATGGTCGCCGCGGTTTCCTCGATGCTGCGGCGGGTCACGTCGATCACGGGCCAGCCGCGCGCGGTGCAGAGCCGGCGCGCCGCGACGATCTCCGCCTTCACCGCCTCGGGGTCGATGTAGTCGGTGGCATCGTGGCGCACCCCGGCGGCGCCGATGATCTTGAGCCGGTGCCGGCGGATGTCGATCAGGGCGTTCACCTCGATATGCAGGCCCACCACCGGGCAGGGCGGGTTCTCGAGCGCATCCGGCAGGACCGCCCCGGGCACGAGCGGGACATTGGCCGCCTTGATGCCCCGGTTCGCCAGGTAGAAGCAGGTCGGCGTCTTGGAGGAACGGGAGACACCCACCAGCACCACATCCGCGTCCCGGATGCCGAGCGTGCCCTGGCCGTCATCGTGCGAGAGCACGTAGTGCATGGCGTCGATCCGCCGGAAGTAGTCGGCATCCATGACATGCTGGGCGGCGCGCTTTTCCTTCGCGCGCGCCCCGATCGCGCCCTGCAGCATGTCCATCACCGGGTCGAGCGGGGAGAAGCACTGCACGCCGACGCGGCCGCAGGTCTCCTCGAGCGCCAGGCGCAGGCTGGAATCGACCAGCGTGTAGAGGACCGGCCCGGGCTCGTGCTCGATGCCCTCGAGCACCCGGTCGAGCTGAAGGCGCGAGCGGACCAGGGACCAGCGGTGATGGATGACGTGATGGTTGTCGAAGCGCGCGAGTGTCGCCCGGGCGATCGAGTTCAGCGTGTCCCCGGTCGAATCCGACACGAGATGGAGGTTGATGGTCTTCTGGGGCATCGCGGGAAGAATAACGTGAATTCCTGTGGATGGCGGGGACGGAATCAGCCCTCCCGATGCCGCCTGGGGAACCCCGGCATGGGAGTCACGCATCCCGACGGGCCTGGATGGAATCCCCGGACGGTCCGCCAGAGGCGTGGATGGATGGCGGAAACCGAGGCCGGCCCTGCCATGGAACGGAAGGACGGCCTGTGGACAGGAATGTGGGCCGGTGGCGGGACAGCCTGCATCCCCGTCATCCACAGGCCCAACAGGCCTCCACGACTTCCTTGAATCCTATTTCTTTGCGAAGGGATGGCCATGGACAGCGATCGCCCGGCCAGCCCGGCCAAGCCTCTTCTGCGCGCCCTTGGTGGCGAGGCCGTCTGGCCGCCGCCCGCCTGGCTGATGCGCCAGGCCGGCCGCTACCTGCCGGAATACCGGGCGGTCAGGGCCCGGGCGGGGGATTTCATCCGGCTTTGCGTGACCCCGGATCTCGCCGCCGAGGTCACGCTGCAGCCGATCCGCCGCTACGGCATGGAAGCGGCGATCCTGTTCTCGGACATCCTGATGGTGCCCTGGGCGCTCGGGCAGCCGCTGCGCTTCGCCGAGGGTGAGGGTCCCCTGCTCGAGCCCCTGCGGACGGCGGAGGCGATCACCTCGCTCGATCCCTCGGTGGTGGTGGAACGGGCGGCGCCAATCATGGAGACGGTGGCGCGGGTGCGCGAGGGGCTGGCGGCCGAGGCGCCGCGGACGACGCTGATCGGCTTCGCCGGCGGCTGCTTCACGGTCGCCTGCTACATGCTCGAAGGCCGGGGCAGCAGGGACTTCCCGGCGGCGCGGGGGCTGGCCTACGCCGACCCGGCGCTGTTCGGGCGGCTGATCCGGACGTTGCAGGACGCCACCACGGAATACCTGGTCGCCCAGGCCGAAGCGGGGGCCGAGGCGCTGATGCTGTTCGATTCCTGGGCGGGGATGCTCTCGCCGGGGCAGTTCCGGCGCTGGGTGATCGAGCCGACGGCGGCGATCGCCCGCAACCTGCGGCGGCGGTGCCCGGGGATCCCGATCATCGGCTTCCCGCGCCTCGCAGGGCCGCTTCTGGCGGACTATGCGGGCCGGGCCGGCGTGCATGCGACGGCGATGGATACCGCGATGGATCCGCGCTGGGCCGCACAGGCGGTGCCGCCGGCCATGGCCCTGCAGGGCAACCTCGATCCGCTGGCGCTGGTGGCGGGGGGTGCCGCGCTGGAAGCCGAGGCGCGGTCGATCCTCGCCGCGATGCGGGGCCGCCCCTTCGTGTTCAACCTGGGCCACGGCATCGTGCCGCAGACGCCGCCCGAGCATGTCACCGCCCTGATGCGGCTTCTCCGCTCCGCCTGATCCGGCATCGGCTTCCCGCGGCTCGGGGGGCGGTTTGGGGGGCAGCGCCCCTGCGAGGGTGCGTTCAGCCGTCCCCGGGCACAGCGAAGGGCGGCTTCAGCCACAGCGCGTCCTTCACCTTCGCGGTGACGAAGGTGGCATGTGCGGCGGCGCGGTCCTCGGGCACCCGGATAGGGTTGGGGCGCCAGGCCACGCTCTCCCCCGCCGCCATCGCCGCCCGGCTGACGGCGAGCGCCGCCGCCAGTTCGAATCCGGGCTGCTTGCCGCCCATCAGTTCGAGATAGACCTGGGCGAGCAGCGTGCAGTCGAGGATGGCGTTGTGCGAGGACCGCATCGAGTTGTCGACGCCGAGGCGCCGGCACAGCGCGTCGAGGCTGTTCGGCATGCCCGGGTAGCGCTGCTTCGCCAGGGCCAGGCTGTCGATCATGCGGCTCCGGTCCAGCGCGGCATGGCCGCAGCGTGCCAGTTCCGCGTCGAGGAAGCCGAAGTCGAAGGGCGCATTGTGCGCGATGATCGGGGCATCGCCGAGGAAGGCGAGCATTTCCGCGGCGATCTCGGCGAAGTTCGGCTTGCCGGCGAGGTCGGCGTTGGTGAAGCCATGGATGCGGGTGGCCTCGGCGGGGATGTCGCGCCCGGGGTCCACGAGGCGGTGGAAGGTCGCGCCGGTGGGCAGGAGGTTCACGAGCTCGACCGCCGCGACCTCGATGACGCGGTCGCCCTGCAGAGGATCGAGGCCGGTGGTTTCCGTGTCGAGGACGATTTGGCGCATGGGGACAGGATAGGGCAGGGGCTCCGCCCCTGCACCCCGCCGAGGGCCGAAAGGCCCTCGGAACCCGTTACCTGAGGAGGGTCCGGACGAGGCGGTGGATGGCGGCCTGGGCGAAGCGGCGGCTCAGGCCGGTATGGATGACGTGGTCGGCGCGGCGGCGCTTTTCGGCATCGGGCATCTGGCGGGAGCGGATGGCGTTGAAGCGTTCCTCGGTCATGCCGCGGCGGCGCAGGACACGAAGGCGCTGCACGACGGCCGGCGCCGAGACCACGACCACGCGGTTCACCCGGCCCTGCCCGCCCGTCTCGAACAGGAGGGGGATGTCGAGCACCACGATGCGCTGCCGGTCGCGCCGGGCGCGGGCGAGGAAGCGCCGTTCCTCCGACCGGACCAGCGGCCACATGATCGCCTCGAGGCGCTTCATGGCGCCGGGATTGCCGAGCACGGCTTTCCGCAATGCTTCCCGGTCCACCCGCCCATCCGCCACGCTGCCGGGGAAGGCGGCGCCGACCGGCCGCACCGCCCGCCCGCCACGGCCCTGCAACCGGTGAACGGCCGCGTCCGCGTCGAAGACGCGGATGCCGAGGCGGCGGAAGGTTGTCGTCGCGGTCGACTTCCCCATCCCGATCCCGCCGGTGAGGCCGAGGATGATCATCGCGCCGGGATATCCCCCGCCACGACCTCCCGGAGCGCGGCATCGACCGTCGGCGCGATGCCGAACCAGGCCTCGAAGCCCGGGCGGGCCTGGTGCAGCAGCATCCCGAGCCCATCCACCGCCCGCAGGCCGCGGGCGCGCGCCGCAGCGACCAGCGGCGTCTCGAGCGGGACATAGACGATGTCCGACACCACCGCGCTCGCCGGCAGGGGCGCGAGGTCGATGTCGAGCGGCGGGTGGCCCTGCATGCCGAGGGAGGTGGTGTTCACCAGCAGCGCGGCGTCTTCCAGCGGCGCGGCCGCCGCCGCCGCGATCGGGCCGCCGAGGTCGCGGGCCAGGGCCTCCGCGCGGTCGCGGGAGCGGTTGACCAGCGTTACCCGCGGGCAGCCGGCATCGAGCAGGGCGGCGGCGATGGCCCGCGCCGCGCCGCCGGCCCCGAGCAGGACGGCCGGCCCGGCCGAGGGCAGCCAGCCCGGGGCGAGGTCCTTCACGTTCCCGAGGAAGCCGAAGCCGTCGGTATTCGACCCCTCGATCCGGCCGTCGCGGAAGACCAGCGTGTTCACCGCTCCGGCGCGGCGGGCCGTGGCGTCGACCAGGTCGCAGACCTCGAAGGCCGCCTGCTTGTGCGGGATGGTGACGTTGGCGCCCCGGAAGCCGAGGTCGGCGAGCGAGCGGACCGCTGCGGCGAAGCGGTCCGGATGGACCGGCAGCGGCACATAGGCCCCGTCGATGCCGAGGGTGGCGAGCCAATGCCCGTGGAGGCGAGGCGAGCGGGAATGCGAGACGGGCCAACCGAGAACCCCGGCGAGCCGCGCGTGACCGGTGAGAAGGCGCATCGGCGCAGGAAGCCGCGCCGCCGCGGCGGATGCAAGCCTGCGGGTGACCGGCTCCGCGGACCGGAATAATGATCTAGACTGCCGCGGCACGTCACGCGGGCAGAAGCAGAACCGCTCCCCGCACCCGTCCGCAGGAGAGGCTTGCCATGCATCGACGTACCATCATCGGCGCCGCCGGCGCCGCGCTCGCCACCGCCGTGGCGCGCCCCGCCGCCGTCCGCGCTCAGGCGGCGACCACGCTGCGCTTCACGCCGCAGCAGGACCTGATCACGCTCGATCCCGTCACCACCACGGCCTACATGACGCGCAACCATGGCTACATGGTCTTCGACACACTCTACGGCATGGACTCGTCCTTCCAGGCGACGCCGCAGATGGTCGAGGGCCATCGCGTCGAGGACGGCGGCAGGCGCTGGGACCTGACGCTGCGCGAGGGCCTGCTCTTCCACGACGGGGAGAAGGTGCTGGCGAAGGACTGCGTCGCGAGCCTGCGCCGCTGGGCGCGCCGCGACCCCTTCGGCGCGACCCTGATGGCGACGACCGACGAGCTCTCGGCGCCGGACGACCGCACCATCCGCTTCCGGCTCAAGCGCCCCTTCCCGTTGCTGCCGATCGCGCTCGGCAAGGCCTCGGTGCCGGTCTGCGCCATGATGCCGGAGCGGCTCGCGAACACCGACCCGTTCCGCCAGGTGCCCGAGATGATCGGCAGCGGCCCCTTCCGCTTCAAGGCGGATGAGCGGGTGCCCGGCTCGCTGATCGTCTACGAGAAGTTCGACCGCTACGTGCCGCGGCGCGACGGGCCCGGCGGGTGGACCTCGGGGCCGAAGGTTGTGCATTTCGACCGCGTCGAGTGGCGCGTGCTGCCCGATCCCTCGACCGCGACGAATGCGCTCGTCGCGGGCGAGGCCGAGTGGCAGGAATACGCCTATCACGACCAGCTTTCGCTGCTGAAGCGCGACCGGAACATCACCGTGCGCACCCTCGACCCGACGGGATTCGTCGCGATGGTGCGCATGAACCACCTGCAGCCGCCCTTCAACAATCCGGCGATCCGCCGTGCGCTATGGCCGGCGATCGACCAGACCGAATTCATGCAGGCCATGGTCGGGACGGAGGACCCGGACCTGTTCCATGTGCCGCTGGGCTTCTTCTCCCCGGGCACGCCGATGGCATCGACCGCCGGGCTCGAGGTGCTGACCGGGCCGCGCGACATCGAGCGCGCGAAGCGGGAACTGCGCGAAGCCGGCTACGACGGCGAGACCGTGCTGCTGATGATCCCCTCCACCTCCTCCGCCGGCCCGCCGATCGGCGCGGTGATGGAGGCGACGCTGAAGAGCGTCGGCATGAAGGTCGAGGTCTACTCGGTCGAGTTCAACGCCATGCTCCAGCGGCGCAACCGCAAGGGGCCGGTCTCCGAGGGCGGCTGGAGCCTCTTCGTCACCAACTGGTCGGGCTCGGACTGGCTCAACCCCGCCGGGCACATCGCACTGCGCGGCAATGGCGAGCAGGGCTATGCCGGCTGGGCGACCATGCCGCGCATCGAGGAACTGCGCGACGCCTGGTTCCGCGCCCCGGACCTTGCGGCCCAGCAGGCGATCTGCCGCGACATCCAACTCGAGGCGATGAAGGAGGTGCCCTACTACCCGGTCGGCCAATACATGCAGCCGACCGCCTGGCGGAACAGCCTGACCGGCATCCAGGCGGGCTTCGCCACCTTCTGGAATGTCCGGCGGGCCTGAAAATCCGCCTGGAAACGCCGGCACCGGGCACGGGCATGCGCCCCATGGCGCAGGTCCGTGCGGCCTTCGGGGCGGGCGGCTATTCCGCGGGGACCGGGGCGGCGCCCCGTGCCTCGCGGAATTCCGGCGCATCCGCCCATGTCTCGGGCTTGAGTTCCTCGGGCCGGTTCGGGAAGGCGAAGGCGCAGATCAGGGTGATGGTCGCGACGCCCGCGAGCACCAGCATCGCCACGCTCAGCGACCCCGTCGCCTCGTGCAGGAAGCCGATCAGCGGCGACGCGATCGCCGCCCCCAGGAAGCCGATGGTGAAGCGGATCGAATAGAGCTTCGCGCGGAGCTCGGGGGCGACGTAGCGCGCGGTCATCGTCTCGTTCACCGTCACCTGCCCGAAGACGCAGGCGGCGACGAGCCCCGCGACCGGCAGCACCAGCCACCCGTCGAGGAAGGCCAGCGCCGCAAGCGCCGGCACCACCAGCACGCCGAGCGGCATGAAGACGCGCTTGAGCGTCCGGCTGTCGATCATCCGCCCCACGGTGAACTGCGTCAGCCCGCCGCAGATGGTTGCGAGGAAGGCGAGCAGGCCGACCACCGGCAGCAGGTCCGGGCTGCCTGCGAGGCGTTCCTCCATCAGCTTCGGGATCAGCAGCGTATAGGCGTTGAACACCAGCCCCGAGACCGCGGCGATCGAGAGCAGGATCATCACGGCCCGCCGCACGACGGAGCGCGGGATCTCGGGGAAGGGCCTGGCGCCGCCGCCGGCCTTCACCGCGTCGAACTCCGGTTCGCGCATGTAGAGCAGGCCGACCGCGAAGCAGGCGATCCCCGGCAGGATGAAGGCCCAGCGCCAGCCGAAGGCCGCGGCGACGAAGGCGGTCACGATCGGCGCCGTGGCGACGCCGAAATTGCCGAAGACGCCGTTGACGCCCATGGCGCGGCCGACGCGCTCGCCGGCGGCCTCGACCAGCATGGCCGTGCCGATCGGGTGGTAGATCGCCGCGAAGCAGCCCATCAGGCCGAGGCTGACGCCGACGGCGACGGGGCTGTCCATGAAGCCCGCCGCCGCCATGAAGAAGCCGGTGCCGAGGAAGAAGGCGGTCATCAGCGCCCGCCGCCCCACCCGGTCCTGCAGCCAGCCCATCGGCAGCGCGCCGAGCCCGTAGGTCACGAACATCGCGGTGCCGAGCGAGAGGATCGGGCCGTAGTCGGCGCCGAAGCGGTCGCGTTCCTGGGTGACCATGGCAAGCACGGCGGTGGCCAGGATCAACAGGCAGTAGTGGGTGAAGGTATGGGCAGCGTTGATGAACACCACCTGGCGCCGGGCCGGGGTCATGACGGTTCCTCTCGGGCGGCTGGCGCCGCATGCTGCCGGGAGGCTACGCTCGGCCGCATGGAGACGTCAGGCCAAAAGCTGTCGCGAAGCGGCCAGGGGCCGGCACCCCGGCGGGACCTCCCGCAGGAGCGGGTGGACCGGCCGCTCGCGGCCTTCTCGCGCGACTATGCCGAGGGCGAGACGGTGCCGCGGCACCGGCACGACCGGGCGCAGCTGCTCTATGCCACCGCCGGGATCATGCGGGTGACGACCGACGCCGCGCTGTTCACCCTGCCGCCGGCCCGCGCGCTCTGGCTGCCGGCGGGGCTGGCCCATTCGGTCGCCATGCCGCAGGGCCTCGCGATGCGGGCGCTGTTCCTGCGGGCCGACGCCGCGCAGGCGGGGCCGGCGCACCCGGCCGTCATCTCGGTCGCGCCGCTGCTGCGCGAACTGATCCTCGCCGCCTGCGCCGAGCCGCTGGAATGGGACGAGCAGGGCCGCGGCGGCCACCTCGCGGCCCTGATCCTCGAGGAGATCGCCCGCGCGCCG
>JAFADX010000014.1 GCA_023424475.1 Pseudomonadota bacterium
AGATCGCCCGGCTCACGGTCTCGAGCGTCAGGCCGAGCCCGCCGCCCACCATCTGCACCAGCGTGTGCAATGAGGTCGCGGCGAATTCCTGCGGGGTCGCCGCGCCCGGCAGCCCGCAGGCCGAAAGCGCATGCTCGCGCAGGCAGTGCCCGTCCTCAAGCAGCATCACCCGCTCGCCGGCCAGGGCGCCAGGCGGGATCGCCTCGCGCGCGGCCAGCGGATGGCCGGGCGGCATCGCGAGGGAGAAGGGATCCTCGGCGATGCTCAGCGTCTCGGCATCGCCGCAGTCGCAGGGCAGCGCGACCAGCAGCAGGTCGAGCCGCCCCGCCTCCAGCCCCTCGACCAGGCGGTCGGTCAGGTCCTCGCGCAGGAACAGGCGCAGGCGCGGGAAGGCGGCACGCAGCCGCGGCATCAGGCGCGGCAGCAGGAAGGGGCCGATGGTCGGGATGGTGCCGAGCCGCAACGGCCCCGTGAGCGGGTCCCGCGCCGCGTCCACCGCCTCGACGAACGCATTCAGCGCCGAGAGCGCGGCACGCGCGCGGCCCACCAGGTCCCGGCCGAGCGGCGTGAAGACCGGGCGCTTCCCGCCCGTGCGTTCGAGCAGCGCCGCATCGAGCTGCCGCTCGAGGGCCAGGATGCCGGCCGAAAGGGTCGATTGGGTGACGGCGCAGGCGGTTGCCGCCCGGCCGAAATGGCCATGTTCGGCGAGCGCGACGAGGTAGCGGAGCTGCTGGGGACTCGGCAGGGCGGTCATGATCGCGGGAGTTTAGTCCGAAACGGCCCTATGCCATGCCCCCGACCGGGCGCCGTGGCGGCGGCAGCCGCCCGCCTCCGTTAAGATATTGCAGGATCGCGACGACGCGGCATCAGGCCGCGTCGGCACCCTCGCCGCTGCCGAGATGGGCGAGCGCCCCGCGGTCCGCAAGCTCGATCCCCGAATGGCCGTGCAGGCGGATCCAGCCGCGCTTGCGGAAGGACGAGATCGCCCGGCTCACGGTCTCGAGCGTCAGGCCGAGGAACTCGCCCATGTCGGCGCGGGTCGCCGGCAGTTCGAAGACCGGCCCGACATGGCCGCGGCGCTCCTGCGCCTCGGCCAGGGACACCAGGAAAGCCGCGACCCGCTCCTCCGCACTGAAGCGGCCGAGGGCGAGGATATGGTCCTGGCTTTGCGCGAGTTCGCGCAGGCAGAGGTCCAGGAAGCGCCGCTCCATCGCGGGGTAGCGGCGGAAGAGCTGCTCGAGCCGGCGGCGGTCGATGCGGCAGACGGCGCCGCGGGTGAGCATTTCCGCGCCGAAGGCGTGCTCGGCCTCGGGCGTGAAGCCCAGGATGTCGCCGGCGAACCGGAAGCCGATCACGGCCTGCCGGCCGTCGGGCAGCACCCGGGTCAGTCGCGCCATGCCCTCCGTCAGCGTGTAGACGTGCCGCGCGGCATCGCCCTGGCGGAAGATCGCGTCGCGGGGATGGAGCGACAGGCGCTCGCTCTCGCCGGACATGTCGTCGAGCGCCGAGGCGTCGAGCGGCGCGCACAGGCCGACCGACCGCGAACCGCACTTCATGCAGACATTTGCATCGCTTCCCAGTCCGTCCATCAGCGCGCGTGTTGCGTCGAGCGGATGCATCATGCGCTTCACCTGCGGCTGCGGCCCGAACGGGCCGCCTCATTCGTGAACGACCGGGACGAACCCAATCTGGAATCGGCGTTGCGATAGATCAAGAACATTCGAATGCACAAGGGGGTGTGGGGCCGCATGGCTGACGCGCGCTCCGATCCGGACATTGCGCCCTGGCGCGCGTGGCCCAGACTGCACGCACCGCTTCAGCAGCAGGCCCCGGGAGAACCGACGCCATGACCCTTGCCGCACCCGATTTCCGGCTCGACGGCCGCCGGATCCTCGTCACCGGCGCATCGATGGGCATCGGCCGCGCCGTCGCCCTCGCCGCGGCGGCGAGCGGCGCGCGGGTGGTCCTCGCCGCCCGCCGGCGGCCCGGGCTCGACGAGGTGGCGGCGGCCATCGCCGCCCCCGGCGGCCGCGCGGAGGTCCTGCCCTTCGACGCGGGCGACGCGGCGGCGATCCGCAAGGCGGTCGCGATGGCGGGCCCGCTCGACGGCCTGGTCAACAATGCCGGCAGCGTGACCCGCGAACCCTTCCTCGAGGCGAGCGAATCGGAGATGGACCGCGTCCTCGGCCTGAACGTGAAGGGCGCGACGATCGTCGCGCAGGAGGTCGCGCGCGGCATGGTCCGGGCCGGAACCAGGGGCGCGATCGTCAACATCGCCTCGGTCGCCGGCCTGGTGGGGGCGCGCAACCGCAGCCTCTACGCCGCGACCAAGCACGCGCTGATGGGACTGACGCGGGTCATGGCGCTGGAACTCGGCGGGCATGGCATCCGGGTCAACGCGGTCTGCCCGGGGCTCGTGAACACGCCGCTCGCCGCGGATCTGATGGCCGACGAGGCCTTCGTCGCCGCGACGCGCGCGCGCATCCCCCTCGGGCGCATCCTGGAGCCGGAGGATATCGCGGGGCCGGCCGTCTTCCTGCTCTCGGCCGCGTCCGCGGGCGTCACCGGCATCGCCCTGCCGGTCGATGGCGGCGTGACGGCGGAATAGCGCGCGATGCCCGTCACCGTCCGCGCCTGCGGCGCCGCCCGCACCGTCACCGGCCTGTCGCTGCTGTTCGAGACGCCGCGCACGCGCTTCCTCGTCGATTGCGGCATGTTCCAGGGCCCCAAGACGCTGAAGTCCCTGAACTGGGAACCCTTCCCCTACCGCCCGCGCGACATCGCCGCGGTGCTGCTGACCCACGCGCATATCGACCATTCCGGCCTGCTGCCGAAACTGGTGAAGCACGGCTTCCGCGGCCCCATCCATGCCAGCGGCCCGACCGTCGACCTCTGCGCCGTCATGCTCCCGGATTCGGGGCATGTGCAGGAGATGGAGGTGCAGTTCCTCAACCGCCGCAACCGCCGGCGCGGACGCGGGGAGGTCGAGCCGATCTACACCGCCGCCGACGCCACCGCGGCGATGCGGGCCTTCCGCCCGGTGCCGATGGACCGCTGGCTGGAATTCGACGAGCTCCCCGGCGTGCGGGCGCGCTGGTGGAATGCCGGGCACATGCTGGGCTCGGCCTCGATCGAGCTGGAGTTCCAGGAGGACGGCGGGACGGTGCGCGTGCTCGTCTCCGGCGACCTCGGGCCCGACTGCTCGGTGTTCCAGCCCGATCCGGAAGGCCCGCGGGTGCTCGACCACGTCTTCGTCGAAAGCACCTATGGCGACGAGGACAAGCCCTGCGTCGACCAGGCGACGCGCCGCGCGCGGCTCGAGGCGCTGGTCAGGGAGGCGATCCATCCCGGCGGCGCCCTGCTGATCCCCGCCTTCGCGGTGGAGCGCACGCAGGAGATCTGCTGGGACCTCGTGACGCTGATGCAGTCCGGGCGGATCCCCCAGGCGCCGGTCTTCGTGGACAGCCCGCTCGCCATCCGCGCCACCGAGGTCTTCCTCGAACATGCCGAGACGCTGGAGCAGGGACGCTCGGTGCGCCGCGCGCTGCGCTCGCCGCTGCTGCAGTTCACCGAGAGCGGCGAGCAGTCGCGCCGCATCGCCGATGTGGAGGGCTTCCACATCGTCATCGCCGGGTCGGGCATGTGCGATGCGGGCCGCATCCGCCACCACCTCAAGCGCTGGCTCTGGGCGCCGGAGGCGACGGTGCTGCTGACCGGCTTCCAGGCGGAGGGCACGCTCGGCCGCCTGCTGCTGGAGGGCAAGGAGGAGGTCCGCATCCAGGGGGAGACCATCCGGGTCTTCGCGAAGATCCGGCAGATCCGCGACTATTCGGGCCATGCCGACGCGCCCGAGCTCGCCGCCTGGCTGAAGGCGCGCGGGGCGGTGAAGGGCGGGGTCTTCCTGGTGCATGGCGAACCGCCGGCGATGGAGGCCCTGGCGGCGCGGCTCGGCGCCGAGGGCCTGGTGCGGCCCGGCCAGGTGCTGATGCCCGCGCTCGACGACGCCTTCGTGCTGCCCGCGGCCGCGGCGCCGGTCCAGAAGGACGTGGTGCGGCGCCGGCCGGACCCGGCCGAGGCGGGCCGCCCCGACTGGCACAACAAGCGCGCCGCGCTGCTGCTCGCGATCGAGGATGCGATCGAGAAGGCACCGGATGCGAAGACGCGGGAGGCGCTGATGGCGCGCCTCCGCACGGCGATGGAGCCGGCCTGACCGGCTGGCGCCCATCGGCATCGGGAACCTGGCCGCCGGACAAGGCGACCAGGTGGGGCGGGTCCTCCTGGCGGAACGGCCTCGGCCGATGCCTTTCCTGCATATTTGAATGCGGGAATGTTTCAGGCGCGCGTTTCCCCCGTGACGAGGCCGCGGCGCGCTCCAAGATCCTGCCCATGGCCAACGCCACGATTCTCTGGTTCCGCCAGGACCTTCGCCTCGCGGACCAGCCCGCCCTCGCTGCCGCGGCCGACAGGCCGCTCCTGCCCGTCTACGTTCTCGAGGAAGGTTCCTGGGCGCCGGGCGGCGCCGCGCGCTGGTGGCTGCACCACAGCCTCGCCGCCCTCTCGCGCAGCCTCGCCGCGGCCGGCGCGCCGCTGCTGATCCTGCGGGGCGACCCACGCCGCCTCATCCCCGACCTCGCGGATCGGATCGGCGCATCGGAGGTCCATGCGGGGCGGCGCACCGAGCCCGCGGGTCGGCACTGCGACGCCGCGACCCATGCGGCCCTGCAGGCCGGCGGGCGCCGGCTGGTGCTGCACCGGACCGCCCTGCTGCACGAGCCCCACCTGCTGCGCACCGGCAGCGGCGGCCCCTACGGCGTCTACACGCCCTTCTCGCGCGCCGCCTTCGCCGCGCTGGAGGGCCTGCCGCCGCCGCGGCCCGCCCCCACACGTCTGCAGGCCGCGCCCGGCGTGCCCGAAGGCCTGGCGCCCGATGCCCTGGGCCTGCTGCCGCGCGCGCCGGTGCCGGACTGGGCCGCCGGCTTCCAGGAGCATTGGACGCCGGGCGAGGATGGCGCAGCGGCGCGCCTCGCCGCCTTCCTGCGCGAGGGCCTCGACGGCTACGCCGACCGGCGCGACGACCCCGGGGCGGTCCGGGGCACCTCCGGCCTCTCGCCGCACCTGCATCTCGGCGAGATCTCGCCCCGCCAGGTGTGGCACGCGGCGCGCGAGCGCGGCGGGCGCGGGCTGGAGACCTTCCTCAAGGAACTGCTGTGGCGGGAATTCTCCCATCACCTGCTCTGGCACCGGCCGGAGATGCCCGAGGCGCCGCTGCGCCGGGACTTCGCCGCCTTCCCCTGGCGGCGCGACCTCGCCCTGCTGCGCGCCTGGCAGCGCGGCCGCACCGGCTATCCGATCGTCGATGCCGGCATGCGCCAGCTCTGGCAGACCGGCTGGATGCACAACCGGGTGCGGATGATCGCCGCCTCCCTGCTGGTGAAGCACCTGCTGCAGCCCTGGCAGGACGGCGCGGCCTGGTTCTGGGACACGCTGGTCGATGCCGACCTCGCGGCGAACAGCGCATCCTGGCAATGGGTCGCCGGCTGCGGCGCGGATGCCGCGCCCTATTTCCGCATCTTCAACCCGGTGCTGCAGGGAGAGAAGTTCGACCCCGGCGGCGCCTATGTCCGCCGCTGGGTGCCCGAACTCGCCCGCCTGCCCGACCGCTGGATCCACCGCGCGCACGAGGCGCCCGAGATCGTCCTGCGGGGCGCCGGCATCCGGCTCGGCCAGGACTACCCGGAGCCCGTCATCGGCCTCGCGGCAGGGCGGGACCGCGCACTTGCCGCCTTCGCGGCCCTCAAGGATGCTGACGCCGCATGACGATCACGCCCGAGGGCCTTCGCAATGCCGGCTTCCAGGGGGTCCGCGTTGTCGGCGACGTGCATGGCGACCTGCGCGGCTTCGCCGCCGCGGTCGCCGGGGCCGAAGCCGAGCGGCTTTTCCTCATCCAGCTCGGCGACCTGACGGACCACGGCAAGGACGGGCCTGCCGTGCTGCGCCTGATGTTCGACTTGGTGGAGGCGCGGCGCGGCCTCTTCCTTCTCGGCAACCACGACCACAAGCTGCGCCGCGCGCTGGCGGGCGAGAGGGTGCGGACCGACGCGGCGGGGCTCGGCCGCACCCTCGCGCAGATCGCCGAGGCGCCGGATGCCGGGGAACTGCGCGCGCGCGCCCTGGTCGAGATCGGGCGGGCGCCCGCCTGGCTGGCGCTCGGGCGGCTGTTCTGCGTCCACGCGGCCTTCCACGATGCGATGCTGCTGCACCCTTCCCCACCCGACGCCGGGACGCACAAGGCGGAGGGCCTGGTCGGCCGCGCGATCTTCGGCCAGGTCACGGGCGCACGCGGCCCGGACGGGTTCCCGATCCGCCTGACCGGCTGGATCGACCGCATCCCGGACGGCCTCACGGTCCTGGTCGGCCACGACAACCGCTCGCGCGACGGGCGGCCGCTCATCCTGACCGGCGCGCGCGGCGGGCGCGCCATCTTCCTCGATACCGGGGCCGGCAAGGGCGGCGCGCTTGCGTGGCGGGACTTCCGCCTGCACGAGATCCTCGTTGATGCACCGCAAGGACATGCCGCCGCGATGACGGGTTGATGCCGGCCGCGCCCGTGCCGGGCGCCGCCGGGGGAACTGCATGGACCAGGACAACACCGCCGCTGATGCCGCCGAGGGCGCGCGCTCCATCGCCGAGGCCGCCGCCGCGCTTGCGGCGCCCGGGCGCCGCGCGCATCGTCCGGCCCGCGACCCTGAGGCGATCCGCCGCGCCTTCGAGACCGGCGCCTATCCCTATGCGACGCGCCTGACCGAGAAGGACTACGTCGCGCGGATCATGCCGCTGCAGGTCGAGCTGCTGAAGGCGCAGTCCTGGCTCAAGACGGCGAACGAGCGCATCACCGTGCTGTTCGAAGGCCGCGACGCCGCCGGCAAGGGCGGCACGATCAAGCGCTTCATGGAGCACCTGAACCCGCGCGGCGCGCGGATCGTGGCGCTCGAGAAGCCGTCCGAGCAGGAACGCGCGCAGTGGTACTTCCAGCGCTACGTGAAGCACCTGCCGAGCGGCGGCGAAATCGTCTTCTTCGACCGCTCCTGGTACAACCGCGCGGGCGTCGAGCGCGTGATGGGCTTCTGCTCCGCCTCCGAATACCTCGAGTTCATGCGCCAGGCGCCGGAGCTCGAGCGCATGCTCGTCCGCTCGGGCCTGCGGCTCTTCAAGTACTGGTTCAGCGTGACGCGGGAGGAACAGCTGCGCCGCTTCAAGGCGCGCGAGACGGATCCGCTGAAGCAGTGGAAGCTCTCGCCGATCGACAAGGCGAGCCTCGACAAATGGGACGACTACACCGAGGCCAAGGAGGCGATGTTCTTCTACACCGACACCGCCGACGCGCCCTGGACCATCATCAAGTCGGACGACAAGCGCCGCGCCCGCATCGAGGCGATGCGCCACTTCCTCCACAACCTGCCCTACGAAGGCAAGGACGAGGGCGTGGTGCACGAGCCGGACCCGCTGATCGTCGGCTCGACCGCGCATGTGATCGGCAGCAGCAGGCACATCCTCGGCCGGACGCTGCATCCCGGGCAACGGCGCGCCGTGGTGCGCTGAGCGCGCGCCTCCGCACAATCCCGGGGCTTCCGAAGGCCCTTCGGCGGGGCGGGGCGCGGAGCGGGGACAGCCCCTCTCCGCGGCCCCGTCATCCCCAGAGCCGCGCGCTCGCCAGTTCCTCCGCGATGCGCTCCGCCGCGGCCTCGAGCAGCGCCTCCCCCTTCGCCGCGCTCGCCGACCGCGCATCCCCGATCACGCCCGACGGCGAGATGTCCCGGAACGACCGGCGCCGGATCATCGCCGCCGGCTGGCCTTCGGGCCGGGTCGAATGCGGCCCGTGCGCGTCGGGCAGGCGGTCGGTGCGCACGGCTTCGGGCAGCAGGGTCATGATCATGGAGGTCTCCGCCTCGCAGGCATGCATGACGTTGGACTGGCGTTCGAGGATCGGGGCGAAGGCGTCGCCGGCCAGATGCCAGTAGGTGCCGGCGGCGACCTTGATGCCGAACTCGGTCTGGCATTCCCCGCTGGCGACGGCGACCGCCTCGGCATTGCCGCCATGGCCGTTGAGCAGCATGACGCGCGTGAAGCCGGCGCGGGCGGCGGAGCGCACGATGCCCTTCAGCACGGCCGAGAAGGTCGCGTAGTCGAGCGTGACGGTGCCGCCGAAGGCGACGTGGTGTTCGGCGAGCCCGGTCCAGACGCAGGGCATGACGACCACGGCCTGCCCGGCGGCGGCCATGCGCCGCGCGACGCGGTGCGCGACGCCGGTGGCGCAGAGGATGTCCACGCCGGTCGCGAGATGCGGCCCATGCTGCTCGAGCGAGGCGACCGGCACGATGACGAGCGCATCCGCCGCCGCGCGGGCATTGAGCTCCGCGAAGGTGAGCTTCATCCACTCGATCTCGATGTCCTGAGCCAAGGCGTCCTCCGTGCTGCTGGGGCGCGCGGAGGATGGAACGCGCCCGCCCGGCCGTCGAGGGCGGCCCGGCGCGGGCCTGTCCGCGCGAGGGTGCGCGGCGGCGGCGCCATGCGCGGACCGGCGGCGAAGCGTCCCGCGCGGGTGGAGGGGTGCGGCATCGCCCGCGACAGACGGCGCGTGGCATGGCAGGATGGGCAGGCCATGCGGCAGCTCCTTCTTCTCCGGCACGCGAAATCCTCCTGGGACGACCCGTCCCTTCCCGACCATGCCCGCCCGCTGAACGCGCGGGGCCGGCGCGCGGCGCAGGCCATGGCGGCCGCGATGCGCGACCTCGGCCTCTCGCCGGACGTGGTGCTGGTCTCCTCCTCCCGGCGCACGCTGCAGACACTCGAGGCGATCTCGCCCTTCCCCGACAGCCCGCTGGTCGAGCCGATGGACGACATCTACCTCGCGCCCTGGCCGCGGCTGCTCGAGATCCTGCGCCGTTCGCCCGAGACGGCGCGCAGCGTCATGCTGTTAGGGCACAATCCTGGGTTGCAGGACCTCGCCATGGCACTGGTCGGCGCTTCGGGCATGGCGGCAGGCCCGGCCGCGGCCCGGCGCATGGCCGAGGGCTTCCCCACCTGCGCGCTCGCCGAGTTCACCATCGCGGCCCGGTGGCCGGATCTCGCCGAGGGTGGCGGGCGGCTGGTCCGCTTCCTCGTGCCGGCGGACCTGCCGGAGATGGCGCTGTGACCTCCGCCGCGGGGGCGGGCCGCACGACCCGGTCTTCGGAGGCGGAAGCCGAGGCCCCGGCGGAAGCCTCCGCCGCCGATCCCGAGCCGCGAACAGCCGAAGCGGTCACGCTCGAATTCGCGCTGCCGCACGACGCCGCCGGACGGATCCCGCGCCTGCCCTTTGTCATGGCCCATCGCGCCGACCGGTCACGCGGCGCCGCCGCCGAGATCGTCTGGCTGGACACCGCGGACGGCGCGCTCGCCGCCGCGGGGCTGACCGTCGAAGCCCCCAGGCGCGCGCCCCGCTGCCTGCGCCGCACGGTCCCGGAACCCGCCGCCGCCTGGCATCCCGGCATGCCGGCGGAGGTGCTCCGCCC
>JAFADX010000017.1 GCA_023424475.1 Pseudomonadota bacterium
GAGCTGCGGCTCGAGGCGGACGGCCATGTGCGGATTACGGCCGGCGCGCCGCCGCCGGCCGACCTCCTGGCCGAGTTGCGGCGCTGCCGCGACGAGGTGGTGCGGCTGCTCGCCGATCGCCGTCGCCCTGCCTGGGCCGACGCCGCGCCAGAGCCGGCGCGTCGCGTCTACCAGCCGGGCGATCCCGACCCCTTGCGCGACGGGCTGCTCGCCAGCGCCCGCCGCCATCTTCCACCCCTGCCGTCCGCCGCGCGCGGCATGGGTTCCACCTGCGCGGATGGAGAACAGTGATGGGCATCCTGACCAAGACCACGGCAGCCGACCTGCGCCAGCGCGCCGAGGCCGCGGAGCAGGCGGCGGCGGAAGCTGACCGTCGCGCCGGCGCCGCGCGTGCTGAAGCAGCGGGCTTCCTCGCGGACGGCAACGCCGAAGGGGCGCGCCGCGCCCGCAGCCATGCGATCGAGCTCGCAACTGAAGCGGAGACGCAGCGCGACCTCGCCGCCGAGCTGCGTCGCCGTGCCGACCAGGCCGCGAAGGCTGAGCGGATCGCCGCCTACAACAAGGCTCGCATCGACGCCGCCAAGGCATCGGCCGAGGCGGAGCGGCTGATCCGCAGCCTGCTCGACGACATGGGGCCCCGGATGGCAGCGGCACAGAAGGCGCAGCACATGGCCCTCGCGAAGTACAGCGCGGTGATCAACAGCTACATGGACCTGCCCGAGCGCGAGGACGTCGAGTCGCCGGCGCCTGCCTTTGATCCGATCCTGACCAACGGGCCGTCGCTCACCACCTTCGGCGCGCTGTCCGTGTGGCGGATCGCCTGAAGGGGAGGGCAGCGCGATGCGGTTCGACGACATTCTGCGGGAGGATTCAGCCGAGCGCTTTCGCCTCGGCCTGCCACCCGCGACGCTGCAGGAGCAGCGCGGGGTGGTGGCGCTGACGCCGATGAGCAATCCGCGGCAGGGCCATCACCCGTCCGAGCTGCTGTGGGGATTCCGCGAGCTGCGGGAGCGCCATCTCCTCGCGCGGCAGCAGGCAGCGGCTGTCACGGCTCGGGCGGCGCCACAGCGGATGCGGCCTGTGGCCACGGGACCGGTGACCGTCGATCGGGCGGCGCGGACGGTCGAGGTGGTCTGGGCGACCGGCGTGCGGTGCCGCAACCTCGTCCAGACGCTCGGCTGGATCACCGAGGAGCTCGACATGTCGCCCAACGCGGTGCGGATGGCGGTGCTGCGGTCGGGCCACGCGCCGGTGCTGAACACGCACAGCAAGGGCAGTGTGCGCGACGTGCTCGGGCGCGTCATCTCGGCGCGGATCGAGGACGGCTACGGCCTAGCGACGCTGCGCTTCAGCAGCGCGGTCGACGTGGAGCCGGTCTGGCAACGCATCGTGGATGGGGCGCTGCGCGGCGTGTCGGCGGGGTACCGCGTGCACCGCTACGAGCAGCGGCGCGATCCGGTCAGCGGCGACACCGTCCATCGCGCGGTGGATTGGGAACCTTACGAGATCTCGGTCGTGCCTGTGCCGATCGATCGGGAGGCGATGACGCGGTAGCGCCGGCGCTTGTCCGGCAGTGGACATGTCAGGGGGTCACGGGGGTGACCCCCTGTTGTTCAAATCCTGCAACGGGCAGCGAGTCATCTCGCGCCGTGCCATCTCTGCCCGGCGTGGCGTCGTTATGGCTCTCGACACGAGATGCCCGGCACGCGCGCCTGTGCAGGAAAGTCGGCTGGCGATCAATCCTGAAGGACTTACGCGCGACTTGCGGTGAGGTGGACGCTTGGTTGGCCGCAACGCATTGTTCGGCTATCCGAGAGGCCGAACTGATCGACATCGACGCCGAATCGGGGGGCGCTCCATACTGCGGCGGGGGGGCCAGAATGTATCGCGGTCACGACGGCAGCAGGCAGCTGCTGAGGCCATCGCCTGGAGGGTACGTTGTGAAGAAATACTGGCTGATTGTCGAGCGCCTCGAAAACTGGAACGCTGACAAAGCTAGTGGCTTCACCCATTTTGGTATCGGCGAACGACACACTAAGACCGCCAGCCGTATCTCCGAGGGAGATTTGCTGATTTCCTATATTTCTTCCGGCGTCAGTAAATTTGCTGATATTCGAGAAGCGATCAAACCTGGCGTCCATAAACTGCGTCGTGACGTCGGATACGATGGCGCTTTCAGCCAGTGTATATTCACGAGGAGCGTCTTGGCGCTAGAAAAACATCGATGGCTCCCGATGTCAGAAGTTGTGACTGTTTTAGATTTAACTAAAGCATCTGCTGATTGGCGCCAGCTGTTTCGAATTTCGCTCAGGCAGATCAACGAACATGATGGTGAAACTCTCGTTCGTCGGCTGACCGCCCTGGCTCAGCGTTAGCCCAATGAACGCTGCGGAGGCGTTTCGCTTGCCGGCGGCGCCCTCTGTGCCTATAGGCAAGTATATGCATGACGCTCGCCAGGACCGGTTGTCGACCGCGGAGGTCGCAGAGATGGCAGGAGTCCACCGCGACACCCTGCTGCGCTGGCTCAGGTCGGGCGCGCTCCCAGAGCCGGGTCGTGACCGACATGGATGGAGGACCTTTACGCGTGATCAAGCACTGATGGTGGTTGCACATGCCAAAGGGGAGGTCGCCTCAAATGATGCAAGTCGGGGCGCCTTGGCGCTTGAACGGAAGCTAGAGTCTCTAGACTGGGATTTCCGGGGTGCAAAAACGACTTATCTCAGTCATGGCATACATCCATATCCCGCAAAGTTTATTCCGCAAATACCAAACAACTTAATCCAGGAGCTGTCGTCAGTGGGGGATACCGTCGCAGATATTTTCTGCGGCAGTGGAACTACTGTTTTGGAAGCCCTCCTATTGCGACGCCAAGCGGTTGGCATCGATGCGAACCCGCTTTCCGCCCTGATAACCCACGCGAAGATTACCCCACTGCGCGAGCCAGACCTCAGCGAATTTGACACGTTCCGACTGACCATTAGTCAAACTGCAACCAACATCTATCCCGGAGAGGCCGACCTTTTCGGCCAAGGGAAGCCGTTTGTTTCCCTTGGCCGTCGGCCGGATCCGGAGACCCTGGAATTCTGGTTCGAGCCCTGGGTGGTGGAGGAACTTGCGGAGATCTCTCTAAGGATCTCTCACCTCCAGTCGCGATCGCTTCGGACCCTGGCTGAAGTTGCAATGTCCTCGATCGTTGTCGCGGTGTCCAAACAGGACTCCGACACGAGGTACGTGCGACGAGATAAGGCTATTGAGCCGGGTGATACTCTTCGGAGATTCCTGGGAGCGCTTGACGCGACTGGTGCCGCGGCCAAACAAATTGCTGACCTCCTGGAAGATGATCCGCCCGCAACTGTCATGTGCGCGAACGTGTTAGACGCCCCCGACATACCGCGCGTCGATCTCGTAGTCTCTTCGCCTCCCTATCCAAACGCATACAGCTATCATCTGTATCACCGCACGCGCCTACTTTGGCTTGGATGGGACCCAGAGAAGTTCAAAGCAATTGAGATCGGCAGTCACCGGAAATACAGCCGCAAGGGATCAGGCCGGGCGACCGAGGAAACCTTTCTGGCCGAATTTCGAGCTATCATGGCGTGGCTGTCCGACAAGGTGCGTATAGGCGGGCACTGCTGCTTCGTGGTTGGCGACTCCACGCTGGACGGACGGCGGGTGGACAACGCCGATATCATCGCCAAGGCCGCGGAAGAGAATGGATTTCGCGAGATTGCACGGCTGTCCCGCGAAATCGATTCCGCAAAAAAATCCTTCAATCCAGTGATTGGCAAAATTCGTAGCGAGAAGATCCTCGTTCTAAGGCGGAGGTAGCAGCGCTGTGAAAGAGGTTCTTCGGGCTCACATCAAGCCATACATACAACCGTTCGAGCGGCGGCTTGCGTTAGCCGAATTGGAGGCAATCGCCGGTGCGGCGCCCGTCCCGGTCGGGGCGCCAGACAGCGCAACGATTTTCAATCTGCCCGGCGATACGGCCGCGGAGACGCTCCAAAGGCGGCTCGCCTACTGGGAGCGTATTGGACGTGGGGCGGGTGAAATTACTGTCCAGACCGGGCTCGAAGCGACCTCCCTTATCGCTCGCAACGGCGTGCGGCTTCAGGATCTTCCCACCACCGCCTCGACCCTGACATCCGCCAAAATCCCGAACAAGCGTTGCTTGCGCTATGGTCCTCATGGAGTCCATGAGTATCGTGGCAAGTTTTTTCCACAGCTCGTTAGATCGCTAATCAACATCGCCGGCATACCCGACGGCGGGCTCCTTGCCGATCCGATGTGCGGCAGTGGCACTTCACTCGTCGAGGGAGTCGCTCGAGGCATTTGCAGCGTAGGTCTCGACCTGAATCCACTTTCTGTCTTTGTCACCCGGGTGAAATGCGCGCTGTTGGGAATGGATCCGGCGCGCTTGATCGCCTGGTATGAGCGGGTATTGCGACTAGTCGGTGAGGCTCGCCCACGGCGATCAACCTATCGAGAGTCCCTTTCTGTACGAGATCGAGAATATGTGGAGGCCTGGTTTGACAGCGCGGTCCTAGACGAACTGGATTGCATTCAGGATGTCATCGCGACGGTAGATGACGTGGTGGTACGAGACTTCCATCGCGTTGTGTTAAGCAACATCCTGCGCGAGGTATCGTTCCAGAAAACCGATGACCTTCGGGTTCGTCGCGATCCGAAGCAAATTCTGCCAGGTGTCGCAACTCGGCTGTTTTTGAACGAGCTGGAGAGCTCGACGAAGGCGGTCGTTGCTTACCTGGCGGTCGGTGGCTGCAGTGCAGCCTCCTTCAAAGTCCTAGAGCATGATGCGAGAAATGCATTGCTTGCCCTCGAAGACTGCTTGGGCAAGGTCGATGCAATTGTAATGTCTCCTCCGTATGCAACAGCTTTGCCGTACCTTGATACAGACCGTCTTAGCCTTTCTTATCTGAATCTACTCCCGAGGGCCGAGCATAGGAGTAGAGATTATTTCATGATTGGAAATCGTGAGGTGACAGAGAGTCAGAGACGGAAGCAGTGGGAGAGATTCAAGAAAGCAGGCGCTGCCCTTCCCGAAAGCACGCGAGCGCTCATCGAAAAGGTGCATTGCCTGAACTCCTCTGCGGATGTGGGATTTCGACGGAAAAATATGGCGGCGCTCCTCGCCTCTTACTTTTTCGACATGCAATCCGTTCTGCAGCAGATCCATGTACTCTTGAAGGACGGTGGCCGTGCCTACCTCGTCGTCGGGAATAATCGAACGACTGCAGGAGGCGAAGAGCTGGAGATTTCGACAGCACTGCATTTGCGCGCGATAGCAGCAGATCTCGGTTTCCGCGTGAATGATCCGGTGTCGATGGACATGCTGATGTCACGCGACATATTTCGGAAGAATGCGATGCCGTCTGAGGAGATAATTAGCTTATCGAAGATCTGAATGCCCGCGATGAAACGGCGCCGAGGCGACAGCGCAGGCCGCCCGCGCCCTGTGCGCCAATGCGCCGATCGGCGCCGTGACCTTCTGGCAGAGCATTCTGGCGCGGGTAGCCAAGCGAAGTCAGGCAGGCTGTAACGTGCGTAGGGGGGGGCGGCATTCGAAGGCAATGCCGCCAGAAGACCAGCTTAAAAGTACCCCCAGGTCTTCCCGGAATTCCGCACCTTGTTGACGCACATGCGCTCGCTCCGCAGGTACTCCGGTCGCCCCGGCTTAACAACCTCTGCCGCGTAGTCATAGAGACTTCCAGGAGCGGCTTTCTCCAGCTTCAAGATATCATTCACCGCGAGCGAGCTCCTCAGCTCCTCACTGCGGATCCGGAAGTCGTGCTTGATCGGCCAAGTCATCATGTTGACTTCGATCACACGGCCATTGAACCAGATCTTCACTCCTTTCCGGTCGAACTTCCCAGGCCGCGAATGATCGGCGGTAAAGAGAGTATCCCACCCCCAGAACGCCGGATCAGCGCTGCGCGCTGCAAGGGGAATGAAAATCTCAGGAGAGCGGCGAGCGGCCCCCCGCGTAGTCTGCCCGACGCCGGCATCGGTCTGCTGCACCTTCATCACAAAGCTGCTGTAGCGCCCGCTGGCGGTAGTGTTGGCGGGCACGGCTGGCCCCACCTTGGTGGCAGCTGCCTGTCGGCCGCGGCTAGGCACCGGCGGCGCCTTCGGAACGGCGACGGCGCCAAAGAGACCGCTGGTGGTCCCACCAGATTGCGTCGCGTTCGCGCCCTTGCGCGGCGGGTTATCCGCCTCACGAGGCACGTAGCCCTGCTGGACGAGTTGCGTGAGCGTAGCGGCTGTGAGCTCGATGGAGGTGCCGCTGGCGCTGCGCCACGCACCCATCATCCCTGCGATATCGTCGTGAAAGCGCTTCTCGTCAGTACGTGAGAGATTGAGTTCAACCAGAAGGCCGGCCTCGTAATTCGTGTAAAGGCCCCCTTCCGTGAGGTTGCCCGATCCGATGATGGCGAGCGCAGAGGTCGCATTCGAGAACAGGTAGGTTTTCGGATGGAAGGTGTTGCCTGCCTCATTGTGGCAAACATTGACTGTGCCACGACCACCGAGGGCAGTGAGCAGCATCTCGAGACCTTCGACTGAAGTGCCGCCGTGATCCACCCCGACGCTCAGGCTGACGGTCGCGCGCCCCGCGAAGTTCGAGAGGGCCGCCGCAATGTGGCGAACGCCCGACGCCTTCACAAAAGCAACTGCGCCCTTCAGATCCGTCCAGCGGTCGTCGCTCAGATTCCTGTTCAGCACGTCGCCCAGTCGCTCAGTGGCAAGAGGCTGCGTGATGAGGCGGACGGTACCCGGCAGTGCTGTTGGGGAGGCCTTCAGCAGGGCAGCCTGCCCTTGACCGGAGAGGTAGGCCTCGACTTCACTGCGCATGAAGATCGGACCTTGGGCGAGTTCCGCAATCGGACGGGGAAAGCTGGCGTCTCGTGCACGTCTGTTGCTGATGGCCTGAGGCGAGAGCCCGGCCATTTGCGCGATCTCATTGACTCCAACGACGTCTGTCATGTGGCCTCCGCTGTATTCGTGAAGGGAGGACACGAATATAAGCTACACGAACCCAGTTCAGCTAGTGTCGATCAATCGTCTGACTGGGTTGGTGACGCATGGCGGCCATGCCTCTAAAGCATGAGGAGTTCGCGGCCATGGTTCCTTTCTGGCCCTGGCGTATGCGGGGGGCGGAAGCGCGCGACCTCGCTAGCGCCAAGCGATGAATCGAGGTTGCCAATGCCAGCCCTGGCAACGTGATCGGCACAGACAACGCATTGGAATCTCTGTAGAATCGAGCGCGCGCGAATAGGCTGCCGGTTGCCAGCCCGCTGCGCCCACCCGGCAGGGAGGCCCGCCATGTCCGATCGCGTCACTTCTGGCCGCGAGCTCGCCCGTCGCCTTGGCATCTCCCACACCGCCATCCAGAAGGCCTCCCGCATCGGCCGGATCAGCAGGGAGCCGAACGGTGTCTGGGACGTCGCGCGCGTGCGCCGGGACATGGAGGCCACTGCGCTGCCGGGCCGCTCGCCCCTCGCCCGGCCCGGGGACGAGACCCCGCTCGGCCGGCTGATGCTCGCGCGGCTGGCACTGAAGGTGGAGGGTCAGCGCCTTGCCCTCGATCGCGCGAAGGGCAAGCTAATGGACACCAGCACGGCGGATGCGCGCATCGACGCCATCGCCGGCGCCATGCGCGATGCGGTGCTGAACTGGCCCGCTCGCGTCGCCGGTACCATTGCGGCGGACATCTGCGCCGACCCGCACCTCGTGCAGACGCTGCTGCAGGAACACATGCATGCCCTCCTCGCCGACGTTGCCGCGCGGCTCGATCCTCCGCCGGCCGCGTAATCGGAAGCACCAGCCCGCCGCGGTGGCCGTCCGGGGCCGGGCATGGGGGACATGGGGATCAGCCGCGGGCGGCGCGATCTATCAGCGCCCCACGCGCTCTATCTGCTTGGCTCGGGCCCGGCACAGCGCGAATGGTCCGTCCGCGATGAGCAGGACGGAGACCATCATGCGCCGGCGCGAATCCAACCAGCAGCGGAGCCTCGAAGCCTTCATGGCGAAGAAGGCGGAGTTCGACGCCCTGCTCGCTGAATTGCAGCAGGCCAGCGACGACCATTTCGGCGCGGATCTCGAGGCGGTGCTCTGGGGCGAGACCGCGTGGCTCGCGTACGCCAAGGCGAAGCTGAAAGACATCGCCGACGCCCACTTCCGCCGCGGCGAGTACGCCGCGTAGCGCCGCGCCAGACAGCGCCGCGCCTGCCCCGTGGGTCGGAGCCTGCGGGGCTCGGGGTCGTAGCACCCGGCTGGTCGGGTGCTGGACCAGGAGACCCCGATGACCACCATGCCCAAGCTCAGCGACGCGCAGCGCGTCCTGCTTTCACAGGCGAGCCAGCACGAATCTGGCCTCGCCACTCTGCCGAAGATCCCCAGGATCGCCGCCGAGAACCTGATCCGCAGCCTGCTCGGGAGGGAACTGCTCACCGAGGTCCCCGCGCCGCAGGAGCACGCGGCGATCGCCTGGCGGCAGGACGAGGACGGGACCGGGTTCGCCCTCCGCATCACCGATGCGGGGCTCCGCGCCATCGGCGTCGAGCCGGAGGAGAACACGGCGGACTATCAACTTCCCATCGACGGGCAATCGATCGCGGAGGGCGGCGCGCCCGTCGAGCCTACGAGCGCGCAGGACGAAGCGCCGCAGGATCAGGACGCCCCAGCGCCCGAGGCCGCCCAGGGCGCGCCTGTGCCGCAGGACGAGGCCACGAGGCCAGCGGTGGAGAGGATGCCCCGCAGCTTGCGCGACGCCGCGCGGCGGGTGCTGGTCGCCTGGGATGACGAGGCCAATCAGCGCGACGACCTCGCGGATGCCATGGACGCCCTTCGCATATCCATCGCCGGGAAGCCGGCGCGCGGGCCCGCGCAGCGTCGGCCTCGCCGGGAGGGGACGAAGCTGATGACGGTCCTGGCCCTGCTGAAGCGACCCGAGGGCGCGAACGTCGCCCAGGTCTGCGAGGCCACCGGTTGGACGAAGGACACGGTGCGCGGCTTCTTCGTCGGCCTGAAGAAGAAGGGCATCAGCGTCGAGGCGGTGGAGAAGGTGCGGTCGGTCGGGCCGAATCGCGCCGGCGGCCGCGGCTCCTACACTATCTACCGTGTTGCCGAGGCGGGGGAAGCTTAGGGCCGAAGACCGAAGCGCGGGGCGCCTCAGCGCTCCGCTGCATCCCCGGTGTGACCCCGGTCCATTTTGTTCCTGGGCGAGCCTCAGGCTAACCCTTTGAAAAATTGGCGGACCCGACACGATTCGAACGTGCGACCTCTGCCTTCGGAGGGCAGCGCTCTATCCAGCTGAGCTACGGGTCCGTCGGGCGCAGCCATAGCCCAGCATGCGCGCTGACGGAAGCCCCACCTCCGCATGCCACCACCGCCCGGGTCATCCGGCTATCGGCTCGCGCGGCGCCCGGCCACGCTCGGCGCATGACAGCACCGATCATCCGCGACAGCCGAGGCGGGGATGTCCCGGCCCTTGCCGCCATTTACGGCCACTGGGTCACCCACGGCCTTGCCAGCTTCGAACTCGACCCGCCGGAGGAGATGGAGATGGCCCGCCGCCGCGCCGCGGTCCTGGCCGGAGGCTATCCGCATATCGTGGCCGAGGCCGGCGGCCGGGTTCTCGGCTACGCCTATGCCTCGGCCTATCGTCCGCGGCCGGCCTACCGCTTCGCGGTCGAGAATTCGGTCTATGTCGCCCCCGGCGTCACGCGCGGGGGTGTCGGCAGCGCCTTGCTCGCGGCGCTGATCGGCCGCTGTACGGACCAGGGCTTCCGCCTCATGGTCGCGGTGATCGGCGATTCCGCGAACGCGGCCTCGATCGGCCTGCATGAACGGGCCGGCTTCGCCCGGGCAGGCCTGCTGCCGGCGGTGGGCTGGAAGCACGGGCGCTGGGTGGACAGCGTGCTGATGACGCGCCCGCTCGGTGCCGGGGCCTCGACTCCGCCGGAAGGCTGACGGACCCGCCCGACCGTCTATCATGGCGGGCAATGAACCATGCCGGACCGCTGGTCGCGACGCTCGTCGTCGCGCTGGCCCTTGCCTTCACCTGCGGGCTCGCCGCGCGCCTTCTCAGGCTGCCGCCGCTGCTTGGCTACATCGCCGCCGGGATCTGGGTCGGCCCGCATACGCCGGGCTTCGTCGCCGACCCCGGGGTCACCTCGGCGATGGCCGAGATCGGCGTCGCGCTCCTGCTGTTCGCCGTCGGGCTGCATTTCCGTGCGCGGGACCTCGTCGCGGTCTGGCGCGTGGCCGTGCCCGGTGCGCTGGCGCAGGTCGCGGCGGGCACGCTGCTCGGCGCCGCAGCGGGGGCGCTCTCCCTTGGTCTCGGCTGGGAGGCGGCGCCGGTCTTCGGCCTGGCCCTCGCCATCTCCTCGACCGCCGTCTCGACCCGGGCGCTGGAGGAAAGGGGGCGCCTCGCCGGCCAGGCCGGGCGCATCGCCCTCGGCTGGCTGGTCATGCAGGATCTCCTGGTGGTCCTTGCCCTGGTGCTGCTGCCGGTGTTCGGCGGGGCGGGCCGGGACGAGGGCCTCGGCCTGCGCCTGGCGGAAGTCGCGGTCGAACTGGCCGCCTTCGTGGCCGCCATGGCCCTCGGCGGGCGGGTGCTGCTGCCACGGCTGCTGGCGCTGGTCGCGGGAACCGGGTCGCGGGAACTCTTCACCCTTGCCGTGATCGTCGCCGCGCTCGGAACGGCGTTCGGATCGGCGGCGCTGTTCGGGGTCTCGCCGGCGCTGGGCGCCTTCTTTGCCGGTGTTCTGCTGGGGGAAAGCCCGCTCGGCCATCAGGCGGCGGCCGAAACGGTGCCGCTGCAGCGCGTCTTCGTCGCCCTGTTCTTCGTCTCGGTGGGCATGCTGGTCGATCCGGCGGCGATGGTCGCGATGCCCCTCGCATCGCTGGCGACGCTGCTCGCGGTCATGCTCGGCACCGGCGGGGCGATCTTCGGTCTCCTCATCCTGCTGCGCGTGCCGGTGCCGGCCGCCGCCACGGTGGCGGGCGCGCTGATGCAGATCGGCGAGTTCTCCTTCCTGCTCGGCGCTCTGGCGATCGGGGCCGGCATCCTGCCCGACGAGGTGCGCGGGCCGATCCTGGTCGCGGCGACGCTGACCATCCTCGCCACGCCGCTGACCCAGGCTGCGGCGGACCGGCTGGCGGTCGCGATCGAGGGCACGCGGCGGATGCGGGTCTGGCTCGCGCGCCGCGGCGGCGCGCGCCTGTCCAACCCGCCGCCCGAGGGCCTTGAAGGCCATGCCCTTCTCATAGGGCACGGCCGGGTCGGGCGCGTGGTCGCCGCCGCGCTGCGGCGGCACGGCCTCGCGCATGTGGTCGTCGAGGCCGATCATCCCGTCGCCGAGGCCCTGCGTGCCGCCGGTGTCCCCGTCGTCTGGGGCGATGCGACGCGGCCGGAGGTGCTCAAGGCCGCGCGGCCCGACACCGCGCGGCTGATCGTGCTGGCCATGCCCGATGCCGCGGTGTCCCGGCGGGTGCTCGGCATGGCGCGCGCGCTGAACCCCGCGATCGTCGCCGCCGCCCGCGCGCATGACGAGGAGGAGGCCGCCTTCCTCGAACGCGAGCAGGGCGTCGGCCTGGTGGTGATGGGCGAGCGCGAGGTCGCGCTGGGTGTCGCCGAGTTCGCCATGGCGCGGCTCGGCGTCGCGCCTGCCGATGTGCAGCGCACGGTCGAGGACCTGCGCGGCTGGCGCTGATCCGGCCGCCTTTCGTCGCGGCCGCCGGGCGCCTAGGGTCGGCGGCCGAAGACCTGGGGAGGAACCCGATGCGCATGCTGGTCCTGGGCGCGGGTGCGCTTGGCGGATATTTCGGCGGCCGCCTGGCCGAGGCCGGGAGCGCGGAGGTGGCCTTCCTGGTGCGTCCCGGCCGGCGCGCGACGCTCGCGCGCGACGGTCTGCGCATCGCAAGCCCCTTCGGCGACTGGCAGGGACCCGTGGCCACGCTCGGCGTGGGGGAGGCGAAGCCCGGCTGGGACGTGGTCCTGCTCTCCTGCAAGGCCTATGACCTCGAGGACGCGATCGCCGCCATCGCGCCGGCCGTCGATGAGCGGACCGCCATCCTGCCGGTGCTCAACGGCCTCGCGCATGTCGACCGGCTCTGCGAGGCCTTCGGCGCCGGGCGCGTGCTCGGCGGCCTTGCGAAGATCCAGGCGACACTGGCGCCGGACGGCACGGTGCGCCAGCTCAACGACTGGCGCTGGCTCACCTTCGGCGAGCGCGACGGCAGCGCCTCCGACCGCGTGGCCGCGATCGAGGCCGCCTTCTCCGCCACCAAGGGCGTCGTCGCGCGCTGCGTGCCCGACATCATGGCACGGATGTGGGAGAAGCTCGTGCATCTCGGCTCCAGCGCGATCGGCACCGTGCTGATGCGCGCCAACATCGGCGAGATCGCCGCAAGCCCCGGCGGCATCGCCTTCCTTCACCACGTCCTCGAACGCAACGCGGCGATCGCGGCGGACAACGGCTACCCGATGCAGGAGACCTTCCTGGCGGAATTCCGGGCGCTGTTCTCGGACCCGAAGAGTGCCTATGCCACCTCCATGCTGCGCGACCTCGAGGCCGGCAGACGGATCGAGGCGGACCACATCCTGGGCTTCCTCGCCGAGGCCGCCCGCCGTGCCGGTGTCCCGGGGGAGCTGCATGACGCCGCCTTCCTGCACGCGAAGGCCTATGAGATGCGCCGCGCACGGGGCCGGCTGCCCGTGTATTGATCCATGTCGCGGTGCAGCATGGCCATGAAACGATCCCGGACTGCACGGGAAACAAGACTCGCGCACCGTCGTTTCGCTAGTCTGCAATTAACCAGCTTTGCAGGCAGGCCATGGAAGCGCACGACGCCGCACCCCGCTTCGTCGACGATTACCTGCTGTCGTTGCTCGCGCGGGCTTCCTTTGTCGTCTCCTCGGAATTCCATGACAGGCTGCGGGCGCGCGGCGTCTCGGTCCCGGTCTGGCGCGTCCTCGCGACCCTGTCGGGCGGGCCGGAAACGGTAACGGCGCTGGCGGAGGCCTGCCTGCTGCAGCAGCCCACCATGACCAAGGTGCTCGACCGCATGGAACGGGACGGCCTGGTGCGGCGCCAGCAGGACACCCGCGACCGCCGCCTGGTGCGCATCCACCTCGCGCCGCGCGGGGAGGCGATGGTGGCCGAGCTCCTCGCCGCCGCCCGCGCGCATGAGGCCGAGGTCTTCGCGCGCCATCCCGATGCCGGTGCCATCAAGGACCTGCTGCGCGCGCTGATCGCCCGCCAGGGGCGGCGGCAGCGCCCGCGCGGCGGCTGACCTGGCCGCATTGACGGCCGCGGCCCCGCGGCGTCTTGTGACCGCGCATCGAATCTCGGGGGTGCGCATGAAGGTCGGCGTCATCGGTCTGGGCAGCATGGGCATGGGCGCGGCGCTGAGCCTGCTG
>JAFADX010000029.1 GCA_023424475.1 Pseudomonadota bacterium
CAGCAGGCGTGGCGGCGCCGCGCGGCGCGGCGCTGGGGCCGCCGCGACCGGAGCTTCGGCGGGCACGGCGGCGCGCGGCGGGGAACGGTCCGGCGGCACATCTTCCAGCGCCTCCTCCGCCCCCCAGTCCAGTTGCAGCGCCAAGGCCGCGAGAAGCGCCCCCCGATCCGGCTCCATCGCGGCCATATCGGCCTTCTGCGGGGTTCCGCGCAACCCGGCCTGCCGCTACATGATGCGCGAGACGCTAGGGGAATGCAGGCGGATGGCCGAAGACCGCGAATCCATGGAATTCGACGTGCTGGTGGTGGGGGGCGGCCCGGCCGGCCTCGCCGCTGCGATCCGGCTCAAGCAGCTCAACCCCGATGCCGCCGTCTGCCTGATCGAGAAAGGCAGCGAGATCGGCGCGCATATCCTCTCCGGCGCCGTGCTCGAGCCCCGCGCACTGGACGAGCTGATCCCGGATTGGCGCGACGACCCGCCGGCGCTGGCGACGCCGGCCAAGGACGACCGCTTCATGTTCCTGACGGAGACGAAGGCCTACCGGCTGCCGACGCCGCCGCAGATGAACAACCACGGCAACTACATCGTCAGCCTGGGCAATGTCTGCCGCTGGCTCGGCGCCAAGGCCGAGGAGATGGGCGTCGAGATCTACCCCGGCTTCGCCGCCTCCGAGACGATCATCGAGGATGGCCGGGTGAAGGGCGTCGTCGCCGGCGTCATGGGCATCGCGAAGGACGGCGAGCATGGCCCGAACTACCAGCCGGGGATGGAGTTGCGCGCGACCTACACGCTCTTCGCCGAGGGCTGCCGCGGCTCGCTGACCAAGAAGCTCTTCGAGACCTACAAGCTGCGCGAGGGCGTGCAGCCGCAGACCTACGGCCTCGGCATCAAGGAGCTGTGGGAGATCCCGAAGGAGAAGCACACGCCGGGCCTGATCTGGCACAGCGTGGGCTGGCCGGTGAAGTCCGACACCTATGGCGGCTCCTGGCTCTACATGCTGGGCGAGAACCTGGTGAGCATCGGCTTCGTCGTCGGGCTCGACTACTCGAACCCCTGGCTCTCGCCCTTCGAGGAATTCCAGCGCTTCAAGCACCACCCGGCGGTGACGGCGATGCTGGAGGGCGGCAAGCGCATCGCCTATGGCGCGCGCGCGCTGAACGAGGGCGGCTTCCAGGCCATCCCGAAGCTGGTCTTCCCGGGCGGCGCCATCATCGGCGACGCGGCGGGCTTCCTGAACGTGCCGAAGATCAAGGGCACCCATACCTCGATGAAGTCCGGCATGGTCGCCGCCGAGGCGATCGCCGAGGCGCTGAAGGCCGAGGAGCGGCCGCCGGTGCTCGAAGCCTATCCCGGGATGCTCAAGGCGTCCTGGGTCTGGAGCGAGCTCGAGGGCGTGCGCAACATCCGCCCCGGCTTCGCGAAGTTCGGCCTGTGGGGCGGGCTCGCCTATGCCGCGATCGACACCTACCTCCTGCGCGGCAAGGCGCCCTGGACGATGGCGCACCACGAGGACTACGCGCAGCTCAGGAAGGCCGCCGACGCACCGAAGATCGACTACCCGAAGCCGGATGGGGTCTATTCCTTCGACCGGCTCTCCTCGGTGTTCCTGTCGAACACCAACCATGAGGAGGACCAGCCGGCGCACCTCAAGCTGAAGGATCCGTCGCGCTGGAAGGCGGTGAACTTCGACACCTTCGGCAGCCCCGAGAGCCGCTACTGCCCCGCCGGCGTCTATGAGGCGGTGGGCGTCGAGGAAGGCCAGCCACGCCTGCAGATCAACGCGCAGAACTGCGTGCACTGCAAGACCTGCGACATCAAGGACCCGACGCAGAACATCGACTGGTGCACGCCCGAGGGCAGCGGCGGACCCAACTACATCGGCGGGATGTGAGCGAGCGCGGCGGAGCCGGCGCGCCGCACCCGGTCATCGGCGTGTTGCGCGCCGGCGTGCTGTTCGGCCTGGGCTGGGTGGCGGCGGCGGGCCTGGCCTGGGCTGCCTTCGGCATCGGCTGGGCGGCACTGCTCCTGATGGCCTGGGGCCTGCTGCTGCGGCATTTCCACCGTGCGGTCGAGAGGCTCGGCCGCAGCCTGGCGCAGGCTTCGCCGCCCTTGGCATGAACCCGCGGGCAGCCGGCTCCGCCTTTGCAACTTCCTGTTGCTAAATCCTTCGTTAACCGCGTATATCAGGGGCAAGAATTCTATTCTGATCAGAATTCCAGTTATTGAGACAGTCCGCCTCCGATAGCTGCTCAGGCCGGCATCGCCGGCCGCCTCGACCGGAGGGGGTCAGCCCGAAGGGAGCCTCGGCCGTATGGCACAGTCCGTGATCTGCATCGGCGCCGGCCCCGCGGGACTGACCGCGGCTTATCTCCTTGGAAAGCGCGGCATCCAGGCAACCGTCCTCGAGGCCGACCCGAGGCACGTCGGCGGCATTTCCCGCACCGTCACCTACAAGGGTTTCGGCTTCGACATCGGCGGGCACCGCTTCTTCTCGAAATCCGAGGCAGTGGAACGCCTGTGGGACGAGCTCGCGGACGAACCCCTCCTGCACCGCCCCCGCAAGTCGCGCATCTATTATCGCGGCAAGCTCTTCGATTATCCGCTGCGGGCGCAGGATGCGCTGTCGAAGCTCGGCGTGGCCGAGGCCGTCCGCTGCGTCCTGTCCTACGCCAAGGAGCGGGCGGTGCCCCGCCCCGCGCCGCGGAGCTTCGAGGACTGGGTCGTCGGGCAGTTCGGGCGCCGCCTCTTCGAGATCTTCTTCCGCACCTATACCGAGAAGGTGTGGGGCATGAAGTGCAGCGAGATCTCGGCCGACTGGGCGGCGCAGCGCATCAAGGGGCTGTCGCTGTTCCAGGCGATCTGGCGTTCCATCCTGCCGCAGAAGCAGGACACGCCGCGTGGCGCGGTGGTGAAGACGCTGATCAACCAGTTCCGCTATCCGCGCCGCGGCCCGGGCATGCTTTGGGAAGCGGCGGCCGAGAAGGTGCGCCTCCAGGGCGGCGAGGTGCTGCTGGGCCGGCGCGTGACGGAACTTCGCCGCAGGGATGGCGGCTGGGTCGTGGTTTCCGAGGGCACCGACGGCAGCCGCGCGGAACATCGCGCCGACGCCGTCATTTCCTCGATGCCGATGCGGCAGCTCGCCGGCGCCCTCGGTCCGGCGCCGTCCGAGGCTGCGCGCGCCGCGGCCGATGCGCTGCGCTACCGGGATTTCCTGACGGTCGCCCTGGTGCTGCGCGACCGCGACGCCTTCGACGACAACTGGATCTACATTCACGACCCTGCGGTGAAGGTCGGCCGCATCCAGAATTTCCGCTCCTGGTCGCCGGACCTGGTGCCGGAGGAAGGCCTGACCTGCTACGGCCTCGAATATTTCTGCTTCGAGGGTGACGGCCTGTGGTCCGCGAAGGACGAGGACCTGGTGCGGATGGCGGGCGACGAGCTGGTGAAGCTCGGCCTCGCGCGCGCCGAGGACATCGTGGACGGCACCGTGGTCCGCCAGCCCAAGGCCTACCCCGTCTACGACGATGCCTATGAGGCGCACGTCGCGACGCTGCGCGGCGAGGTCGAGGCGCGCTACCCGGGCCTGCACCTCGTCGGCCGCAACGGGATGCACAAGTACAACAACCAGGACCACGCCATGATGACGGCGATGCTGACGGTGGAGAACATCGTCGCCGGCCGGGCAGTGTACGACGTGTGGCGGGTGAATGCCGACGCCGAGTACCATGAGGAGGCGGGGGCGAGCGGTGTGCGGCTGGTGCCGGAGCGGGTGCGAGTAGCGGCGAAAGGGGAGGCAGCCCTGGCTGCGGTACGGTAGGCAGTCTGCGCCAGGATTTCGTAACTCAACTGCTCAAAACCTAGCGCAACCTGCTGCACTCGTATCGATAGAACCGCCTGACCTCGCGTAACGGTTCTCCTGGCAAGCCAGGAAGCCGCATTGGAATTGGTGCGTCCCATGTCGTTGTCGCAAGGCCTGGAACGCGTGATGATAGTATGATTATCTTCAATTCTGGCAAAGCACGGCACGCCTCGGCAATTTCTTGAACTGAGGGCGCCCCGCGTCTCGATGGATCTCGGCGCGGCGGACAAATGGCGTCGGGCTTGAGCTCAAAGTCGGCTGTATTGAGGACGGACAGCGCTCTATACCGGCGCTCAAACTCGATTGCCATGCCGCGAGAGAATGCACCTCCCGCACCCTGATAGCATCCGAAGCCCGCTGGGCGGCGCAGCTTCAGCCAGAGCAACTCGAGGCCGCGCTCCCAGTACGGAGTACTGTTCGTACCAATGAACGCGGTGAGCTCCGCAATCTGATTGTCGTCCTCAACAAAGCGATTCCACGGAGAGCGGCGGTCGACTGTCCAGAATGCCACTGCGAGCACAAGTCCGGCAAGAAGCAGCGTGCGCCATTGATGAGGGTTTGGTCCTGTCCAAAAACTGAGCCACGCAAAGGCCACCACAGCCACGGCGCAGCCAATCCACATTTCCCAGGCGAACAATATTCTCGGAGACGCCATGAGAGCGAACCCAAGCCCCATCACAACCAAGACACAAACGCAGAATGCAATGGTCCAGACGATGAGATAAATAACCGCAGACACTTCCTTTTGATAATACCACTCCCTCCACAGTAGCAGCAGGGCAAGTAGAAACAGGATCGGCGAGAAAAAGCCGGTAAACTCGCCAAAGCGCTCGAAAACGGAACAAGCAAACGCAATAAGCAGTACCTTTCGCGCAAGGGAGACAGGGGGCAGGCGCAGCAGCAGAATCACTAGGAAGGCATTCGCAAGCACCGCCAACAGCCATAGCGCCCGCCACGTCTGCAACCCGACGAGCAGTACATTCGCCCCGAAGTCCCCGCCAATTCCGGCGGCCAACAGGCCAAACGCCGCCACGATCAGAACGCTGAGTAGGAGCTGGCGCTCTAGGCGACTCGCCACCCGCCACACAGCGACCAGAATTGCCGCCTGGATGAAAGGCCAGACCCAGTCCAGGAACGACCACGTTCCGATAAATGCGTACCCGAGTCGAACCCTGATGATAGCGAGCCAATGCGGATCGTAAGTCGTATAGAGACGACTGAAAGGTTCTACTCCAGCATAGCCAACGGCAAGGCCACCAGCCAGGGCCAAGCCCGCGAGCCAGAGCAATCGCGGATACCGTAGCGCCCAGAAAACGCCGATGACACCAACCCCCGGCAACACCTGAAGTGGGTGCAGTGTGGCGGCGACGATCAGCATTCCGACACATACAATTATGCGACCGACCCCGGCATCGCGAGGTAATCCAACCGCGATTCCTGCCAGGACGAGGGCCTCCGCCCAGGGCCGCGCAGTGGCAAATGCCTCGCCATAACTCAGCAATCGGGCAGCCCCGTAGTGCGGATCGAGCAAGATAACCGCAGCGGATGCCAGGATCGCCTCATGACGAAATCTAAACAAAGATCCAAAAAAAACAATGATGGATAAAAAAAATGCAGTCTGAGCAGCATATGAAACAAATATATTTCCGATTGATATTCCGTATTTATTTATAATAAACCCGAAAAATCCTGGGAATATAGAAAATTTTTCTTGTCCTCCAAAATAAAATGCAAGATCATTTTGTAAATACTCAGGATTATTATGCAATATAGCTTGAGCAGTATAGAGTATACTATCATGAATGACTCCTCGATACGGCCTCGTCGCAAACCACAAGGCAATCAATAGAATTACCTGCGTGGCGAGTATTAATTTACTAGAGTTTACGCAAGTCTCTCTGCAAGCGCTGGCAGGCGCGCCAGAAGACGCTTTGCTCGTCCCGGTCATCGACAAACCTAGCAACCGCACGATTTGAGGCGCGAAATATGCATCGTTCTGAGCCCCTGCGCGGGTTTTAGGATTCCTGGGTGATGGCTTGTCATGTACGGTCCGAGATGATGCTTCAGGTGTCTCAAGGATGGTTGCATGCCGCTTCTGAGTGAACTGTCCAGAAGGAACAAGGTCGCATTGCTGGACCGGCACCTCACGGCTGAATCGAGCATACTCGAAATTGGCAGCGGCAGTGGCTGGTGCTCCCAACACCTGAAGGGTGCCGGGCATCATGTTACGACGATCGATATCGTCCCTCCGGCAGATGTCGTCGGCGACATCCTGAATTGGGAGAGCCTCGGACTGAGCCGACACAGCTTCGACGCGGTCGTCGCCTTCGAGGTTATCGAACATGTCGACTGCACGGCGGCAATCACGGAACTCTGTCGGCCAGGCGGCCTGGTATTCTTGTCGTCGCCTCATCCAAACTGGGACTGGGTTATGCAGATTCTGGAGACGGCAGGGTTGAACCAAAGAAGGACGAGCCCTCACGACCACCTGGTGGACTTCCGGACTCTGCCCTTTGAGGGTGTCGTGATGCGACGGCCAGGCTGGATCCATCAATTGGCAGTCTTTAGGAACCTCCAGCGGGATGATCCCGGCCGCAGCAGTCCTTCGGCCTAGGCCCCGCCCTACGAGTTCTCCTTACCGCGATGCGTCCGCGCAACCTGCGGCAACCACTTTGTGCAAGTCTGGAACCCCGCACCATGCTCAAGATCCACGGCATCCCCCGCTCCCGCGCCTTCCGCTGCATCTGGGCCGCGGAGGAAGCCGGCCTGGCCTACGAGGTCGTGCCGCTCGGCTTCGCCGGCGGCTTCAAGCTCGAGCGACCGCTGGCCATCAACCCCAACAACAAGATCCCCGCGCTCGAGGACGGCAGCCTCGTGCTGTTCGAAAGCCTCGCGATCAACCTGCACATCGCGCGGAAGGCCGGCGCCCCGCTGATGCCGTCCGGCGACGACGAGTCGCGCGTGCTGCAATGGACCCTCTGGGCGGCGGCCGAGGCCGAGCCGCACGTCATGCGCTGGGCCTACAACGCCTACCTCAAGCCCGAAGCCGAGCGCAGCGCGGCGGAAGCCGCCGCCGGCAAGGAGGCGATGGACGCCCGCCTCGCCGTGCTCGAGGCGGAGCTCGCGGCACGCCCCTACCTGGTGGGCAACGGCTTCACCATCGCCGACCTCAACCTCGCCTCGGTGCTCTATGGCGCCTGGCTCAACGGCTACGACCTCGGGCCCTTTCCCAAGGTCAAGGCGTGGCTCGACGCCTGCCTGACGCGGCCCAAGGCCCTCGCCGCACGCAGGCAGCGGGAAGGCTGAAAGCCTGCTCGGACATGCGCCAAGCGGCGCATGTCCATGTGCGGCAGCGCCCGCGTCCCCATCCGGGCTGAAGCATGTTCCGATCTGTCGGAACCGGCACCGGCCCGCATCCCCGCCCGGCCACCCAACGACAGTATCCTGGATGGGTG
>JAFADX010000030.1 GCA_023424475.1 Pseudomonadota bacterium
GACCGGCGTCGTCCTGGAACAGCGTCGCAAGCGCGCCACCGCGGACGACCTCACGATCAACGGCCTGCGCGAGGACGGCGTCGCCGAGGCGGTGCTGAACGGCTTTGCCACCACCGAGGGCGGCAACACCGTCCGGATCGGGCAGATCCGCATCGCCGGCCTGACGGTGCCGCGCGATCCGGCGGGCGGACCGCCGCAGCCCGACCAAGTGCGCATCGAGCAGCTGCGCGTCGAGAACGTGGAGTTCTCGGGCAGGGATTCGGGCCGGCTGCGCCTGGCGAGCGTCGAGAACTGGCTGCCCGGGCAGCCGGCGCGCATCGCGGTCGAGGGGCTGGAGCTCAGCGGCCTCGACAGCGGCCTCGTGGATGGGCTGCGCCTCGCGCGCTTCGCGCTGTCGGGCATGGATATCGGCGCCACCCTCGCCGCGGTCATGCGCGAACAGCCGCCGCCGAACCTGGTCGGCCGCGCCTCGGTCGAGCTCGACGGGCTCGAACTGCTGGGCGGCGGGCGCCCGGTCGGAAGCCTGGGCGAGGTGCGCGTCGCCGCCGACGTGCAGCGTGCCGACGGCTCCGGCGACGGCAACGTCGCGATCCGCGGCATCCGCATCGAGCCGGTGCCCATGATCGCTCCCTGGCTGACCCGGTTCGGCTACCAGGCGATCGAGGGCGAGATCACCGCCCAGACCTCCTACGACGCGCAGAGCGGAAGGATCGAGATCCGCGACCTGTCGATCTCGGGGCGCGACGCGGGGACGATCTCGATGGCGCTCGTGATGGACGGGGTGACGCAGCAGCGTGCCCAGGCCGGCGATTTCGGCGACATGCGGCTGATCTCCGCCGGGCTGCGCTATGCGGATGCGTCGCTCTTCACCCGCTTCCTCGCCATGCAGTCGCAGCAGACCCGCACGCCGGAAGCGCAGCTGCGCGAGCAGTATGCCGCCATGGCCGGCGGCGCCCTGGCGCAACAGGGCGCCGCGGGGCTCGACCCGATCCGCGACGCGGTGCAGCGCTTCATCCGCGGCCAGGCGCGGATGGTGGAGATCCGCGTGAACCCGCCGCAGCCGATCAAGCTCGGCGACGTACAGGGCCCGCCGCCGAACCCGGCCGCCGCCCAGAGCATGTTCGGGATCAGCGCCGAGGCGCGCTGACCTTGCGGTGCTGACCGCCTTCCGCCTGCTGTGGCGCCGCAACCGCTGGCGCCACGGCAGGCCCAGGCTGCGGCGCTCCTTTGCCTGGCTCGGGGCAATGGTGGGGCTGTTCGTCCTCGCCATGGCCGCCTTCGAGGGCATGGGGCCGGAGGACAGCCTGTGGCTCGCCGTGGTGACGCTGACCACCGTGGGCTATGGCGACGTCGCGGCGAAGACGGTGGCGGGCAAGCTCGCGACCGTCCTGCTGCTGCTGATGGGCGGCGTCTTCGTCGTCGCCAAGCTGGCGTCCGACTGGTTCGAGTGGCGGGAGGACGTGCGCGCACGCAAGCGCGCCGGATCCTGGAGGTGGGGCATGGATGGCCATGTGCTGGTGATCGGCACGCCGGGCGGCGATGCCGTGGGCTTCTTCCGCGGTCTCGTCCGGCAGTTGCGCGGCACGCCGGGCTACCGGCAGGCGCCGGTGATGCTGCTGACCCGCGCCTTCGCCGCCCGGCCCGAAGGATTGCCCCAGGCGCTGTGCGACGACGACCTGGTCCACGTCGAAGGGGCGCCGACCGACGAGGACTCGCTGCGGCTCGCCGACGCGCCCCGCGCCGCGGCGGTGATCGTGCTGGCCGAGTACGAAACCGACGCCGTCTCCGATGCCATCACTGCCGACGTGGTCGCGCGGGTGCGCGCCATGGCCGAGGGCACGCCGCCGGTGGTGGTCGCGGAATGCGTGGATGACCGCAATCGCGCACGGTTGCTGGCGACGGGCGCGGCGGCGGCGGTCCGCCCCCTGCGCACCTACCCCGAGATGCTGGCCCGCGCCCTGGTCGCGCCCGGCGCCGAGCAGCTCCTCGAGGATCTCTTTTCCTCCGAAGGCAACGAGCTGTTCCGCGTGAACCTGCCGGATCCCTGGCAGGGCCCCTGGTCCAGGGTGGTCGGCACGCTGATGGACCGCGGGCTCGGCACGGCCATCGCGTATCGCCCGCCCGGCGGCGGGATGGTCATCAACCCCGCCGGCGACGAGCGGATCACGGCCGCGGCCGTCTACGTGATCCTGCGCGAGGACCAGAAGGCCGGGGTGGAGGAACTCGCCCGCGTGGTGGGCGGCGGCTGAGGCGCCGCCGCGCCCTCACGCCTCCGCATTGGCCTGCGCGACGGCGAGCGCCGTCACGTTGAGGATGCCGCGCGCGGTCACGCTCGGCACCAGGACGTGGATCGGCCTGTTCATCCCGAGCAGCAGCGGGCCGAGCTGCAGCCCGTCGGTCGCCGCCTTGACCAGGTTGAAGGCGATGTTCGCCGCGTCGATCCCCGGCATGACCAGGAGGTTCGCCGCGCCGTCGAGCTGACTATCCGGCACCGCGCGGGCGCGGATCGCGGGGATCAGCGCGGCATCGGCGTGCATCTCGCCATCCACCTCGAGATCCGGGGCCTGCCGGCGGATGATGCCGAGCGCCTGGCGCATCCGCCGCGCCGAGGGCGCATGGGAGGCGCCGAAGGAGGAATGGGAAAGCAGCGCCACCTTCGGCGTGATGCCGAAGGCGCGGACCTGCTCGGCGGCGAGCAGCGTCATTTCGGCGATCTGCTCGGCGGCCGGCTCCAGGCAGAGATGGGTGTCGACGACGAAGAGGTGCTCGCCCGCGCGGGTGACGACGCCGGAGAGCGCATAGACGCGCCCGACATCCTCCCGCTTGCCGATGATGTCGAGCACGTGCCGCCACTGGCCCATCCAGTCGCCGGTGCCGCCGCAGATCGCCGCGTCCGCGTGCCCGGCCTCGAGCAGCAGGGCGGCGGCGACGGCGGGGCGCGTGGCGACGCGGCGCCCGGCGGCGTCGGGCGGCGTGCCCCGCCGGCCCACCTTGCTCCGGTAGAGCTCGGTGAGCGGGCCGAACAGCGCCTCGTCCTCGACCGGGTCCACCACCCGCACGCTCTCGCCGAGGTCCATGCGCAGGCCGAGCGCCCTGACCTTCGCCTCGACCACCGCACGGCGGCCGACGATGATCGGCTCGGCGATGCCTTCGTCCACCACCGACTGGACCGCGCGCAGCGTGCGCTCGTCCTCCCCCTCGGCATAGGCGACGCGGCGCGGGCGCTTGCGCGCGGCCTCGAAGACCGGGCGCATCAGGTTGCCGGAGCGGAAGACGTTGCGTTCGAGGTCGCGGCGATAGGCGGCGAAGTCGTCGATCGGGCGCGCGGCCACGCCGCTGTCCATCGCCGCCCGCGCCACCGCCGGCGCGATCTCGAGGATCAGGCGCGGGTCGAAGGGCTTGGGGATGATGTAGTCCGGCCCGAAGACCGGCGCCTGGCCGCCATAGGCCGCGGCGACGACCTCGGAAGCCTCGACCCGCGCCAGCGCGGCGATGGCGTCGGCCGCCGCGATCTTCATCTCCTCGTTGATCGTCGTCGCGCCGACGTCGAGCGCGCCGCGGAAGATGAAGGGAAAGCAGAGGACGTTGTTGACCTGGTTCGGATAGTCGGTGCGCCCGGTCGCGACGATGGCGTCGGGCCGCGCGGCGCGCACGGCTTCCGGCAGGATTTCCGGCTCCGGGTTGGCCAGCGCGAGGACCAGCGGCCTCGGCGCCAGGTGCTTCAGCCATTCGGGCTTGAGGACGCGCGGGGCGGAGAGGCCGAGGAAGACGTCGGCGCCCGGCAGCACGTCTTCCAGCGTGCGGGCTTCGGTCACCTGGGCGTAGCGCGCGCGATAGGGGTCGAGGTCGTTGCGGCCGCTGTGGATCACGCCGCCGATGTCGCAGATCGTGACGTTCTCCCGCTTCAGCCCCATCGAGACGAGCAGGTCGAGGCAGGCGAGCGCCGCCGCGCCCCCGCCGGTGTTGACCAGCCGCACATCCTCGATCCGCTTGCCCTGGAGCAGCAGGCCGTTGCGGACCGCGGCGGCGACGATGATGGCGGTGCCGTGCTGGTCGTCGTGGAAGACCGGGATGTTCATCCGCTCGCGCAGGGTGCGCTCGATGACGAAGCACTCGGGCGCCTTGATGTCCTCGAGGTTGATGGCGCCGAAGGAGGGTTCCAGTGCCGCGACCACCTCGATGAACCTCGCCGGGTCGCGTTCCTCCACCTCGATGTCGACGGAATCGATGCCGGCGAACTTCTTGAAGAGGACCGCCTTGCCTTCCATCACCGGCTTCGAGGCCAGCGCGCCGATGGCGCCGAGGCCGAGCACCGCGGTGCCGTTGGTGACGACGGCGACCATGTTGCCGCGCGTCGTGTAGTCGTAGGCCGCGCGGGGGTCGGCCGCGATCGCCTCGCAGGCGGCGGCGACGCCGGGGGAATAGGCCAGGCCAAGGTCGCGCTGCGTCGCCATGCGCTTGGTCGGCTCGACCGCGAGCTTCCCGGGGCGCGGGAGCCGGTGGTAGTCGAGCGCGGCGCGGCGGAAATCCTCGTCCATCTGGGTACCTCCGCGATCAGGGTAGAAGGTTTCGCCGCGTCCGGGCAGGGGCGGCGGGCGGCGTTCCCGCGCGGCGATTCCCCCCGGCCGCGGCAGCGCCTATCCTGGTGCGGGCTTCGGCATCGCCGGGAGGGGCGCGACGGCCGGAGAAGGACGGGCCCCCGCATGGACGAGAGGCGACGGATCGCCGCCATCCTCAGGGACTACCTCGCCCGCGAGCGGATCTCGCGGGACGAGTTCGCGCACCGCACGCGCATCGGCCGCTCCACCGTGGACAAGCTGCTGATCGGCCTGTTCTCGGACCGGACCCTCGCGATGGCCGAGGGCGCGACGGGGCTGGCGCTGCGCGGGCCGGCCTCCGCGCCCGCCCTTCCCGAACGGGCGCCCGGCGCCCTGCCCGCCCCGGCAAAGGACACCTCGCCCTCGATCGCCGTGCTGCCCTTCACCTTCATGGGCGACGCGCCGGGACAGGACTGGCTCGCGGACGGCATCGCGGAGGACATCACCACCGACCTCGCACGGCTGCGCTGGCTCTTCGTCATCGCGCGCAACTCGACCTTCACCTTCAAGGGCCGCGCGGTGGACGTGCGGGAGGTCGCGCGGGACCTCGGCGTGCGCTACGTGCTGGAAGGCAGCGTGCGGGTGGCCGCCGGTCGCATCCGCGTCACCGGCCAGCTGGTCGATGCCGCGACCGGGCGGCACATCTGGGCCGAACGCTACGACCGCGAACTCTCCGACATCTTCGCCGTGCAGGACGAGATCACCCGCAACGTGGTCGCGGCGATCGAGCCGCACCTCTATGCCGAGGAAGGCTACCGCGCCGCCGGGCATCCGACGGCGAACCTCTCGGCCTGGGGCCTCGCGGTCCGCGCGATGGGGCTGATCAGCAAGGTCGGGCGGCGGCAGAACGAGGAGGCGCGCGGGCTGCTCGCCCAGGCCATCGCGCTCGAGCCCGGCTATGCGCGCGCCCATGCGCTGCTCGCCTGGGCAGCCTGGTGGGCGGCGCTCTGCTACTGGTGGCCGGACAATGCGGAAGGCTACCGGATCGCGGCCCAAAGGGCGGCGAGCGCAGTCGGCCTCGACCCTGCCGAGCCCTGGGCGCGCATGACGCACGGCATCTGCCTTTCGAGCGCGCGCCACCACGAGGCCGGGCTGGTCGAACTGCGCGCGGCGCTCGACCTCAACCCCTGCTTCGCGCTGGGGCGCACCCTGCATGGCTGGGGGCTGCTGCGCGCGGGCCGGATGCAGGAGGCGATCGAGGAGACCGGCCTCGCGCTGCGCATGAGCCCGATGGACAGCTTCGCGGGCATCTACACGGCGATCCACGGCCTCGCGCTGCTCGGCGACCGGCGCTTCGAGGACGCCCTGCCGCACCTGCGCGCCTCCATCGCCGCCTTCGCAGAATACCTCGGCCACTACAACACGCTGATCTCCTGCTGCGGCCATCTCGGCCGCATCGAGGAAGCGCAGGGCTACGTCGCCGCGCGCAACCGGATGGGCCCGCCGATCCGCGTCGGGCTGCTGCGGCGCAACCTCGCCGGCTTCGCCCATGCCGGGGTGTTCTGCGAGGGGCTGGTGAAGGCCGGCGTGCCGGAGTGACCGCGGGGTTGTTCCCCGTTTCGGTCCGGTGCGATGCTTCCCGGACAACAGGGAGAACAACAATGATCCGTCGCAGAAGCGTCCTCGCGGCCCCGCTTGCCGGCCTGGCGGCGCCGGCCTTCGCGCAGCCCGCGCAGAACCGCGTGCTGAAATTCGTGCCCCAGGCGAACCTCACCTCGCTCGACCCGATCTGGACCACCGCCGCGGTCACCGAGAACCACGGCTGGACGGTGTTCGACACGCTCTACGGCATGACCGACGACCTCAAGGTCCAGCCGCAGATGGCCGAAGGCCACACCGTGTCCGACGACGGCCTCACCTGGCTCATCAAGCTGCGCGAGGGCCTGCGCTGGCACGACGGCGAGCCCGTCCGCGCGCAGGACTGCGCGCCGAGCCTCGCCCGCTGGAGCCGGCGCGACACCTTCGGCCAGTCCCTTGCGGCGGTGGTGGAGGCCTGGGAAGCGGCCGACGACCGGACCATCCGCGTCAGGCTGAAGTCGAAGTTCCCGATGCTGATCGACGCGCTGGCGAAGCCGGCCGCGGTCGTGCCCTTCATGATGCCGGAACGCATCGCGCGCACCGATCCGTTCCAGCAGATGCCGGAGGTGGTCGGCTCCGGCCCCTACAGGTTCCTCAAGGACGAATACGTCTCGGGCAGCCGCGCCGTCTATGCGAAGTTCGACGGCTACGTGCCGCGGCAGGAGCCCGCCTCGCGCACCGCCGGCGGCAAGGTCGCGCATTTCGAGCGCGTCGAATGGACGATCATGCCCGACAGTGCGACCGCGGCCGCGGCGCTGCAGGCCGGCGAGATCGACTGGTGGGAGCAGGTGAACGCGGATCTCGCGCCGCTGCTGCGCCGGGCGCGCGGCGTGCAGGTCGAGGTGCTGAACACCCTCGGCTACATCGGCGTCGCGCGGTTCAACTGCCTCTTCCCGCCCTTCGACAAGCCGGCGATGCGCCGCGCCCTGCTCCATGCCATCAACCAGGAAGACTACCTGCGCGGCGTGACCGGCAACGACCCCTCGGCCTACCGCGTCTGCCCGTCCATGTGGCCCTGCGGCACGCCGTACGAGAGCGCGACCGGCAATGGCGCGTTGACCGGGCCGCGCGATCTCGACCGCGTCAAGGCGATGATCCGCGACGCGGGCTACAAGGGGGAGAAGGTCGTCATCATCAACCCGACGGACTTCCCGACCATCGGGCCCTTCGGGCAGGTGACCGCCGACCTGCTGCGCCGCCTCGGCATGAATGTCGAGCTGGTGGAGACCGACTGGGGATCGGTGGTGCAGCGCCGCGCCAGCAAATCACCGCCCGACCACGGCGGCTGGAGCATCTTCCACACCTGGTGGCCGAGCCTGTCGATCATCAACCCGGCGGTGAACGCCACCCTGCGCGGCCAGGGCGACCGCGGCTGGTTCGGCTGGTACTCGAACCCGGCGGTCGAGGACCTCGCGCGCACCTGGCTGACGGCCGAGACCGAGGCGGAGCAGAAGCGCCTCGCCGACCAGATCCAGGCGCAGTCCTTCGAGAATGCACCGATCCTGCCGCTCGGCCAGTTCTTCATCAGCACCGCCTATCGCAGCGGGCTGACGGGCTTCGTGAAGGGCACCGCGCCCTATCCGTGGAACCTCCGCCGGGGCTGACCGGCCGCGCGGCGGGCGGGGAAGGTCCAGCCGCCGCGCATCGTCCTGGCGATGTGATGCCGGTCACCGGCAGGAAGACCTCCGGAAAGGGCCGGAAAATTCCGGCGATGGCTCCGGAAGGTTCCGACCGCGTAAGTGGCGCCGACGCGGAGCCGTGGTGCTCCGCCTTCGAGGAGTGCCACCGGATGACCAGCCTTCTTTCCCGCGCCGCGCTGGCCCTGGCGCTGGGCGCCGCGACCCCGGCCGCCGCGCAGCAGGCCCCCGCCGGCCCCAATGCGCGTGGCGAGTATCTCTCCCGCATCATGGATTGCGGCGGCTGCCATACCGGCGGCGCGCTGGCAGGCCAGCCCGACCCGCGGCTGCATCTGGCGGGCTCGGGCATCGGCTTCGCGATCCCCGACCTCGGCATCTTCTACCCGCCGAACCTGACGCCGGACCGCGAGACCGGCCTCGGCACCTGGAGCGAGGCCGAGATCATGCGCGCCGTGCGCACCGGCGTGCGGCCGGATGGCCGCATCCTCGCACCGGCGATGCCCTGGCGGTCCTATGCCGCGCTCAGCGACGCGGATGCCCGCGCCCTCGCCCGCTACCTGCGCAGCCTGCCGCCGGTGCGCAACGAGGCGCCACGGATGACCGGCGCCGGCGAGGCGCCTGCCGCGCCCTACATGACGGTCGTGGTTCCCGGGCGCTGAGGCCGCGCCCGGCAAGCCCGGGCATGCACTCGATCCATGTCCGCGACCTGGACGGATATGTGGTCGAGCTCACGGCGAAAGCGCCGGCGCACGACGTATCCATGGACCCCGCGCGCAACGGCACGCGCGAAAGGCTCGAAGCCTGGCAGCGGCGCAAGGCGGCGCCGGCCTGGCACGACGAAATCCCGCCCCCGCATCGTGCGGAACGGAGACGGGCCAGGGCTCCGCACGGCGCCAGGAATGGAGATGGCGAGCATGATCAACGACCGGCCCGCACCGACGCGGGAGGATCTTTTCGGCCCCTTGCCGAAGCCGGGGGCCGGCCGCGACGCGCCGTTCCATGCCGCGCTGCGCCGGGGGCTGGCGCGCGCCATGGTGGGACTCGCCGCGCCGGCGGACCCGGCGGACGCCGCGCGGCTGATCGCGACCCTGCGCCGGGAGATCGATATCGCGGCTGCCCGGCAGCGCGAGCGCGTGGCGCCGCACCCCATGCTCGAGGCCTGGCTGCCGCGCGAGGTCGATGCGGCCGTCTCGGTCGCCGAGCTGGCCCTTCTGGTCGAGAGCCTAGCGGCCGCGCCGGCGGCGGAGCGCCCGGCCTGGGCGCGGCGGCTGTTCCGGCGTTGCGGGCACCTGGCCTTCGAGGATCTGGTCGTGCTCGCCGAGGCCGGGGATGGGGTGCGGCCTGTCCTCGAGACGCTGATGACGGCCGGCGAGATCGATGCCGTCGCGGCGCGGATGGCGGCCGCCATCCCGCCGGCGCGGGTGGAGGCGCGGCTCGCCCTCGTCCTCTCGGCCATGAACGAGGCGCAGAGGCATGCCCTGCTGACCGCCTTGCGCCCCGATGGCGCCGAGGCGGCCGGGCCCGGCGGCTACGGCCTCGCCGCCTGAGGCGGCGGGCAGCCGTGCCCCGCCGGCATCCGGCGCCGGCCCGCGGGTGTTCGGTTGTCGGAGAACCGCCACGACGGGCGGGCGATGGTGCGGTCGAGAAGATTCGAACTTCCACGGGGTTGCCCCCACTAGCACCTCAAGCTAGCGCGTCTACCATTCCGCCACGACCGCAAAACCGGTAGAGGGCGCGGCGTATAACCCATGACCGCGCTCTCAGCAAACCCCCCCCCCGAATGGATCGTCGCCGAGGGCCGCACGCCTTACGCCGAGGCCCTCTCCGCCATGGAATCCCGCGTCGCGGCGATCCGCGAGGGCAGCGCGGCGGAGCGCGTCTGGCTGGTCGAGCATGACCCGACCTACACCGCCGGCACCTCGGCCCGGCCCGAGGACCTGCGGGACGCCCGCTTCCCCATCTTCGCCGCCGGCCGCGGCGGGCAATGGACCTATCACGGCCCGGGCCAGCGGACCGGCTATGTCATGCTCGACCTCACGCGCCGGCATGGCAGCGTCGCCGCGCGCGACGTGCGCGCCTACGTGCAGGGGCTCGAGGAATGGCTCATCCGCGCGCTCGGCCGCTTCAGCGTGCGGGCGGAGCGGCGGGAGGGGCGGGTCGGCCTCTGGGTCCCGAATCGCGCAACGGGCGGGGAGGACAAGATCGCCGCCATCGGGGTGCGGGTGACACGCTGGGTGAGCTGGCACGGCGTCGCGCTGAACGTGGATCCGGACCTGTCGCATTTCGGCGGCATCGTGCCCTGCGGCATCAGCGAGCATGGCGTGACGAGCCTGCACGCGCAGGGCATCCCGGCGACGATGGAGGAGGCCGATGCGGCCCTCCGCGCCGCCTGGAACGAGGTCTTCGGATAGGGCCCGGCCATGATCGCCCGGGATCGGGGCCGGCCGCCGGCACAATTGCATGACCGGCCGACCTTCGGGCATTAGGGATCCAAGCTCGATCAACAGCCGGGAGGATCCGATGAGCTTCAATAGACGCAACCTGCTTGCGGGGGCCGCGCTTGGCCTGACCGCCGCCGGGATCGGCCGCCGGGCCGTGGCCCAGCCGCGCAACGCATCCTGGCCGCAGGCGCTCAACATGGGCACCGCCGCGCCGGGCGGCACCTATGCGCTCTATGGCCCCGCCTGGGGCCAGCTCGCGCAGCAGGCGACGGGGGTGAACATCTCCTACCGCACCACCCAGGGGCCGAACCAGAACATCATCCTGGTGCAGCGGCGCGAGGTGGAACTCGGCATGACGACCATGGGCGTCGCGCTGCAGGCCTGGAACGGCACCGGCGCCTGGACCCAGGGCAACAAGTTCCGCGACATCCGCGCGCTGTTCCCGATGTACGACACGCCCTTCCACGGCATCGCGCTGAAGCGGTCGGGCATCACGCAGATGTCGCAACTCGCGGGCAAGAACGTGGGCGTCGGCCCGCGCGGCGGCACGCCGGGCACCTACTTCCCGCAGATGCTGGACAAGCTCGGCTACAAGCCCGCGGCGATCCGCTTCGGCTCGGGCTCCGACATGTCGGGGCAGCTGCAGGACGGGCTGCTCGACGCGTTCCTCTTCGCCTCGGGCGTGCCGATCCCGGCCTTCACCGAGGCGGAGACGCAGTCGGAGGTCAACTTCCTCGACTTCACCGAGGACGAGGTGAAGAAGCTGACGGAGGCCTATCCGGAGCTCTCGCCCAGCATGCTGCCCGCGAGCATCTACCGCACCGCGGGGCGCGAGCTGCGCGTCGTCGGCATGTACAACTTCGCCATCGGCCACAGGTCGCTGCCCGAGGACCTCGTCTACGAGATCGTCAAGGCAGTGCTCGGCCAGAATGCGAAGCTGAAGGAGGCGATCGCGGCGGGCGCCGACACCCTCGCCTCGAACGCTGGCAAGAACACCTTCCTGCCCTACCATCCGGGTGCGGCGCGCTACCTGCGCGAGGCCGGGCAGGCCATCCCGGACAACTTGGTCCTGGCCTGACGGCCCGGCATGGGCGGCGCCGCGCGGCGCCGCCCGCGGGAGCAAGGTGACCGGGGGCCGGGGCGGCAATCGCCCCGGCCTTTCGCGTCATGGACAAGGGCTGCGGCCCGGCTGCCGCGACGCGATACGGTCGGCGCGCCGCGCCGCCCGCATCTCCTTCGCTTTTGCGCGCAGCCGCCACGCCAACCCTGCGCGATACGGTCGGCGCGGCGCGCCGCCCGCATCTCTTTCGTTTTGCGCGCAGCCGCCACGCCAACCCTGCGCGATGCGGCCGGCGCGGCGCGCCGCCCGTATCAGGCCGTCACGGGCCGGGCCGTGTCCTCGCGCGGGTAGAGGCGCTGCTGGCGGAACAGCAGCGCGGCCGCCACGGCCAGGCCGGCGATGTCGGTGAACAGCTCCGGCACCATCAGCCCGATCCCCGCAGCCGCCGAGACGAGGCGCAGCAGCAGCGGCAGCGGCCCGTTGCGCATCCAGCCCTCGGTCGCGCAGGCGAGCAGGTAGACGCCGAGCGAGGCCGTCGCGAAGGCCTGCAGGATGCCGTGCAGCGGCCCCTGCGCCAGCAGCGCCGGCGATATCCAGAACATGTAGGGCACGATGAAGGTGGCGAGCCCGAGCTTCAGGGCGATCATGCTCGTCTTCCACATGTCCGCCCGCGCCATCGAGGCGGCGGCGAAGGAGGCCAGCGCCACCGGCGGCGTGATCGCCGAAAGGATCGCGAAGTAGAAGATGAACATGTGGGCCGAGAGCGCCGGCACGCCGATGCGGATCAACCCCGGCGCCACCACCGCCGCCGCGATCGCATAGGCCGCCGTGGTCGGCACCCCCATGCCGAGGATGATCGCCACCAGCATGCCGAAGACCATGGCGAGGAAGGAGGAGGTGCCCGCGACCTCGAGCAGCATGGTCGCGAAGCGCCCGCCCACGCCGGTCACGCCGATCACGCCCGCCACGATGCCGGCCGCGGCGCAGACGGCGATGAGCTGCATCATCTCCCGCATCGACCCATGCAGCGTCGCGTAGATGGCGTCGAGCGTCTCGCGCATCGCGCCGAGCGCCGCGACGACGGGGTTCTGGCCCTGGCGCGCCACGCGGTGGACCAGCGCCGTACCGACCATGATGACGAGCGTCGCCGCCATGCCCCAGGCGGCGGCGCGGAAGGGCGAGAAGCCCTGGACCAGCATGTAGATCAGCAGCACCAGCGGCGCGGCCATGTAGGCGTGCCGCGCGATATGGCTCCAGCGCGGCAGGTCTTCCTTCGGCAGGCCGCGGATGCCGGCCTTCCGGGCGTTCAGGTCGCAGTGGATGTAGTTGGCGATGTAGAACAGCAGCGCGGGGATCAGCCCGGCGAGCGCGATCTCGGTATAGGGGATGCCTAGCACCTCGGCCATGATGAAGGCGCCCGCGCCCATGACCGGCGGGGTGATCTGGCCGCCGGTCGAGCTGGTCGCCTCCACCGCCCCGGCCGTGGCGCGGTCGTAGCCGACGCGGCGCATCATCGGGATGGTGAAGGCGCCGGAGGCCACGACATTCGCTACCGCCGAGCCCGAGATGGTGCCGAACATGATGCCCGAGATGACGGTGACCTTCGCCGGCCCGCCGCGCAGGCGGCCGACCAGGGCGAGGGCGAAGTCGTTGAAGTAGTCGCCCGCCTTCGAGGTCTGCAGAAAGGTCGCGAAGACCACGAACATGATGATGAAGGTCGCGCTGACCTGCACCACCGTGCCGAGCAGGCCGTTGTTGTTGAACAGCTCGACCAGCGCCTGGTCGAGGGCGACGCCGCGATGGAACAGGATCCCGGGCAGCCAGGGGCCGGCGAAGCAATAGGCGATGAAGGTGATGGCGATCAGCGGCATCACGATCCCGGCGGTGCGCCGGGCGAATTCCAGCACCAGCAGGATGCCGAGGCCCGCAGCCAGCAGGTCCTGCGTGTTCGGCCCCATGAAGGTGCGCATCTCGATGCCGTCGGCGTCGAAGATGTAGTGCAGTGGGATCAGCAGGGCCGGAACGATCAGGATGAGCTCGTACCAGGGCACGCGGCGCCCGGCATCCCCCGAGGCCCGCGGCGCGAAAAGCGCGAAGCCGAGCGCCGCCCCGAAGAACACGTGAACCGCGCGCGACACGGTGGGATCCACCGGCTCGACGAGCAGGATCCAGAGGTGCCACAGCACGAAGGCCGCGGCACAGGCGCGCCACAGATGCCCCTGCCAGCCGCCGAGCTCCCGCCTGGCGGAGGCGAACTCCATGTCGTCCACATCGGTATTGACGGCATCCCCCGCCGCTTGCGTCCCAGCCACGCCGCGCGCCTCCCCTGTCGGTGTTGGCGCGGGCTTAGACCGAAACCTGCCGGCGGGGGAAGCGGGGGCGTCAATGCCCCCGGCGCAGGAAGGCCGGCACCGGGCCGCTGTCGCGGAAGTCGCCGTCGCGCCAGGCGCGGTCCTTGCGGGACTGTTCCGCCGCCGGCCGGCGCCGCGGCTGATCGCCGGAACGGGCGGGCTTGGCGGCCTCCGCAGGTGCGGCGTGCCCGTTCGGACGGTGCTGCGCGTGGCGCTGCGGCTTGTGAGCGCCGCGCGGCGGCTTGGGCTGGGCGGGGCGCTGCTTCGGCGCGGCGGCCTGCGCCGGTTCCGGCGCGGCGCCGCCGGCGCGGGTCTCGGCCGGGATCGCCATGCGGATCAGCCGCTCGATGGCGCGCAGCTTGTCCCGGTCCTCGTGCGAGCAGAGCGCGATCGCCTCGCCGCTCGCGCCCGCGCGCGCGGTGCGGCCGATGCGGTGGACATAGGTCTCGGGCACTTCCGGCAGGTCGAACTGGATGACATGGGTGACGCCGTCCACGTCGATGCCGCGCGCGGCGATGTCGGTCGCCACCAGCACCGGGGCCGAGCCGTCGCGGAAGGCGGCGAGCGCACGTTCCCGCGCCCCCTGTGCCTTGTTGCCGTGGATGGCGTTGGCGCGGATGCCGTCCTGGTCGAGGTGCTTCACGATCCGGTCGGCGCCATGCTTGGTGCGGCTGAACACCAGGGTGCGGCCGATGCCTTCCATCCGCAGCAGATCGGCGAGCACGGTGCGCTTGCCGCTGGAGGACAGATGGATGACGCGCTGGGCGACCTTCTCGGCCGTCGTCGCCACCGGGGCGACGGCGACGCGGGCCGGGTCGGTCAGCATCTCGGCGGCGAGCCTGTTGATCTCGGCCGGCATGGTGGCGCTGAAGAACAGCGTCTGGCGCTGCGCCGGGATCGCCTTGAGCAGGCGGCGGATGGCCGGCAGGAAGCCCTTGTCGAGCATCTGGTCGGCCTCGTCGAGCACCAGCGTCGCGACGTGGTCGAGCCGCGCGGCGCCCTGGTCGATCAGGTCCTGCAGCCGGCCCGGCGTCGCCACCAGGATGTCCACGCCACGGGCGAGCGCGGATTTCTGCGGCCCGAAGCCGACGCCGCCGAAGACGACGGCCGTGGAAAGGCCGAGGTGGCGGCCATAGGCCTTCACGCTGTCGGCGATCTGGGAGGCGAGCTCGCGCGTCGGGGACAGCACCAGCACGCGGCAGCCGAAGCGCGGCGGCCGGCCCTTCTGCTGCGCCAGGCGGTGCAGGATCGGCAGGCTGAAGGCCGCCGTCTTGCCGGTGCCGGTCTGCGCGATGCCGAGCAGGTCGCGGCCTTCCATCACGATCGGGATGGACTGGGCCTGGATGGGGGTGGGGGTTTCGTAGCCCTCTTCCGAGAGGGCCTGGAGGATACGGGTGTCGAGGGCGAGCGCCTCAAAGGTCGTGGTCAAGATGCGTCCTGTCACGCGCGCGCCGGCCAGGGGACGGCACACGTCGCTGCGGTAAGAAAGCCCCGCGGGATTGGGACCGTCCGGAGGGTGGCGCGCCGGTCCCGGCCCGGGCCCGCACCGCGCTTCGTGCCCGAATGGAGGGGGGAAGCGGCGGGGACCGATCACGCGGCCGGGGTGGCGCGTGGCGCCCCGCCGTGCCCCGCGATGACCGGAACAAGACCCATAGCAGGCGCAAA
>JAFADX010000045.1 GCA_023424475.1 Pseudomonadota bacterium
CATCCAGGAAGACCAGCCGCCTCACGTCCAGCCCGGGCTGCCCGGCAATCCAGGCCGCTCGCGCCTCGGCGACATCGGGACGGGCCTGCTCGGCCGCCCGGAGCGACTTTTCTTGCGCGTCAGCTTCCGTTTCTTCAGCGTCTTCCAGATCGTCGTCAGGCCCGCCAGCACGCCATGCGTCTCGGCCAGCCATTCACGATGCTCGCCAATGTCGCGTCAGGCACCTCGTCCACGCGTGTCCGCAGCGCCGCATGATACGGCACGAGCTTGCGCGCCACCGGCGGTCGCTGCAGCCGCGGCGCCGTCGAACCCGTCCGCGCCAGGCGCTGCCGCACCTTCACCACGTACGACAAGCTGACATCAAAGCGCGCCGCCGCTTGCCGCGCTGTCAGTTCCTTTGCCGCCAGAACACGCTCCCGCAGATCCTGACCATAGGTCTGCCCCGACGCCACGTCATCCTGCCCCTCCGGCCCACACCGGATCTGCACGAATCACATCCGCCCGCGCCGCTCCAACACCTTTCTCGATTCAACCCTCGCGGGGTCCGCTCTAGGAATTCCTCAAGGTCTGCAAGGGCCGTGGGACGGCTACCAGGACGGCGAAGTGTGCAGGATCCGGTCGGCACCCGCCACTTCCACCCCGCAAGGTTCCATCCGATCGATTACCGCGGCGCCTACGCGAAGGTGCGCGGCGCGCTGAACCTCGCGCATGCCGCAGAGCTATCCCGTGATCATCCAGGCTGGCCAGTTCGAGGACGGCAACGACTTCGCCGCCGAGGTGATCTTCGCCAGCGGCAGCAGCCTCGAGAAGGCATGCGACTTCGACCGCGAGATCGGGAGTGCATCGTCGCGGAGGGCCGGTCGGTGGACAGCCTGAAGATCCTGCCCGGCCTCAACGTGATAGTCGACAATAGCAGGTGAGGATGCGCAGGCGCACCTCGCCGCCCAGGTGCATAAGGAAGTCCACTTCCAGTGCTGTCGGCGTCGAGCTCGGCGAGCTGCTTATAGACGAGCCCATTCCGCCTTCGATGATCTCGGCGGCACGGACCGCATCACCGGCTTCTTCAACCGCATCGTCGCCATGATCGAGGAGGGGAGGGCCTCACGCTGCGCGAGATGGTGCGCCGCTATCGCCGCGGCACCACCGCGCTGCGCGGCTCGGCGAGCGAGATCGCGGACCACATGCAGGAACGGCTTGCTGCGGAGGCCTGCGACAGCTTCATCCTGACCTTCCTGACCGTGCCCGACGTCCTGCAGCGCTTCTGCGCCAGCGTGGTGCTGGAATTGCAGCGTCGCGGCCTGTGTAGGACGGAGTACGAATGCACGACGCTGCGCGAGCATCTCGGGCTGCGGCGTCCGTCGAACGCCAATCTGGCTCGACCGCTCAGGCGGCGAGCGCCGCCCGATGCGCCTCCGCCATGGCGCCGAGGCTTTCGAAGCGGAAATCGTAGCGCCCTTCCTCGGCGGGCTGAGGCGTGGCGCCCCAGCCCGACTGGTCGTGCCGGCGGTCGATCCAGGCCGTGGCGAGTCCCACCTTCTTCGCCGGAACATGGTCGTGAAACAGGCTCTGCGCGGTGTGCAGGATGTCAGCCTTGCCGACGCCCATTCCGGCGAGGTGGCGCAGCATATAGTCGAAATTGGCGGGATCCGGCTTGTAAGATCCGATGTCCTGCGCCGTGCAGATCGCATCGAACACTACACCGAGCCGGCGGTTGCTGCCGGCGAAGCTCACCCGGTCCACGTTCGATAGGATGACGAGCCTGTAGTGCTGCTTCAGATACGCCAGTGCCTCCGGCGAATCGGGAAAGGCCGGCCAGTCGGGGACGGATGCACCAAAGCGCCCGTGATCCTCTTCCCCCATCGTCACGCCCCATTCCTTCGCGAGGCGGCGATGTACTTCGGTGAGAATGCCGGAATAGATCATGCGCGGTGTTTCGGCCTCCTGCGCCGCCTCCTCTCGTCCGAAGGCCTCGAGCACCACCTCGCGCGACAGCGGCGCGCCGGCCTTCGCCACCAGTGGCTGTAGAGCGGCGTGGATGCCGCTCTCCCAGTCGATCAGCGTGCCATAGCAATCGAAGGTCAGCGTGTTGAATTCCGTGAGGCGCATGAGGGATTCCTGTCCGGACATGATGTGGGCCGTGGTTAGGAGGCAGCGGGTGCGACGGCAAAGGCGGCGCGTCGCCCGCGATACCCCGCGAAGCGTGCCGGCGTCACGCCATAGCGTCGCTTGAAATGGCGCGACAGATGGCTCTGGTCGAAGAAGCCGAGCTCCGCGGCGATGTCGGCCGGTGGCATGCCCTGCCGCAGCAATTCCCGCGCGCGCCGCAGGCGCAGATGGCATTGGTAGCGATGCGGCGGCATGCCGACCTGCTCGCGGAAGGCGGTGGCGAAGCGATGCAGGCTGAGGCCGCTGAGCGCGGCGAGCTGCAGGAGACTCAGCGTCTCTGCGTAGTTTTCCTCAATGCAGCGCTGCGCGGTCCGGATGGCGGGCGACAGCGCACGCGTCGGCGGCCGCAGGGCCAGGCCATCGCCATCGGCGTCCAGGGCAATATCCATCGCACGTCTCCACAGGCGGCTGCGACCCCTGCGACCCGCGCCGCCTTCCCTGAATGAGGCCGGTATGAGTTTTCCAGCCTTGGCGCCAGCCTATCGGGGCAGCGCCGGCAGGTGGCGCCGAAGCATGACGCCGCGACCGCACATTGTTTTGCGGAAGGCGGTGTTCCTGCGCGGAAATGCTGCGGATCAGCCCAGCGCCTGGCTCACCAGGGCGAAGCGCCGGGTCGCGCCGCCCTGCGGGCGCGCAACGCCGCGCATCATCGCCTCCACCGGCTCCGACACCGCGAAGCCGAGATTTTCGAGCCATGCGGCGAGGCCGCTCTCCTCCGGTACGTCGAGACGCAGCAGCATGCCCTGCTGGCTGCCGAGCCAATGGCCGATCAGCGCCCGGGCGCTGCGCGGATCAGGTGCGACGACCGGCCCGATCACATGGCCACGCCCGAAGCGCCGCAGCATGGCGAAGCCGGCCGGCTGCCCGCCGCGGTCGAGCACCACGCCGCGCGCCTCCGCCATCAGCGCTGTGATCAGGGCTTGGCGCGGCGCGCCGAAGGCCTCCCGGTCCAGCGCCTTCAGCGCTGCGAGGTCACTGCGCACCAGCGGCCGGAGCCTTTCGCCCTCGGGCAGAACGACCGGATCGCCGCGGAAGGCCGTGCCCTCGCATTGCCGGATGGTGCCGGCCGGGCGGAAGCCGAGTGCCCGATACAAGGGAGTCCCGGCCTGGGTCGCATGCAGGAGGAGGCGACGCTCGCCGAGCGGCGCGAACAGCCGCTGCATCATCGCCTGGCCGAGGCCGCGCTTCTGATGCGCGGGCGCGACCGTCACCAGCCCGATGGCGGCCAAATCCTCCCCGTAGCGCCACGCCATTGCCGTGCCGATGACGGCGCCGTCCCATTCCGCAACGATGCCAGTGCCGAGACGCGCGGCGAAGAGCCAGTCCTCCCGCCGGTGCGGCCAGCCGACTGCGGCCGAGATCTCCTGCGCCGCGGCGGCATCGGCCTTGGTGAAGTCGCGCAGCACCAAGCTGCCGGACGTGTCGGCCTCCGCCATCCCGCGCCCCGCTACAGCGCCATGCACAGGCGCATGGCGTCATAGATCGCGGCATGCACGCCGCGGCTCGTCACCGCGTCGCCGATGCGGTGCAGCTCGAAGGCGCCCCCCTTTGGCGCTTCGGGCAGTTGCGGGCGTCCGGCGATCAGCGCCTCGATATCGGTGATGCCGCGATTGGCCGAACGTTCCCGCAGCCCGTCATAGAGGTCCGTCACCGGCTGGGTCCCGCGCTCGATCACCACCTGGGCGGCGGTCAGTTCCGCCTCCTGATCCGTGAGGTCGCTGCGGAAGGTGGCGAGCAGCCGGTTGCCCTGCGGCCGCACGCGGATCAGCGCATGGTCGGTCAGCACCTTCACGCCGTTCAGCGCGAAGCGCTTCCGGTAGACCACGCGCGCATTGTATTCCATCTCCAGGCCCGGATTGTCGTCGAGGGTGACGAACTGCACCTGCCGGCCCTGCTCCGCGAGATGCAGGGCGCAGGACACCGCCTGGTGGCGGCCAGTGCCGTCATAGACGATCACGTCCTGCTTCACTTCGGAGGGATTGCTGAGCACGTCCCAGACCGTGCTGCAATGCTCCGCGCCGTCGAGCCAAGCGGTGTCCGGGAGGCCGCCGGTGGCGATGATGACCGTGTCGGGATTGAGCGCCAGCACGTCGCTCTCCTCGGCATAGGTATCGGTGCGGACCTCGACGCCGAGCTTGGCGAGTTCGCTGACGCGCCAATCCACGATGGCGATTAGGTCGCGCCGCCAGGTCGCGCGCACCGCGGTGAGCAACTGCCCGCCAGGACGGCTGCCGGCTTCCAGCAGCACCACACGATGGCCGCGCTCGGCGCTGACGCGCGCGGCCTCCAGACCCGCCGGGCCGCCGCCGACCACCACCACCCTGCGTCCCGGGGTGACTGCACGCGGGACGATCTGGGGCATGGTCGTCTCGCGCCCCGTCGCCGGATTGTGGATGCAGTTCGTCTTCTTGTACATGCAATAGGATGCGCCGACGCAGGGGCGGATGCGGTCCTCCTCCCCGCGCATCAGCTTGTTGGCGATCTGCGGATCGGCCATGTGCGCGCGCGTCATCCCCACCATGTCGAGCAGCCCTTCGGCGATGGCATGGCGCGCCGAGGCGATGTCCGGGATGCGCGCGGCATGGAAGACCGGCAGCTTCGTATGCCGCCGGAACACGCCGACCTGCGCTAGGAAGGGTGTGAGCGGCTGCGACATGCCTGGCATGTTGTGCTCGGCCAATGCGATATCGGTGTCCATCCGCCCGGCGATGGCGTTGAAGAAGTCGAGATGGCCTTCGCGCTCGAACAGCGCGGCGAGGCGCAGGCATTCCTCCTCGTCGATGCCATCCGCCGTCAGTTCGTCGACGACGAAGCGGATGCCGACCAGGAAATCGTCCTTCACGCGGCGGCGGATCGCCTCGTGCACCATCAGGCCGAAGCGGGCGCGGTTCTCGATGGAGCCGCCGAAGCCGTCGGTCCGCCGGTTGGTGCGCGGCGAGAGGAACTGGCCGATCAGATGACCGCCCGTCACCGTCTCGACGCCGTCTAGCCCGCCCTCCTGGCATCGGTAAGCCGCTTCGGCATACTGGCCGATGATGCGGTCTATGTCGTGGCGGTCCATCTCGCGCGGGATGTCGCGATGACGGGTCTCGCGGATGGGCGATGGCCCGAGCGTGGGCAGCCAGTTGGTTGCGGCCGAGGTCGCGCGGCGCCCGAGATGCGAGATCTGGCACATGATCTTGGCGCCATGGCCGTGGATGCGCGTGGAAAAGGCTTGGAGATACGGGATGACGGCGTCGCTGCTGACGTTGATCTGCCCGCCGCCCCAGCTCGAATCCGGCGAGACCATCGAGGACCCACCGAACATGGTCAGTGCGATGCCGCCCTTGGCCTTCTCCTCGTGATAGCGCTGGTAGCGCTCGCCGGGCATGCCTCCATCGTCATGGGTGGAGGCATGGCTCGTGCTCATCACCCGGTTTCGGAACTGCGTGTTCTTGATGCGGAGCGGCGTCAGCAGCGGATCGTTGCGTCGCGGCGACGGCGTCTCGATCGTGGCGTGCAGGCTGGATGCGGACATGGCGTTCCTCGTCAGGCGCGCTGGATCGCGGTTTCGGGGGCGAGCTGGCCGCACTGGGCGGCGATCAGCTCGGCTTCGGTGCGGTGGCAGCGGATGACCGAGCCCTTGGCGAGGTCGCGCCAGGGCGCCGGCGTCATCTCGCAGAGCCCCTCGCTGCGCAGGGTGCAGCGGCTGAAGAAGACGCAGGCGTCATGGGCCAGCGGATCGGTCGTGCCGCTGGCTTCCGCGAGACGCGCTGCATCGAGCCCGTCCAGCCAGCCGACGCGAAGCTGCGGCATGGAGGCGGCGAGCAGGTCGGCGTAAGGATGCGCCGGCGCGCGCGTGACGGCCGCACCGGCGCCGATCTCCATCACCCGGCCGGCGTAGAGGATCATCACCTGGTCGCAGACGGCGCGCACCGTCTTGAGGTCATGGCTGATGAACATCAGTGCGACGCCGAGCTCGCGGCGCAGCTCCGCCAGCAATTCGAGGATCGCCTCGCCTACCACGGTATCCAGGGATGACGTGACCTCGTCGCAGAGGATCAGCGCCGGTTCGGCGGCCAGCGCGCGGGCCAGGTTCACCCGCTGCTTCTGGCCGCCCGAAAGCTCCGAGGGCAGGCGACTCGCCATGGCGCGCGGCAGCTTCACCATGTCGAGCAGCTCATCCACCCGCCGCCGCGCCGCCGCCCCGCGCCGGCCGTGATAGAAGGCGAGCGGGCGGGCCAGGATGCGCTGGACGCTGTGCGCCGGGTTGAGCGCGGTGTCCGCCATCTGGAAGACGATCTGGATCCGGCGGAGCTGGTCCGGCGTGCGATCGGCGGTTCGCGGCGGCAGGGGTGTGCCGTCCAGCGTGACGGAGCCCCTCGCGGCCGGCAGCAGGCCGGCGAGCACGCGTGCGAGCGTGCTCTTGCCCGAGCCGGATTCCCCGATGACGCCGAGCGCCGATCCGGGCGCGATGCCGAAGCCGACGTCGCGCAGCACGGGCAGCGCCGGCATGCCGTCCCGCCCGGCTGGCCCGTAGCCGGCGGTGAGGGCGGCGACCTCCAGCAGCGGCACCGTCGCGCGCGCCGGATCGGCGCCTGCGGGCTTCGGCGCGGCGGCGGCGAGGAGCTCCCGCGTGTAGCTGTCCTGCGGCGCGGCGAGGATGCGTGCCGTCGTCGCCGTTTCCCGGATCCTGCCGTCGCGCATGACGACGATGCGGTCGGCCATCTGCGCCACCACCGCGAGGTCATGCGAGACATAGACCGCCGCGGCGTCGCGCCCGCGCACCGCGTGGCGGAAGGCGCGCAGAACCTCCACCTGCGTCGTGACGTCGAGGGCCGTGGTCGGCTCGTCCAGCACGATCAGATCGGGATCGGTCATCAGCGCCATGGCTGTCATCAGGCGCTGGAGCTGCCCGCCAGAGACCTGGTGCGGATAGCGTGCGCCGATGCGCTCCGGATCGGGCAGGGCAAGCGAGGCGAACAGTGCCGTCGCCTTTTCCTCCGCCGCCCGGCGCGGCATGAGGCGGCGCATGAGGACGCCTTCCGTCACCTGATCCATGAGACGGCGCGAGGGGTTGAAAGCGGCCGCTGCGCTCTGCGCTATGTAGGAGACTGTGCGGCCGCGCAGCCCGGCCAGCGCGCTTTCCGGCAGGGCGAGCAGGTCGGTGTCGCCGATGCGGACGGACCCTTTGGCGAAGCGGCATCCCGGCCTGGCATAGCCGAGCAGCGCCAGCGCCGTGGTGGTCTTGCCCGAGCCGGACTCGCCGATCAGCGCCAGCACCTCGCCGCGTGCCACGGTGAAGCCGATGTCGTGGAGGATCCGGTGCTCCTTGCCGAAATCGTTGCGGGCCACCACCTCCAGACCCGTCACCTCCACGAGGCCGGTCATGCGCCAGGCGCCCCCCGCCGTCGCCGTGGCAGGTTGTCGATCAGGAGATTGACCCCGATGGTGAGCGTGGCGATGGCGAGCGCCGGCACGATCACCGCCGGCGCGGCGTCGTAGATGCCCTCCACGTTCTCCCGCACCAGCGAACCCCAGTCGGCGCGCGGCGGCTGGATGCCGAGGCCGAGGAAGCTGAGGCCGCTCAACAGCAGCACGACGAAGACGAAGCGCAGGCCGAAATCGGTCAGCACGGGCAGGACCATGTTGGGCAGGATCTCCTCCCGTAGGATGTAGGCCGTGCGCTCTCCCCGCGCCCGCGCCACCTGCACGAAATCCATGGCGTTGATGCCGAGCGCGAGCGAGCGGGAGATGCGGTAGGCGCCGGGCGTGTAGGTGACCGCGAGCAGCCCGATCAGCACGGGCACTGAGGAGCCGAGCGCCGCCACCACCACCAGCGAGAAGAGGATGTGCGGCATGGAGATCAGCGCATCGGTGATGCGGCTGACCACCACGTCGAAGGCGCCGCCGCGGATCGCCGCGAGGATGCCGAGGCTGCAGCCCATCAGGCAGGCGAGGAAGGTCGCCGAGAAGGCCATCACTACCGTGTAGCGCGCGCCGTCCAGGATGCGGCTGAGCATGTCGCGCCCGAGATAGTCCGTGCCGAGCGGATGCGCCGCGCTCATCGGCGCGAACAGGCCCCCGCCGACCACCGCCCCGGCGTCGTAGGGCGCGATCCACGGCCCGGCGATGGCGACCAGCGCCCAGGCCGACACGACCGCCGCGCCCACCCAGCCTGCG
>JAFADX010000091.1 GCA_023424475.1 Pseudomonadota bacterium
GCTGTAGGCGCCGCGAAAGAGCGGGTCCTCGGCCCAGCGGGTGACCGTTGCGCGGCCGAGCGCGGCGGCGGCACGCGGGCCGAAGACGCGGGCGGCCTCCGCGCGGGCCTCGGCTTCCGCATGGCGCGGGTCGCCCGCGATCGCCCATGCGCGGGCACCGCCGCAGAAGGCAATCATCAGCGGGTCGCCGAAGAGGCGCGAGACCCAGGACATCGGGCTGTCGCCCTCGCGTTCTACGGCGCGATGCTGGGTGACGAAGGCCGGCAGGCCGGGCGCGGCGGCGGCGTCGGCGCGGAAGGCGATCTTGGTCAGCAGGCCGAGGGGGAGCGCGTGGATGGCCTCCTGCGTTCCGAGGGGCAGCGGCGGGTCGAAGGCGATGGCGCCGGCGGCGAGCACGCCGGTGGAGACGGTGACGATGGCGGCCGCCGCCGCGAGGCTGCCGAAGGGACCTTCGGCCACGACGCCGTGCGCGCCCCAGCGCAGGCGGGCGACGGGCGCGGCGAGCCGGATGGGCAGGCCTCCGGCAAGCCGCGCGACCAGGCCGCCGATGCCCTCGCGCAGGATCAGGTTGGGCCCGTCCAGCGCGGTCGCGGCGAAGTCGTGCAGGGACATGCGGGAGAGCTCGGCAGCGCAGATCTGCGCCCCTTCCCAGTGGGCGACCGTCGCGTCCCAGGGGCCGCCGTGCGGGGCGGCCGCGGCGGCCGGCCGGTCGGGTCCGCCATCGCCGGCGGCGGCCTCGATGGCGACCCAGAAGGCATCGGCGGCGGCGGCGAGCGCGGCGCGTTCCTCCCGCGTCGCCTGGCGGCCATGGAGGAAGAGGCGGCGTTCGCGGATGGTGTCGTGGTCGATGGCCGCCAGGCCGAGGGCGGCGGCGAGCGCCGCCAGCGGGTTGTCCCGCGCCTGGTGCAGCCAAGAGGCGCCGTGGTCGAGCGGCAGGCCAAGGCTGCCGGATTCCGTCCAGGCACGGCCGCCGACGCGCCTGCCACCTTCGAGGAGGATGCAGGTCCGGCCGCGCGCGGCGAGCTCGCGGGCCGCGGCGATGCCGGCGCAACCGGCGCCGATCACGAGCACGTCTGGATCGGAGGGGAACATCGCCGCATCATGCCGCGACACGGTCAGGGGATGAACCATGCTGCAAGCGCCGCCCGCCGAACCCGGCATGCGCGAGGACGAGGTCGATACGCCGGCGCTGCTGATCGACCTCGACGCCTTCGAGCACAACCTCGACACCATGGCCGCGCTGCTGGCGCCGACCGGCGTGAAGCTGCGGGCGCATGCCAAGACCCACAAGTCGCCGGTGATCGCGAAGCTGCAGATGGCGCGCGGCGCCGTCGGGCAATGCGTGCAGAAGGTGGCGGAGGCCGAGCAGCTCGCCTGGGGTGGCATTCCGGACGTGCTGGTGACGAACCAGGTGGTCGCCCCGGGGAAGCTCGCGCGGCTCGCGGCGCTGGCGCGGATCTGCAGGGTCGGGCTGTGCACGGATGATCCGGCGCAGATCGTGCTGGCGGAAGCGGCGGCCGAGGCGGCAGGCGTGCGGCTGCCGGTGCTGGTCGAGATCGATGTCGGCATGGGCCGCGCCGGCGTGGAGCACGGCCCGCCGGCCGTGGCACTGGCCGAGCGGATCGCCGCCAGCAGGCACCTCGTCTTCGGCGGGCTGCAGGCCTATCACGGGTCGGCACAGCATATCCGTTCGCCCGAAGGCCGCGCCGCGGCGATTGCGGAGGCGGTGGCGCGGTCGCGCCGCACGATCGAGCAGTTGAAGCAGCGCGGCCTGGACTGCCCGATCGTCGGCGGTGCGGGCACGGGCACCTTCCGCCATGAATCGGCGAGCGGCGTCTATACCGAGATCCAGGCTGGGTCCTACGCCTTCATGGATGTCGACTATGCGAAGAACGAGGACGCGCCGCCCTTCCGCCATGCGCTGTTCGTGCTGGCGCAGGTGATGAGCCGGGCGACGCCGGGCGTCGCCGTGGTGGATTGCGGGCACAAGGGCGTGGCGGTGGATTCCGGCATGCCGGGTGTCTGGGAGCGGCCGGGGCTGCGCTATGCGGGCGCCTCCGACGAGCACGGCAAGATCCTGATCGAGGACGGCGCGCCGCCGGCGCTCGGCGAGAAGCTGCGGCTGGTGCCCGGCCATTGCGACCCGACCGTCGATCGCTACGACTGGTATGTCGGCGTCAGGAAGGGGCGCGTGGAGTGCCTCTGGCCGATCGCCGCCAGGGGCGGAATGGCCTGACATGAACGACTGAGGCCCACCCTGCGGGCCGCGCGACTACGCCTGAGGCCCAGAAACAACCTGCGGGCCGCGCGACGGCGCGGCCCGGGAGCGCGAAGCGCGACCGCGCCCAGACCATCAGCCGCCGCCAACGCACCAGCGCATGGCGCGCCAGCCAAGCGCGCGGAGGCGCGCGCCGGCGCCTGAGGCCAACAAACTACTGACTCGCCCAGACGATGCGGTGCATCCAGGCGATCTCGGGCAGTTCGAAGCTGTAGGACGGGTGGGCGGGGTTAAGGCTCGCGAGTTCGATGCGCTTGGCGGATTGGCGGCGCAACTCCTTGGCCATCACCTCGCCCTTGGCGGTGCGGACCACGACGCGGTCGCCGCGGCGCACCGGCGCGGCGGGAGAGACGATGACGACGTCGCCGTCGCGGAAGACGGGTTCCATGGATTCGCCGGAGATCTCGAGCGCATAGGCGTTGGGGTCGCCGATGTCGGGCAGGGAGATCTCGTCCCAGGAGCCGCCGACCGGGTAGCCGCCATCGTCGAAATAGCCGTCGCCGCCGGCCTGGGCGAGGCCGATGAGGGGGATGCGCCGGCCGGCGCCGCCGCGGCTCGATCCGCGGGTCAGCGCGGGGGCGCCGGAGACCAGGCTCGCGAAATCCTCGACGCCGCGGCCGACGGCGCCGAGCACCTTGGCGATGCTCTCGGTCGAGGGCCAGCGGGCGCGGCCGTCGGCGCCGACGCGCTTGGAGGGGTTGAAGGCGGTGGGGTCGAGCCCCGCCTTGCGGGCGAGGCCGGAGGCCGAGAGGCCATGCTCGGCCGCAAGGGCGTCGAGAGCGCGCCAGATGTCGTCATGCCGCATGGGCGGGGGGTGTTCCGTTCCACCGATCCCAGGACGCGAATCCAGATGTCGCCCCGAGTCGTGGGGAACATATCCTAGGTCTGGTGTCAGATTTCAATAGGGACATTTTCCTTTTGCGGCTTGCCGGGCCACAACCTTCACGGTTAATGTTCTTGTATTGTTCTCTTGAGAGGCGAGACCCCCCGATGCGCCCAGCCCCCCGCACCGCCCATGCCCCCCGCTTCGGCACTCTGGCTGCCGCCGAACCCTTCCGCTCGGCCGAGGAAGCCTGGTTCTGGACCATGGCCGCGCTGATCGCCCGCCGCGACGGCGCGCGCATCACCGCCGGCAAGGGGGAGAAGGTCCGCCCCTGCGAGCCGGACGACGTCATCAGGTGCCTCGACCGGCTGTATCGCCAGCGGCGGATCGACCTGATCCATGCACGGGTGATGCGCATCTGGGGCGAGCGCGGCGCCGCGCCGGACCCGCGCTACGCATCCGAGCGCGCCGACCATGCCCAGTGGCGGGAGGCGATGAACCGGCTGGAATGGCCGCTGCGCGTGAAGGGGATCGTGGCGTGATCCCGGCGCGCCGTGATCGTCCATGCGCCTCAATCGCCGGCGCGGCCGTCCGGCCGCCCGGCTTGCGCGCCGTGCGCCGTCGTGCCCGCGACAACGGTTGGCCTGGGCGCTCGCGGCCCGGTGCGGGGCATCGGGCCCGGAGGTGGATGTGACGCCGCGGCTGCGGGCGGCGCGCGAGGCCGGGCAGGAGGTCTGGATCGCCTTTGGCGGGGAAGCCGACCAGCCCTGGCTGCGGCTGCTGCGCCGCGGCTTCCGCCACTGCTTCGCGGCGCTGCGCGACGAAGCCGGCTGGACGGTGGTCGAGCCGCTCTCGGGCCGGCTGCTGGTCGCGCGGCTGACCGTGCCGGCGGCCTACGACCTGCCGGGCTTTTATGCGCGCGCGGGGCTCGTCGTGGTGGGGCCGTTCCAGCCCGGGCCGGCGCGGCCGGTGCGGCTGCCGGGCCTGTTGCCGATGACCTGCGTCGGGCTCTGCCGCGCGGTGTTGGGGGCGGGCGCGCCCTTCGCGCTGACGCCCTGGGGGCTGTGCCGCCGGTTGGCGAAGATTCTGCCGTATGATAGGAAAAAAATCTTGACCATATCCGGCACCTAGGCTATCTCCCTCCTCGCCAACGGGCGAATTGCGCCCGGAGGTCTTCCTCCCGTTCCCCTGATCGACCTGCGCGGGCCCGTCCTTCCGAAGCGAAGGCCGGGCCCGCGGCCTTTTCGGGGCCGGGATCCCTTCCACCGATCGTTGAGAGGAGCCGCGCGCGCATGGGTGGCCTGTTCCGCGCCCCGAAGCCTGTCGTCATCGCGCCCCCGCCGGCCGCCGCGCCGGCCCAGGCGGCGCCCGCCCCGGCCGTGGCCGCCGAGGAAACCGCCGCCGCGTCC
>JAFADX010000336.1 GCA_023424475.1 Pseudomonadota bacterium
CACCCCCACCCGGCCACCCATCCAGGATACTGTCGTCGGGTGGCCGGGTGGGGGTGCGGGCCGGTGCCGTCTGATCGAAAGAGCTCCAGAGCGGATCCCGGTCAGGTGGAACCACCTGAGCGGGTGAAGATGCTCGCAGGAACAACGGCGCTAGCCTGCATCCGCGCGGATCCGCAGGGCCGCCAGGTAGTCACCGCCCCAACCTTGAGGCGCGGGATGCCGCTCCAGCGGTTGCGGCAGGTCGCGAAGCCAGGGCGGCCGCTCATCCGACGGGCCTCCCTGCAACCTCTGCATCGTCCTGCGCGACGAGACATCCGAACAGGCCGTCACGACCCAGGCGACCCCAACCAGAAGCATGATCAGCAGGCGCGTGTGTTGCATCCGCGTTCCTCACCGGCGGAGTCGTGTACCATGTTTTGCTCTCCCCCGTGCTCGATCGGCCCATGGCTCCGGGCGAACGGGTGCGATGGGTCGCGGCGAGACGCTCGGCATCTTCAATCGCCATCCCGGTCAACATGCGCTGCGCTGCCATGCCAGGGTCTCCTGCGCGAAGGCCCGGCCGCTACTCCGCGAGGTCCGCCGCGAGCGACAGCAATTCGGCCAGGCAGCGCCCCCATGCGGGGTCCGACATCGAATCCGCCAGCGTCGCGAGCCGCGCGCGGCAACCCGCATCGGCGAGCACCCCGCGAAGCGCCCCCGCCTCGGGATGGTCCAGCATGGTCCCGGACCTGGACGGCAAGCCGATCTGCCCGCCCGTGCCGAGGTATCGGTCGAGCAGGGCCGGCACAGGCGCATGCCGCGCCACCGGCAGCATCGCCCCGCATCCGAGCAGCCGCAGCAACGCAGCCGTCCCGATCAGCGCATCCGCGCCGGCGGCATGCGAAAGCCCCCGCATGGCCCGCGCGCGCATGGTGCCGATCAGCGCGGCCGTCGTCGCCACCCCCTGCTCCGGCGGCAGGTCCCACCAACTGCCATGCGTGTTGTCCGGGCGATAGCGCTTGCGCACGAGCACCTGCGGGACCCGCCGCAGCTCTCCCTGGCAGGCGAGTTCCATGAGCCACGCCGTGTCCGCCGCGATATCGCCGGGCAGGCCCGCGGGCAGCAAGGGCCGCCGCGCCGGGTCGGGCAGCCGGAACAGCCCGCGATAGGGCACGCAGGCATAGTGCTGCAGCAGCGTTTCGAGCCGGCGCGCGATCGGACCGCCGACGATCTCAGGCTGGGCAAAGGTGATCTCCTGCGTCCCGAAGCCCTCGAGGTCGGCATAGGCGCAGACCGCCGCGGGATGGGCTGCAAGGGTCTCGTGCAGCGCCGCGAGCCAGCCCCGCGCAGGCAGGTCGTCATGCGGCATGATGGCGAAGTGCTCGGTGGCGACCGCGGAGATCAGCGCATTGGTGTTGCCGACCCATCCGAGCCGCCGCTCCTGCACCACGCACGCGAAGCGCGGATCGGCGAGGAAGGGCCCGCAAGCAGCCGCGGTCGCGCCGTCCGCGCCGTCCACCGAGACCAGGATGCGCAGGTTCGGCACGTCCTGCGCGGCGCAGGCGGCAAGCGTCTCGGCCAGGAAGGCGGTCGCGTTCCACGCCGGGATGCAGAGCGTCGTGCCGCGTTCCATCATGCCGGGATCCGCCGCGCCGGCCCGCCGGGCGCCGCGACGCGCCCGGCAATCGTCAACGCGAGCCAGGGCGCGAGCGAGTACTTGCCCGTGTCGATACTGTGATGCGCCTCGCGCGAGGCAACCAGCCCCACGTCGCTGCGTTCGTGCAGGCGGCTCGCGCGATCGTCGATATCCGTGCGCCCAAGCGCATAGATCGCGCCGCCGTCGAGGGTGAGGTCGCGAGCCCCGAGGTCCACCGCGGCGCGGACGGATGGGCAGAGCCCTGCCACCCCCTCGAGCATCGCGCGCGCGATGCCCGGCGCATCGAGGGCCGCGCGCATGCGCTGCCAGTCGCTCTGCCGCAGGTCGCGCGTGGTGCCGATCATGCCGGCCGGATACCACGACAGGAAAAGCCGGCCGTCCGGCCAGGTGACGATGTCGCCGAAGGGGCCGAGCACGAAAGTGACGGAAGGCGGCGCCGGCGCATGCGTGACGCGGCGCGTCCGCAAGCCGAGCTTGTAGCGCGTCAGGAACTCGCCCGGGGGTGCGAGGCCCGAGGCCGCGTCCACGGCCGCGCGGTTCGCCCACAGGCAGTTCAGAACCGCCGCGAAGCGCCCCTCGCGCCGTGCCGTCCCGCCCTCGGTGCCGCGCACATGCCGGCCGCCGCGCCCATCGGCTTCGGTTGCCTCCACCGTGAATCCGCAGCGCAGGGTGATCCGGGGCTCCGCCGAGACCGCGTCGCGCAACAGGCCTGCCACGCCATGCGTGTCGATCGCCGGCTCGCCGGTCTCGAAGGCGGCGACGATCCGGGCGGGATCGAACAGCGCCTCGCGCGCCGCACGCCGCAGCGGGCGATGCGCGACCCATGATTTCGGCCCGCTCCAGGCCTCCGCCACGCGGGCGAAATGCGCCTCGACGGCTTCCGCCGGCACCTGGCTGTCGCGGTGCACGGCGTAGAGAAAGGGCTCGGAGAGCAGGCGCTCGAGAGCCGCGCGCGGGACCCAGCGCGCGAGCACCGGCAGGAACGCCGCACTGCCCTGCTGCATGCGCCGGGCGGTGCGGAGCGAAGGGTCGGACGCATAGACGAAGCCGAGGTGAAGCTTGCCCTCGCAATGCAGGCTCGCTTCGAGCATCGGCGCCTCGCGCCTCTCGTACAGGATGACGCGGCAGCCTCGCTCGGCGAGGGCGAGGGCGGCACAACACCCCATGATGCCGGCGCCGAGGACGGCGATCGGGGCGTCGTTCACCGAAGGATCATGCCCGGCCGCCGGACGTGGCGCTGCTGCATGGCGGTGCGCCATGTCCGGCGCGATACCGGTGGTGCGAAGGGACGTCCATACCGTTTCGGACTTCGCATGCCGCCGCGGGCGGGGCAAGCGGCGGAGGCGCGGTCCGTGCCCGCCGCGCCTCATGCCGCCAGGCGCCTCCGGAAAGCCGGAAACCCGCTGCCGCCCAACGGCCGCGAGGCGGCGTGATGGGTGCTTCGGCGTCCTGATGGCCGCCTTCACGGAAGATCGCTGCCGCCGCTTCGACAAGGACCGGCGACAGCGCGATCGCATGGCCGGCCGACGAACGATCCTGCCGGGGGAACAGCGCCCGTGCCTCCCGCCGGACAGCCCGGTTGCCGGTGCGGGCGACCGTGCCGGGGCCGGCCCCCTTGCGCCCGAGACGCCACGGTTCATTCGCTTGCGGCCGGCCACCGCGACATGTAGGCCGCCGCAATGAGCATTGTGCCATGCGGCGCTCACAATGGCGCGCTGCCAATGAGAACCGGCCTGACCCGGCGGCACGCCATCGGCGGTGCCTGCCTGCTGACGGCCCCCGCCTTCCGGCGCGCCTCGGCGCAGCAGGGTATCCGCTTCATCTGCCCTTTCCCCGCGGGCGGCATCGTCGACACGGTCATGCGGGGAATGGCGGATGAGCTCGGTGAAGCCCTGCAGCAGACGGTCCTCATCGACAATCGTCCCGGCGCGAACGGCGCCCTGGCGATGCGGCAGCTCCTCGCCGCGCCCCCGGATGGGCGCACCTGGGCGATGGCGACGCTCGGCAGCACCCTGGGCATGATGACGAATCCCGCGGCGGCCGGCTCCCTGCGGGACGTCCAGGCCGTGGCGCTCGTTGCGACGGACATCTCGGTCCTGGTGGTGCCGGCGGCATCGCCCTTCGACGGCCTCGCGCAGCTGCTGGGCGAAGCCGCGCGCAAGCCCGGTGGCCTGTCCTACCTCCGGACGGGCGAAGCAAGCCTCGCCCATCTCGTCGTCGGATGCCTGAGCCGCGGCGCGGAAGCGGAGGTGCTGGCGGTGGACTACCGCGGCCAGCCGGCGGGAATCGTCGATCTGCTGGCCGGGCGGATCGACCTCGCGGTCCTGAACATCGGGCTGGCCGTGCCGCACATCCGCGATCGGCGGCTGCGGCCGCTCGCCCTGGTCGGCGCGCGGCGCGCCGCCGCGTTGCCCGAGGTGCCGACCCTCCAGGAACTCGGCTTCACCGATGCGAATGTCGAATCCTGGGCCATGGCGGTGGTGCGCGCCGGCACGCCGCCGGGCCGGCTGGGCGCCGTTTCCCGCGCCTTCCAAAGCGCCTTGAGCAAGGATGCGGTGCGCGCGCGCCTGGCCGATGCCGGCGTCATCCCGGCGGATGCCGGCGGCGTCGGCGAAGCCGCGCTGCGGCTGATGCGGGCCGCGGCGCGGAGCGGCCGGCTGCTCGCGGCGATCGGGCTGGGCGCCGCGGCCGGCGCATCATCGGCGGACGCCTGCCGTGCGCCGGGCCGGCAATGATTCTGGATGATGTTGCGCCGCGCCCTGCGCTATCCGGGACCGGCATGCGGAGCGGACCGGAGGAGCGGCCATGGCGAGCGCGGGGCAGAGGCGGAGCTTCAGCGATCCGGAGGAGGTCCCCGGCTGGTTCCCGCATTGCCATGTGTCGGTCCGGCCCAGCCTGCGCGGCCCCTTCCGCATGCGGGTCGCCCAGGCGGCGCTGCCCGACATCGCCCTGGCGCATACGATGGAGGTGTCGCCGCGGCGGGCGCTCATGTCGTTCCGCCCCGACCGGGTCTATTTCCGCGTCGTCGCGCCCGGCGATCGGCCGAAGATCAGGAACGGGCGGGAGGACGTGCCCGGCACCGTCGCGATCGGACCGGCCGAATTCAGCACCGACGACGTGACCACGGGCCCGAGCGTCTCGCGCTCGCTGTCCGTGCCGATCACGACGATGCTGGCGCGGGCGGAGCGGCTGCTCGATGGGCCCGCACCTTTCGCCGGAGACGCGGCCCGATCGGTCAGGCCGCCGGCGCCTGTCCTGGCAAGGCTGGTACGCCTGCACCGGGAGATCATCGCGACGGCCGGCGACGCGGCGGCGCCAAGCGCCGCCATGAGCGCCGATCTCTGGGAGATCCTGACCGAGATCCTGCTGTCGGCGGAACCCGACCCCCGCCCGATGCGGGCCGCGCGCGAGCGCGTCACCTTGCGTCGCGCGGCCGACTTCATTCAGGCCAATGACGACCGGCCCGTCGCGCTGTGGGAACTCTGCGGGGCGGCCGGCTGCTCGGCGAAGACCCTGGAGGTGGCGTTCCTGCGCAGCATCGGGGAGACGCCCAACCGGTACATGAGGCGCTGGCGGCTGTGGCGTGCCCGCGATGCTCTGCGCGCAGCCGACCCGGCCGAGGCCACGGTGTCGGAGATCGCCGTCGCCCACGGCTTCTGGGAACTCGGCCGCTTCGCCGGCGCCTATCGCCGGATGTTCGGCGAGAGTCCCTCCGCCACCCTGCGCGCCGCGGCCTCGCACCGCCCGGCGAATCGTGCGCCCGACGTTACGATTTCTGCATAGTCACCCTGGGGCCGAGCGCTCAGGCTTTGCCGCGTCGCAGGATGTGGTGGGTGCGTGAGGGATGACAGCGAGAGCCGGGTCGGGGCGATGCGGTCGGGCACGGAACGGCTTGCCATCGATCCGGGCTCGCAAGACTATCGTCTCGTAGATGGGTGGCCTGCCGCCCCGTCCAGCCGGAGTTCGGGCATGCGCCAAGCATCTGCGGCCGACCGTGCGGTTTCCGTCCCGCTGCCGGGTGGCACGTTTCTCATGGGCTCGGATGCCCATTATGTCGAGGAACGGCCGGCGCACCGGCGCAGCGTCGCGGCCTTCGCGATCGATGACATCTGCGTGACCAATGCGGCCTTCGCCGCCTTCGCCGCGGCGACCGGCTACGTCACGGTGGCCGAGCGGCCGCTCGACCCTGCGCTCTATCCGGGGGCCGACCCCGCCAATCTGCAGCCGGGCAGCCTCGTCTTCCACATGACGGAAGGGCCGGTGGACACCACGGACTACCGCAACTGGTGGCGCTGGACGACGGGCGCCAGCTGGCGCCACCCCGAAGGCCCGGGCAGCGACATTGCCGACCGGGCGGATCATCCCGTCGTGCACATCGCCTTCGAGGATGCGGAAGCCTACGCCGCATGGGCCGGCAAGCGCCTGCCGACGGAAGCCGAATGGGAATTTGCCGCGCGCGGCGGCCTTGACGGTGCCGAGTTCGCCTGGGGGGAGGAACTCGCGCCGGGTGGCATGCACATGGCCAATACCTGGCAGGGCCCCTTTCCCTGGCGCAACTTCGGCACGGACGGCTTCGAGGGCACCTGCCCGGTGCGCAGCTTCCCGCCGAACGCCTATGGGCTGTACGAGATGTGCGGCAATGTCTGGGAGTGGACGACGGACTGGTTCGCCGCCCGGCACAGCCCCGAGGCCGGACAGCCCGTCTGCTGCGGCGCCAGCCGCGCGGCCGCGATGGAGGCCAGCTTCGACCCCGCGCAGCCACGCATCCGCATTCCCCGCAAAGTGGTGAAAGGCGGCAGCTTTCTCTGCGCACCGTCCTATTGCAGGCGGTACCGGCCGGCGGCGCGCCACGCGCAGATGACAGACAGCGGCATGAGCCACATCGGCTTCCGCTGCCTTACCCCCGAAACGGCCAGCACAGGAGATCAACGATGACCGAGCGCGATACCGGCGGGCGACTCAATCGGCGCAACATGCTGCTCGGTGGCGCCGCGACCCTTGGCGCGGGCGTGCAGGCGGCGCAGGCGCAGCAGCGCCC
>JAFADX010000353.1 GCA_023424475.1 Pseudomonadota bacterium
GTGCTGGCCCTGCTCGGCCAGCCCCTGGTCGCCGCCGCCCTCGGCCCGGGCAGCCTGGCCGAGGCGCCGCTCGCCGGACGGGTGAACGGGCGCCTGATCGCCGGCCAGGTCGACCGGCTGCTGGTCGAGCCGGACCGCGTGCTGGTGCTGGACTACAAGACCAACCGCCCGCCGCCGGCCGAGGTCGCGCAGGTCGCTCCGCTCTACCTGCGGCAGATGGCCGCCTACCGCGCCCTGCTGCGCGCCGCCTTCCCCGGCCGGCGCGTGGATTGCGCCCTGGTCTGGACCTATGGCGCGCGGGTCATGGCGCTGCCTGAGGAACTGCTCGACCGCCACGCGCCCTGAGGCGCCGGCTCAGGCCGCCGTCCGGCGCCGGAACCAGCCGGCGGCCAGTTGCGCGACCGCCTCCGGCGCGCCGGGTTGCGCGAAGAGGTGCGTCGCGCCGGGCACGACCCCGATGACGCCGGGCAGGTCATCCGGGCCGTGGCGCTGCGGTTCAGCGCGATCCCTGCCATGATCGGCCGCGTCGGTGCCATGACGCCGGCAAGCGCCCCGCTGCCCGCAAGGTCCGGCCCCTTCCCTGCGCGGGGCCGCCGCATGCACCCCGGCGCCGCGCGCCGCCGCAAGATGGCGTCATGCCGCTTCAAGGAAGCGCCAGCCGTCCGGCCCGACCGGAATGGGGGGCGACCCGTCCGGCCGCAGCATCACCCAGCCATGCCCCCGCCGCGCCACCCGCACCGGGCCAAGGGCGATATGGCGGAAGGCGCCGGCCCGGCGCCGGCCGGCCGGCAGCACGGGTGCGGAGCGGAGCCCTTCCCGCAGCAGCGCCTTGGCCCGGTGCAGCTCCGCCCTTCGCGGTGGGGGCAGCGACCGCCCGGCGCGGTTGACGAAGAAGGTCACCATGCGGATCGCCGCGCCCAGGCCACCGGGCGAGACTTCGGGCCGCGCCATCACGGCCGCGATCTCCTCTGCGCCCGCGGCGAAAAGGCCGGGCGGGGGAAAGGTGGAGGCGGTGGCGACCCGCCCGGACCAGCGCGAGGGCGTCATGGCGTGCGGTTGCGGTCCCTCAAGGCCGCTCCGGCCCGATCGCGCGATGGATGCACGGACACGGACGGAGGCTTCGCCATGACCATACCCGTGCGGGCCAGCTTCAAGGGAACGGATGCGTGCCCCGCGCTCGAGGCACGGATCCGCGAACGGGCCGCCCGCCTGGAACGCTTCGCCGGCGGCATCCTGCGCTGCGACGTCACCGTCGAGGCGGGCCTGCAGGCGAGCATGATCCGCCCGGCGGGCGAAGGTCACGCGCCGGAGTGAACCCGGTGCACCCGCGCATGGCCAATGCGCAGGTCGCCACGCGCTTGCGCCAGGCGGCGGAACTGCTGCTCGCGCAGGGCGGCAATCCCTTCCGTGCCGCAGCCTATGGCCGGGCCGCGGAAACCGTCGCCGCCCTGCCGGAGGACCTCGCCCTCATCGCGTTCGGCAGCGGCGGCCGCGCCGGGCTGGAGGCGCTGCCCGGAATCGGGCCCTCCATCGCCGGCGCGATCGCGGAGATGCTGGCGACCGGGCGCTGGGCCTACCTCGAGCGCCTGCAGGGCGATGCGGATCCGGAAGCCGTGCTGCGCACCGTTCCCGGCATCGGTCCCGAACTGGCCCACCGGATCCACGAGGCGCTCCATGTCGAGACGCTCGAGGCACTGGAGATCGCAGCCCATGATGGCCGGCTCGCCGGTGTCCGGGGCTTCGGTTCCCGCCGTGCCGAAGCGGTGCGCGCCGCGCTGGCCGGCATGCTGTCCCGGCTGCGCCCGCTGGTCCGTTCCACGGCCGGGGACGAGCCCGCCGTCGCGCTGCTGCTCGACCTCGACCACGACTACCGCGAGCGCGCCGGACGCGGCGACCTGCGCCGCATCGCGCCGCGCCGCTTCAACCTGGCCGGCGAGGCCTGGCTGCCGATCCTGCACGAGACCCGCGGGCCTTGGCACCTGACGGCGCTGTTCTCGAACACCGCGACGGCGCATCGGCTCGGGCGCGAGCGTGATTGGGTGGTGATCTACTTCCAGCGCGAGGACGGCCCGGAGGGCCGCCGGACGGTGGTGACCGAGACCACCGGACGGCAGCGCGGCCGGCGCGTGGTGCGCGGCCGCGAATCCGAGGGGGCGCGCTGACGGCGGGGTTCAGCCGCGGTTGAGTTCCTGTTCGGCCAGCCGCGCGAAGAGCGAGGAGCCGAGCGGGATCAGATCGTCGTTGAAGTCGTAGTGCGGGTTGTGCAGCGAGACGGAGTGCTTCCCCCCGTCGCCCTGCCCGATGCCGATGAAGCAGCCCGGCCGCGCGATCAGCATGTAGGAGAAATCCTCCGCCCCCATGCGCGGCACCGGCTTGCGATGGACCTTCTGTTCCCCGAGCACCGCGACGGCGGCCTGCGCCGCCCGCTCGGCCTGCTCGGCGTGGTTCACGGTGGGCGGATAGCCGCGCTGGTAGGAGAGTTCCGCCTTCGCGCCATGCGCCTCGGCGATCGCGCGCACGACATCGCCCAGGCGGCGCTCGATCATGTCCTGCACCTCCGGCTTGAAGGTGCGGACGGTGCCGCGCAGTTCGGCGGTCTCGGGGATGACGTTGGAGGCCTCCCCGGCATGGAACTGGCAGATGCTGACCACCGCGGTGTCGATCGGGTCCATCGAGCGGGCGACGATGGACTGGGTCGCGACGACGATGTGGGAGGCCACCAGCACCGGATCGACGCATTGCTGCGGGCGGGAGGCATGGCCGCCCTTGCCGTGCACGGCGATGGTGATGCGATCCGCCGCGGCGAGCGCCGGGCCGGCGAAGATGCGCGCCTCGCCCAGCGGGAGTTCGGGCGAGTTGTGCATCCCGTACACGGCATCGCAGGGGAAGCGGTCGAACAGGCCCTCCTCGACCATCACGCGGCCGCCGCCGCCGCCTTCCTCGGCCGGCTGGAAGATGAAGTTCACCGTGCCGTCGAAGTTCCTGGTCTCCGCCAGGTAGCGCGCGGCGCCGAGCAGCATCGTGGTGTGCCCGTCATGCCCGCAGGCGTGCATCTTCCCCGGCGTGGTGGACCGGTGCGCGACGTCGCTGGTCTCGGTCATCGGCAGGCAGTCCATGTCGGCGCGGAAGCCGATCGACCGCTTCGAAGCGCCGTTGCGCAGCACGCCGACCAGTCCGGTGCCGGCGATGCCGCGATGCACCTCGATCCCCCAGGATTCGAGCGCCTTCGCGACCAGGTCTGAGGTGCGGTGCTCCTCGAAGCCCAGTTCCGGATGGGCGTGGATGTCGCGGCGCGTGGCCGTCAGTTCGGGCTGGAATTCGGCGATGCGGTTGATGATGGGCACGGTGTCTCGATCCCTGTCGGGTTTCGGCGTTCAGGCGGTGCAGGATGGCCCCCGTGCCGCGGCAGGATTGCGGCACGGGGCGGTGACATGGGCGCGCGGCGCGAAGCGCCTCACGCCCCGGCGACGGCGGCGTCCACCGCGTCGCCGAAACGCTCGACGATCATCGCGATCTCCCCGGCCGTGCAGACATAGGGCGGGGCCAGGATGACGTGGTCGCCATGCCTGCCGTCGATGGTGCCGCCCATCGGATAGCAGGCGAGGCCGCGGTCGAAGGCTTCCTTCTTCACCCGCTCGTTCATCGCGAGAGACGGGTCGAAGACCGCCTTGCTTGCGCGGTCCTTGACCAGTTCCACCGCCCAGAACAGGCCGCGGCCGCGGATGTCGCCGACCCTGGCGTGGTTGCCCAGGCGTTCGACCAGGCCCTGTTCGAGCAAAGCGCCCATCGCCTTGACGTTGTCGAGGAGGTTCTCGTCCCGGATCACCTCCTGCACCGCGAGCGCCGCGGCGCAGGCGACGGGATGGGCCTGGTAGGTATGGCCGTGCTTGAAGGTGCCCGAACCCTTGCTCAGCGCCTCGATCACCCGGCCATGGACGAGGATGCCGCCGATCGGCTGGTAGCCGCCGCCGAGGCCCTTGGCGATCACCTGGATGTCGGGGGTGATGCCTTCCTGTTCCCAGGCGTGCAGGGTGCCCGAGCGGCCCATGCCCGACATCACCTCGTCGAGGATCAGCAGGGCGCCGTGGCGCTCGCAGACGGCCTTCATGGCCGGGAAGTAGCCGGGCAGGGCCGTGGCGCAGCCGAGCGTCGCGCCGACGATGGTCTCGGCGCAGAAGGCGATCACGTTCTGCGGGCCGAGGCGCTGGAACTCGGCTTCCAGCTCGGCGGCCAGGCGCGCGACGTAGTCCGCGTCGGATTCGCCGTCGCGCCGGTCGCGATACGGGTAGCAGGGCGAGACGTGGCTGAAGGCGTCCGAGAGGATCGGCGCATAGGGCGCGCGCCGCATGGCGTTGCCGCCGGCGGCCAGCGCGCCGAGGGTATTGCCATGATAGGACTGCCGCCGCGCGATGTATTTCGTGCGCTGCGGCTGCCCGGACTCGATGGCCCATTGCCGGGCCATCTTGAGCGCGGCCTCCATCCCTTCCGAGCCGGAGGAGACGAAATAGGCGTGGGTCAGCCCGCCCGGCGCATGGCCGACCAGCATGTCCGCCAGGCGTTCCGCGCTCTCGGCGCTGAACAGCGCGGTATGGGCGTAGCAGAGCCGGTCGATCTGCGCCTTCATCGCACCCACCACATGCGGGTGCCCGTGCCCGAGGCAGGCGACCGCCGCGCCGCCGGACCCGTCGATCACCTCGTGCCCCGAGGCGTCGCGCAGCCAGATCCCGCGGCCGGAGATGGCGACGGGCGGGGCTTCGCGCAGGTTGCGGTGGACGATATGGGTCATGGGCGGCGCTCCTTCGGCCCGCCATCCTGCCCCTGGATCAGGGCGGAGTCAGCACCCCGACAACCGCCCCGGTCATGCAGCAGGCGATGGTCGCCGAAACCAGCGCGGGCAGCCCGAGCCGCACGATGTCGGCGCGCCGCTCCGGGCACATCGCCGTCATGCCCCCTACCATGATCCCGACCGAGCCGAAGTTGGAGAAGCCGCACAGCGCATAGGTCAGGATCAGCCGCGAGCGGTCGGACAGCCCCGCGCCCCCCGACCGCGCGAGGTCGAGGTAGGAGACGAATTCGTTGATCACCATCTTCACGCCGAGCGAGGCGCCGACCGTCGCGGCTTCCGCCGCCGGCACGCCCATCGCCCAGGCGACCGGCCAGAGCACCCCGCCCATGGCCTTCTGCAGCGTGAGGCCGGTCAGCGGCTCGATGGCGAGGTTGATCAGCGCGACGATGGCCACGAAGACGATCAGCGAGGCCATGATGCCGAGCAGCAGGTTCAGCCCGTCCTGCGTGCCGCGCACCAGCGCGTCCATCGAGGAATCGTAGAGCCGTTCCGGCACGCCTTCCCCGCCCTCGGTCACGGCATCGCCGGGCGCGGGCGGCAGCATCAGCAGCGCGGCGAGGATCGCCGCCGGCGCCGAGACGACCGAGGCGGTCAGCAGCTGCCCCGCGGCATCCGGCACGACGGGGGAGATGATGAGCGCATAGACCACCAGCGTATTGCCCGAGATGGTGGCGAGCCCCGCGGTCATCACCACGAACATCTCCGAGCGCGTCAGCCGCGCGAGCCAGGCGCGGATCATCAGCGGCGCCTCGACCATGCCGACGAAGACATTGGCCGCGACGCCGAAGCCGGTCGCGCCGCCCAGGCCGAACAGCCGCCGCAGCACGCCCGCCATGCCCCGCACGATCGCCGGCAGCACCCCCCAGTGGTAGAGCACCGAGGAGAGCGCGCCGACCACCAGCACCAGCGGCAGCGCCTGGAAGAACAGGATGAAGCCGGCGCCGGGATAGGGTTCCCGGAAGGGCAGCGGACCGCCGCCGAGGTAGCCGAAGACCAGCGAGGTGCCGGCCCGGGTCGCTATCGCCAGCGCGTTCACGGCGCCGCCCAGCAGGGCGAAGGCGGCGCGCGCCGGCGGCAGGTTTAGCAGCATGGCGGCCAATGCGAGCTGCAGCGCGAGGCCGGTCGCGGTCACGCGGAGCGTGACGCCCCGGCGGAACCCGCCCAGCGCCCAGGCGAGGCCGGCCAGCAGCAGCAGCCCCGCGGCCGACTGGATCTGCAGCAGGCTCACGATTCGTCCCCCTCGCCGGGCGGTTCCTCCGCCTCCAGCTCCAGCAGAGCCGCCCCGCGCGGGCCTTCCACCGCATCGACGCCGCGCAGCTTGCGCGCCACCGCCCGGGTGCGCACCTGCGCCGCGTCGATGGTGTTGCCCACCGCCGTCACCTGCTTGCGGAGCCTGGCCAGCACCTCGTCCATCCTGCCCATCTCGGCCTTGGTGGCGCCGAGCAGTTCGCGGACCAGGTCGGCCTTCTCGCCGAGCGCGATGGTGACATGGCCCATCTGGATGGTGCGCAGCATGGCCGGGAGCAGGGAGGGGCCGAGCACCATGACGCGGTTGACCCGCCCGATCTCCTCGATCGCGCCCGGGATGCGTGCGATCTCGGCATAAAGCCCCTCGGTCGGCAGATAGAGCACGGCGAATTCCACCGTCAGCGGCGGGCGGATGTACTTCGCGGCGATCTTCGCGGCCTCCGCCCGCACGCGGGCTTCGAGCGCGCGCCGCGCCGCCTTCTCGGCCTCGGCATCCCCGGCGTCGGAGGCGATGACGAGGCGGTCCCAGTCCTCGGTCGGGAACTTGGCGTCCACCGCGAGGAACACCTCGCGCCCGCGATCCGCCGGCATGCGGATGGCGAACTCCACCGCCTCCGCCGTGTCCTCCGAGAGCTTCTTGTTCGTCTCGTAGGAGCCGGGCGGGAGGATGTCGTCGAGCAGCGCGCGCACCTGCGCCTCGCCCCAGCCGCCCCGCGTCTTCACGTTGGAGAACAGGCGCTTCACGTCGCCGATGCCGGCGGCGACCACCTGCACGTCGGTCATGGACTTCTGCAGCGCCGCGATATGGTCCACCACGCGGGAGAAGCTTTCCTGCATCTGCTTCTCGACGGCCGATTGCAGCTGCTCGTTCACCGTCTTCTGGATCTCGGCCAGGCGCGCCTCGTTGCCCTCGCGCAGTTCCTTCAGCTTCGCGTCGAGCAGGTCGCGTCCCCGCGCGTTCTCGGTTGCCAGCGTCTCCTGCAGCTTCGCCAGGCCTTCCAGGAAGGCCGCGCGGATCTCCGCGATGCCCTGCGTCAGGTCGCGCCGCAGCAGCGCCATGTCGTCCTTGTGCTCGGTCAGCGCCTTCACGACGCTTGCGCGCTGCTCGGCCATCGCATCGCGCGTCGCCTGGGCGTCCTGGGCCAACCGCTCGGCCAGCGCGGCCGCATCGGTCGCAAGGCGGTCCAGCACCGCCTTCTCCTGGGCGGACAGCCGGTCCGCGATGCGGCCGATCCCTTCGGCCAGCGCCCTGGTCTGGTCGAGCGCCCCGTCGGCGACCCGCCCGCCGATCGCCGCCGCTTCCCGCGCGAGTCCGCGCTCGAATTCGGCGGGCAGCGCGGCGACGCGCTCGGCCTGCCGTTCCAGCGCCCCCTGAAGGTCCGCGAGCCGCTGCGCCAGCATCGGATCCGCCGATGGCCGCCGCAGCAACAGGACCAGCACCAGCACCGCCACGACCGCGATGGCGCCGAGCAGCGCCAGGCTTTCCGTCGCCATGAGAGAGATCCCCCGAATCGAGGCCCCGAGTCTCGCACCCCGCCCCGCGCGATGGCGAGGCCCCGGGGCTCAGCCCGCCGTGCTCGCCGGCCCCTCGGCCGGGACCAGCACGAGGCGGCCCGTCGCCACGCCGAAATGCGTCCCGTGCAGCGAGAGCCGCCTGGCGGCCACGGCCTCCGCCACCCAGGGGAAGGTCATGAGGTTGGCGAGCGAGATGCGCACCGCCTCGTGCTCCGCCGCTTCCAGCCGCTGTTCCGGGTCGTCGCAGCGCAGCGCCGCCTCGCGCGCGCGATTGGCGATGGTGATCCAGCCGGCGATGAAGTCCCGGGCCTCGGGCGGCGCGCCTTCGAGCAGCGCGCGGATGCCGCCGCACAGCGCGTGGCCCATCACCACGATGCGCTTCACCTGCAGCACCCGCACGGCGAATTCCACCGCCGCGCTGGTGCCGTGGAACGCCGCGTCCGGCATGTAGGGCGGCACCAGGTTCGCCACGTTGCGGACCACGAAGAGCTCGCCGGGACCGGCGGAGAAGATCATCTGCGGATCGACCCGGCTGTCCGAACAGGCGATGACCATGGTCTCCGGGCGCTGGCCCCGGGCGGCGAGCTCCTCGAAGCGCGCGCGCTGCTGCGGCCAGGTCTCCTGGCGGAAACGACGATAGCCGGCGACCAGTCTGTCCATGCTCAACCCTCCAAAGCCGGAATGTGCCGGCGCGCCGGGCCGCCCCGCCCGTGGCGGCGGCGCGGGCCTCAGTGGCGGAAGTGGCGCATGCCGGTGAAGACCATCGCGAGCCCGGCCCGGTCGGCCGCGGCGATCACCTCGGCATCGCGGATCGAGCCGCCCGGCTGGATCACCGCCGTCGCCCCGGCCGCGGCGGCCGTCTCCAGGCCATCCGCGAAGGGGAAGAAGGCGTCGGAGGCCACCACCGAGCCCTCGGCCAGCGGGCGCTCGATGCCGGCGGCCTTCGCCGCCGCCTCGCTCTTCCAGGCGGCGATGCGGCTCGACTCGACGCGGTTCATCTGCCCCGCGCCGATGCCGACCGTCGCGAGGCCCTTCGCATAGACGATCGCATTCGACTTCACGTGCTTGCAGACGCGGAAGGCGAACAGCAGGTCGGCCATCTCGGACCGTGAGGGCGCGCGCTGCGTCACCACCTTCAGCGCATCTTCCCGCACCTGCCCGGCATCGCGCGACTGCGCCAGGAAGCCGCCCGCGACGGACTTGAAGGCGAGGCCCGGCGCGCCCGCTTCCGGCAGGCCGCCGGTCAGCAGCAGGCGCAGGTTCTTCTTTCTCGCGAAGACCGCCTTCGCGGCGTCATCGGCATCGGGGGCGATCACCACCTCGGTGAAGATGGCGGTGATCTTCTCCGCCGCCGCGGCATCCAGCGTCCGGTTCGCCGCGACGATGCCGCCGAAGGCCGAGACCGGGTCGCACAGCAGCGCCTTGTCCCAGGCGGCGGCCAGGCTGCCCTCCGCCGCGACGCCGCAGGGGTTGGCGTGCTTGACGATGACGATCGCCGGCTGGTCGAACTCCGCGACGCATTCGAAGGCCGCGTCGGTGTCGTTGAGGTTGTTGTAGGACAGTTCCTTGCCCTGCACCTGCGTCGCCGTGGCGATCCCCGGGCGGTTCGAGCCATCCACGTAGAAGGCGGCGGACTGGTGCGGGTTCTCCCCGTAGCGCAGCCCCTGGCGCAGCACGCCCGGGATCGACAGGCGGGCCGGGAAGTCCTGCCCCTCCTGCCTCGCGAACCAGCCCGAGATCGCCGCGTCATAGGCCGCCGTGCGGGCATAGGCCGCCGCGGCGAGCCGGCGGCGGGTGGCGAGCGTCGTGCCGCCCCTGGCCTCGATCTCGGCCTGTACCTCGGCGAAGTGCTGCGGTTCGGTCAGCACCGCGACGCCGGCGTGGTTCTTGGCGGCGGAACGGATCATCGCCGGCCCGCCGATGTCGATGTTCTCGATGCAGTCCCCGAAGCCCGCCCCCTTCGCGACCGTCGCCTCGAAGGGGTAGAGGTTCACCGCCACCAGGTCGATCGGCGCGATGGCGTGCCGTTCCATCTGCGCCAGGTGCCCGGGCAGGTCGCGGCGGCCGAGGATGCCGCCATGGACCTGCGGCACCAGCGTCTTCACCCGCCCGTCCAGGATCTCGGGGAAGCCCGTGTGGTCCGAGACGTCCTTCACCGGCACCCCGCCTTCCCGCAGCGCCTTGGCCGTGCCGCCGGTGGACAGGATCTCCACCCCCCGGGCAGCGAGGAAGCGGCCGAATTCGATCAGCCCCGTCTTGTCTGAGACGGAGATCAGGGCGCGGCGGATGGGAAGGATGTCGCTCATGGGCCGGGCGCATAGACCCGGGC
>JAFADX010000361.1 GCA_023424475.1 Pseudomonadota bacterium
CCCAACGACAGTATCCTGGATGGGTGGCCGGGTGGGGGTGCGGGCCGGTGCCGCCTGATCGAAAAGAACTCCAGAGCGGATTCCGATCAGGTGGAATCACCTGATCGGGTGAAGATGCCCGCAGAAACGACGGGCTGGAGACGTTGCCGTGAGCCAGGGCGAACGGGGACGGCTCAGCCGGTCCCGCCCGCGGCGGAGGGGCACGAAGGCGCCGCCCCCGCGCGCCCCGTCAATGCGCGAGGATGTCCGGGTCCTCGTAGCCCAGCAGGTCGAGCTTGCCGCGTGCGGGCAGGAAGCGGAAGCAGGCCTCGGCGAGCTCGAGCCGCCCCTCGCGCCGCAGCAGCCCTTCGAGCTTCGCCCAGAGCGCATGCAGGTGCAGCACGTCCGAGGCCGCATAGGCGAGCTGCTCGGGCGTCAGGTCCGGCGCGCCCCAGTCGGAGGTCTGCTGCTGCTTTGACAGATCGACGCCCAGCAGTTCCTTGCAGAGGTCCTTGAGGCCGTGCCGGTCGGTGAAGGTGCGCACCAGCTTCGCGGCGATCTTGGTGCAGATCACCGGCGCCGTGGTCACGCCGAGATAGCGGTAGAGCGCGGCCACGTCGAAGCGGGCGAAGTGGAACAGCTTCGTCACCGCCGGGTCGGCCAGCAGCTTCTTCAGGTTCGGCGCCGCAAAGCCCTGGCCGCCGAGGCTCTCGGGGATCAGTTGCACGAGATGCGCGGTCCCGTCGCCCGAGGAGAGCTGCACCAGGCACAGCCGGTCGCGATGCGGGTTGAGGCCCATCGTCTCCGTATCGATGGCGACGACGCGGCCGAAGTCGATGCCGTCCGGCAGGTCGTTGCGATGGAGCCGGATGGTCACGCCGGCATGGGTGAAGAGGGTGGTGCCCACGGGATGCGCGCCCTTGGTCTGGATGGTGCCGGGACGGGCGCCAGTGCCTCGTCGCCTTCCTCCAGCGCCTAGACCAGATTGCCGGGTGCGGGAAGCGCCATCCCGGCCTGTCTGGGCAGCGCGCCCGGCGGGCGTCGGGTTCGCGAGGCAACGTCGGCATGGCCCGCGGCGCCGGGCCGGAGGACGGCCCTTCGCGCCAGGCGACGGCCGAATGCCTCTGCGGTGCCGAGACCCGGCCGGATCCCACGGGACGAACGGCGCGGGGACGCGCATCGCGCCTGCCGGAGGGTGCGATCCATGTCCGATATGATTGGGTGCGGCGCGGGGTGGGCGCGTCGGCGCTGGCATGTCCGGGGCTTGCGTGCCGCCGCCGCGATGGCCGGTGGCGAAGCTGTCGCCTCGATCGCGAAGCGATGGTGCCCAGGAAAGGACTCGAACCTTCACAGCCTTGCGGCCACAGGTACCTGAAACCTGCGCGTCTACCAATTCCGCCACCTGGGCAGGGGGCCGGCGCCTTGCGGCGAAGCCGGGCGTTTACGCGCCGCGATGGAGGTCGTCAAGCCGTGCTCGCACTTTGATGCGGCGATGCGCAGGCCATATCGTTCGTCGAGAGGCTTTCGGGAGAAGAGGCGATGGCGGGGCGTCGTGTCGCGACGGTGTTCGGGGGCGCGGGATTCATCGGCCGGCACGTCGTGCAGCGATTCGCGAATGCCGGCTTCATCGTGCGCGTCGCCGGGCGGGATACCGAGAAGGCAGGCCGCCTGCGTCCACTCGGCGATGTCGGCCAGGTGGTGCCGGTCCGCGCCTCCGTCACCGACGAGGCCTCCGTCGCGCGGGCGGTGGCGGGCGCCGATGTCGCGGTGAACCTCGTCGGCATCCTGTTCGAGCGGAAGCCGGGCGACTTCGAGCGGATCCAGGCCGAGGGCGCCGGCCGCGTCGCCAGGCTCGCCGCCGCCGCGGGGGTGCCGCGCCTGGTGCATGTCTCGGCGATCGGGGCCGATCCGGGCAGCGAAAGCCTCTATGCCCGCAGCAAGGCGCAGGGCGAGGCGGCGGTGCGCGCCGCCTTTCCCGCGGCGACCATCCTGCGGCCGTCGATCGTCTTCGGGCCGGAGGACCAGTTCTTCAACCGCTTCGCCGGGCTCGCGGCGCTGCTGCCGGTGATGCCCGTGGTGGCCGGCAGGACCCGCTTCCAGCCGGTCTATGTCGGCGACGTCGCCGATGCGGTCCTCGCGGCGGCCACGCGCGAGGACACGGCGGGCAGGACCTACGAACTCGGCGGGCCGCGGGTGATGAGCATGCGCGAGGTGCTGCGCTTCGTCCTCGATCACACGCACCGGAACCGGCCGATGCTCGACCTGCCCGCGGGGCTCGTCGCGCTGCAGGCGCGGCTGGGGGAGATGCTGCCGACGCCGCCGCTGACCCGGGACCAGCTCGTGCTGCTGAGGCACGACAACCTGGTGGCGGAGGGCGCGCAGGGGCTCGCCGATCTTGGCATCGGGCCGAAGGCGGTGGAGGCGATCGTGCCGGCCTATCTCAAGCGGTTCCGCCCGGGAGGCCAGAGAAATCAAGACATTGGAGAAAATTAGTCTCTATTCGGACCTTATCCTTCGGATGCTTCGCTGCACCGCATGCATTTCCAGGTCTGTCTTGCGGAATTAGGGCAAAAAATCTGACCTATCGGCAGAGAAAGGACTCGCACCGGCCGGATTGTTGCCGTATGTGACCCGCCGCCCCTGGTGCGGCGCAGCATCCTGCCTGCGCGCGTGCCGCCCGGGGCCCAGTCAGTCCCGCGGGGGTCCACATGGCCGATAAGATGCTCCAGTTCGTCCGCCTGCAGCAGCGGCCGCCGGAAAAGCGCGACGCGGCCGAGCGCCGCGCCGACTGGGGCGAGGTCTACGAGGCCTTCGCCGCCGAGGCCGCGGCGCAGCAGGCCTCGCGCTGCTCGCAATGCGGGGTGCCCTTCTGTCAGGTGCACTGCCCGCTCAACAACAACATCCCCGACTGGCTGAAGCTGACGGCCGAGGGGCGGCTCGAGGAGGCCTACGAGGTCGCGGCCGCGACCAACAGCTTCCCCGAGATCTGCGGTCGCGTCTGCCCGCAGGACCGCCTCTGCGAAGGCAACTGCGTCATCGAGAAGGGCTTCGACAGCGTCACCATCGGCGCGGTCGAGAAGTACATCACCGACACCGCCTGGGAGCGCGGGTGGGTCAAGCCGCCCAGGGCCGTGCGGGAACGCGCGCAGAGCGTCGGCATCATCGGCGCCGGCCCCGCCGGCATGGCCGCGGCCGAGCGGCTGCGCACCCTCGGCTACCAGGTCACCATCTACGACCGGCACGACCGCGCCGGCGGGCTGATGATCTACGGCATCCCGAATTTCAAGCTGGAGAAGGAAGTCGTCGTCCGCCGCTGGAAGCAGTACGTCATGGGCGGCATCCAGTTCCGCCTGAACACCGCGGTCGGCAGGGACGTCACCCTTGGCGAACTGCGCCGGAAGCACGAGGCGGTGCTGGTCGCGACCGGCGTCTACCGGGCGCGCGACATCGAATGCGAGGGAGCGGGCCTCGGCGGCGTGGTCGCGGCGCTCGACTACCTCATCGCCTCGAACCGCAAGGGCCTCGGCGACGACGTGCCGGCCTTCGAGAGCGGCGCGCTGAACGCCGAGGGCAGGCATGTCGTCGTGGTCGGCGGCGGCGACACCGCGATGGACTGCGTCCGCACCGCGGTGCGCCAGGGCGCGGCCTCGGTCACCTGCCTCTACCGCCGCGACAAGGCGAACATGCCGGGCTCGATGCGCGAGGTGAGGAACGCCGAGGAGGAAGGCGTGCGCTTCGAATGGCTCGCCGCGCCCGAGGCCTTCTTCGGCGGGGAGACGGTCGAGGGCGTGCGCGCCCGGCGCATGCACCTCGGCCTGCCCGACGCGACCGGCCGCCAGCAGGTCGAGGCCATCCCGGGCGCGCATTTCAACCTCCGCGCCGATCTCGTCATCAAGGCGCTCGGCTTCGACCCCGAGGACCTGCCCGCCGCCTTCGGCGAACCGGAACTCGGCGTCACGCGCTGGGGCACGCTGAAGATCGACCACCGCACGATGATGACGGCCGTGCCCGGCGTCTTCGCCGCCGGCGACATCGTGCGCGGCGCCTCGCTCGTCGTCTGGGGCATCCGGGACGGGCGCGACGTGGCCGAGCAGATCCACAGCTTCATCCAGGCGCGGGGCGAGGCCCCGGCCATGGCCGCGGAGTGACGACCATGACGCAGCACGAGACCGGTTCCGCCTTCGCCGAATCCTACATGCGCGGCCGCGACCTGCTCGCCTCGGCGGCGCATCTCGACCTGACCGGGCACGACGCCTGCGGCGTCGGCCTGGTCGCCGCCCTCGACGGCAAGCCCTCCCGCAAGGTGGTGCAGGCCGGCATCGATGCGCTGAAGGCGGTCTGGCACCGCGGCGCCGTGGACGCCGACGGCAAGACCGGCGACGGCGCGGGCATCCATGTCGAGGTCCCGCAGGACTTCTTCTCCGAGGTGGTCGAGCGCGGCGGCGACCGGCTGCGGCCGGGCCGCATCGCGGTCGGCATGGTCTTCCTGCCCAAGACCGACCTCGGCGCGCAGGAACGCTGCCGCCAGATCATCGAGACCGAGATCCTCAACGCCGGCTACAGCATCTACGGCTGGCGCCAGGTGCCGATCAACGTCGCCTGCATCGGGGAGAAGGCGAACGCGACGCGTCCCGAGATCGAGCAGATCCTCATCTGGGACCCCGAGCTGCGCGACGTCGAGACCGTCGAGCGCGACATGTACGTGATCCGCCGCCGGATCGAGAAGCAGGCGATCGCGGCGCAGATCCCCGAGCTCTACCTCTGCTCGCTGTCGGCGCGCTCGGTCATCTACAAGGGCATGTTCCTCGCCGAGAGCCTGACCGAGTTCTACCCCGACCTGATCGACGAGCGTTTCGTCTCGCGCTTCGCGATCTACCACCAGCGCTACTCGACCAACACCTTCCCGACCTGGCGCCTGGCGCAGCCCTTCCGGATGCTCGCCCACAACGGCGAGATCAACACGCTGCACGGCAACGCCAACTGGATGAAGAGCCACGAGACGCGGCTCTCCCACCCGCTGCTCGACCCCTACATGGAGGACCTCAAGCCAGTGGTGCAGGCGGGCGGCTCGGACACCGCCACCCTCGACAATGTCTTCGAGCTGCTGGTGCGCGGCGGGCGCGACGCGCCCATGGCCAAGGCCATGCTGATCCCCGAAAGCGTCGGCAACAACGCGACGATGCCGGAGAACCACCGCGACCTCTTCATGTACTGCAACGCGGTGATGGAGCCCTGGGACGGCCCGGCGGCGATCGCCGCGACCGACGGGCGCTGGGTGATCGCGGGCCTCGACCGCAACGGCCTCAGGCCGATGCGCTACAACATCACCGCCGACGGGCTCGTCATCGTCGGTTCCGAGACCGGCATGGTGAAGCTGCCGGAGGACCGCATCGTGCAGAAGGGCCGCGTCGGCCCCGGCCAGTGCATCGGCGTGGACCTCGAGGAAGGCCGCTTCTACGAGGACGGCGCGCTCAAGGACATGCTCGCCGACCGCAAGCCCTTCGGGAAGTGGACCGCGCGCACGACCGGCCTCGGCGAGATCGTGAAGCCCGAGCGCGACGAGCGCGCGCATTTCCAGGTCGAGGAACTGCGCCGCCGCCAGCTCGCCATGGGCTACACGCTCGAGGAGCTGGAGCAGATCCTCCATCCGATGGCCGAGGATGCGAACGAGGCCACCGGCTCGATGGGCGACGACACGCCCATCGCGGTGCTGTCCTCCCAGTATCGCGGCCTGCACCACTATTTCCGGCAGACCTTCAGCCAGGTCACCAACCCGCCGATCGACAGCCTGCGCGAGACGCGGGTGATGACGCTGAAGACGCGCCTGGGCAACCTCGGGAACATCCTCGACGAGGACCCGACCCAGTGCGACATGCTGATGCTGGACAGCCCCGTCCTGTCGAACGCGCAGTTCGAGGCGATGCGCGACTACATGGGCAGCACCGTCTGCACGGTGGACTGCACCTGGCCGACCGGCGACGGCGAGACCGGCCTGCGCCGCGCCATCGAGCGCATCCGCCGCGAGGCGGAGGAGGGCGTGCGCTCCGGCTGCGCCCACGTCATCCTGACCGATGAGGCGCAGGGCTTCGAGCGCGCCGCGATCCCGATGATCCTCGCGGTCGGCGCGGTGCAGACGCACCTTGTGAAGCACGGGCTGCGCACCTTCACCTCGCTCAACGTCCGCGCGGCGGAGTGCATGGACGTGCACTACTTTGCAGTGCTGATCGGGGCAGGCGCCACGACGGTCAACGCCTATCTCGCGCAGGAGAGCATCGCCGACCGGCACCGCCGCGGCCTCTTCGGCAATGCCGGCCTCGGCGATGCGGTCGCGAAGTACCGCAAGGCGGTGGACAAGGGCCTGCTCAAGGTCATGTCCAAGATGGGTATCGGCGTCCTCTCCTCCTACCGCGGCGGCATGAACTTCGAGGCGATCGGCCTCTCCCGCGCGCTGGTGGCGGAATTCTTCCCCGGCACGCCGTCGCGCATCTCGGGCATCGGGCTTTCCGGCATCGCGCGCCGCGTCCTCGCGCTGCACGGGAAGGCCTGGGCGGAGGGCGCGGTCACCCTGCCGGTCGGCGGCCTCTACAAGCTGCGGCGGCGGGGCGAGGTGCACGCCTTCGACGGCAGCCTGATCCACACGCTGCAGAAGGCGGTCGAGACCGACAGCTACCAGACCTACAAGCGCTACACCGAGGCGGCGCGGAGGCTGCCGCCGGTGGCGCTGCGCGACCTGCTCGATTTCCGCAAGGAAGGCCGCACGCCGGTGGCGATCGAGGAGGTCGAGAGCATCACCGAGATCCGCAAGCGCCTCGTCGCGCCCGGCATCTCCCTCGGCGCGCTGAGCCCCGAGGCGCATGAGACGCTCTCGATCGCGATGAACCGCATCGGGGCCAAGTCCGACAGCGGCGAGGGCGGCGAGGATCCGTCGCGGGCCAGGCCGCGCGCCAATGGCGACAACGCCAATTCCGCGATCAAGCAGATCGCGAGCGGCCGCTTCGGCGTCACCGCGGAATACCTGAACAACTGCCGCGAGATCGAGATCAAGGTCGCCCAGGGCGCCAAGCCCGGCGAGGGCGGGCAGCTGCCCGGCTTCAAGGTGACCGGCCTGATCGCGAAGCTGCGGCATTCGACGCCGGGCGTGATGCTGATCAGCCCGCCGCCGCACCACGACATCTACTCGATCGAGGATCTCGCGCAGCTCATCTACGACCTCAAGCAGATCAACCCCGATGCGACGGTCTGCGTGAAGCTCGTGAGCCGCTCGGGCATCGGCACCATCGCCGCGGGCGTGGCCAAGGCGAAGGCGGATGCGATCCTGGTCTCGGGCCATTCGGGCGGCACCGGCGCCTCGCCGCAGTCCTCGATCAAGTATGCCGGCCTGCCGTGGGAGATGGGGCTTTCCGAGACCCATCAGGTGCTGTTGCTGAACCGCCTGCGCCACCGCGTGAAGCTGCGCACCGACGGCGGCATCAAGACCGGGCGCGACGTGGTGATCGCGGCCATGCTCGGCGCCGAGGAATTCGGCATCGGCACTGCCTCGCTGGTCGCCATGGGCTGCATCATGGTCCGCCAGTGCCATTCCAACACCTGTCCCGTCGGCGTCTGCGTGCAGGACGAGGCGCTGCGCCAGAAGTTCACCGGCACGCCGGAGAAGGTGATCAACCTCTTCTCCTTCGTGGCGGAGGAAGTGCGCGAGATCCTCGCCTCCCTCGGTTTCCGCAGGCTGACGGACGTGATCGGGCGCACCGACCTGCTGCACCAGGTCAGCCGCGGGTCCGAGGACCTCGACGACCTCGACCTCAATCCGCTGCTCGTGCAGGCGGATGCCGGCCCGCATGCGTCCTTCTGCACCATGGAAGGCCGCAACGAGGTGCCGGAGACGCTGGACGCGGAGATGATCCGCGATGCCGAGGCGCTGTTCCGCCACGGCGAGAAGATGCAGCTCCAGTACAACATCCGGAACACGCATCGCGCGATCGGCACCAAGGTGTCGTCGCGCATCACGCGGCAGTTCGGGATGAGCGGCCTGCAGCCTGCTCACCTGAACGTGCGGCTGCGCGGCTCGGCGGGCCAGTCGCTCGGCGCCTTCGGCGTCCGGGGCCTCAAGCTCGAGGTCTTCGGCGACGCCAACGACTACGTGGGCAAGGGGCTTTCGGGTGCGACCATCGTGGTGCGGCCGGCGCCGTCCTCGCCGCTGGTGTGGAACGAGAACACCATCATCGGCAACACGGTGCTCTATGGCGCCACGGCGGGCGAGCTCTTCGCCGCCGGCCAGGCCGGCGAACGCTTCGCGGTGCGCAATTCCGGCGCGACCGCGGTGGTCGAGGGCTGCGGCGCCAATGGCTGCGAGTACATGACCGGCGGCACGGTCGTGATCCTCGGCGCGGTGGGCGACAATTTCGGCGCCGGCTTCACCGGCGGCCACGCCTTCGTCTACGACGCGGACGATACCTTCGAGCTGCGGGTGAATCCGGACACGCTGCTCTGGGGCCGGCTCGCGCATCCCCATTGGGAAGGCGCGCTCTGCGACCTGATCGCGCGGCATGTCGCCGAGACGGGCAGCCGCTTCGCCGCCCGCCTGCTGAACGAATGGGCGACCGAGCGTGGCCGCTTCTGGCATGTCGTGCCGAAGGAATACGCGAAGTACCTGCCGGTGCCGATGAGCGAGGCCGCCGCGGTCGCCGCGGAGTAGCCGCATCTGCGCGCCGCCCGGTGAAGCGCTTCACCGGGCGGCGGCGCGGAGCCTTCCGTTCGCATGTCCTGGCTGTCATCTTTTGTCCTGCATGCCGGAACCACACGCGGGACGGACGAAAGGAGCAGCGCATGCGACTTCTGGCCCTGGCCTTCGCGGCCGTCATCGCCATCGCGGCGCCCGCCTCGGCGCAGGTGCGCAACATCGCCTCCGCCAACGGTTGGCGTGCCTATGTCGCGCAGACCGACAGCGGCCCGATCTGCGGCATGGGCACCAATGCCAACCGCCGCGGCCGCTTCTTCTGGATCAAGGTGGAACGGCTGCGCGGCAACCTGCACGGCTACGTCCAGGTCGGCGATCGGAACTGGAACGTCCGGGAGGGCTCGACCGGACGCATCCTCATCGCGATCGACAGCCGGCGCGCCGAGCTCAACTACCGCAGCACCAGCCGGCGCGACATGATCGAGGCCTCCTACGGCGGCGCTTTCCGGAACTTCCTCAACTTCGTGGAAGCCTTCGCCGCCGGCTACCGCATGCAGATCCAGTTCCCGGGGGAGAACGTCGCGCCCTGGTCGGCCGACCTGCGCGGGACACGGGCGGTGACGGAAGCCTTCCTCGCCTGCGCCCGGCGGATCTGACCGCGGGGCTTTGCGCGGCACCGGCCGGGTGGCATAAGCCCGGCATCGTGCGGCTGCTCTATCACCTTCCCCTCTCGCCTTTCTCGCGCAAGGTCCGCCTTGCCCTGGCGGAGAAGCGCATCCCCTTCGACCTGCGCGTGGAACGCGTGTGGGAGAGGCGCGACGAATTCCTGGGCATGAACCCTGCCTGCACCGTGCCCGTGCTGCAGGAGGACAACGGCCTCACGATCCCGGATTCCTACGCGATCTGCGAATACCTCGACGAGGCCTATCCGGACACGCCGCTGCTCGGCCGCACGCTTGCCGAGCGGGTGGAGGTCCGCCGCCTGGTCGCCTGGTTCGACGGCAAGTTCCACGCCGAGGTCGGGATGAACCTGCTCTACGAGAAGCAGGTCAAGCGGACGATGGGCCGCGGCAACCCGGATGCGACCGCGATCCGCGCCGGCTATGCCAATCTCAAGCCGCATCTCGCCTATCTCGGCTGGCTCGCGGAGACGCGGCCCTGGCTCGCCGGGCCGATGCTCTCCCTGGCGGATCTCGCCGCGGCGGCGCATCTCTCCGCCCTCGACTACATCGGCGACATCGACTGGTCGCTGAACGAATCGGCCAAGGACTGGTATGCGCGGGTGAAGTCGCGCCCCTCCTTCCGGCCGCTGCTCGCCGACCGGATCAGCGGGCTTCAGCCGCCCGCCCACTACGCCGACCTGGATTTCTGACGCACGCCGGTGCCGTTCGCCGGCATGCGCTCCATGGCGCATGTCCGGACAGGCTCTCAGTGCCGCGCGGGGCCGGCTTCCATCAGCGCCATGTTCTGCGCGGCGAGGTCCGCCGCCGATCCGTTCGGGGCGATCTCGATCACGCGTTCCCAGTCCGCCCGCGCGCCGGTGCCGTTGCCCTGGATCTGCCGGATGATGCCGCGCTCGAGGAGCGCCTCGGCATTGTCCGGCTCCAGGCGCAGCGCACGTGCGACGCTTTCGGCCGCGGGCGCGATACGGTCGAGCCGCCGCAGCGCCGACGCATGCAGCACCCAGGCCTCGGCGCTGGACCCGTCGGCGGCCACGGCGAGATCGAGGTCGTCGAAGGCGTCGGCGGGCCGGTCGAGGGCCAGCAGCGCCACCCCGCGTTCGGTCAGCAGCGCAGGATCGGTCGGGACCAGGGCCAGCGCGAGGGTCAGCGCGGCATAGGCCCGTTCGGGCTTGCCGGCGGCGGTCCAGGCTTCGCCGGCCTGGCCGAAGACCGCGGCGCGGGCGCCGAGGCCGGCCTGGCTGCGCGCGGCGATGCGTTCCAGGGCCCCGGCGGCGCGCTCCGCCTCGCCCAGCGACAGCGAGGCGAGGGCCGAGCAATGCTCGGCCGATTCCCCGCCGCCCTCCATGCCCCAGGATTCCGCGAAGCGCCGCGCGCCGATCGGGTCGTCCTCGATCATGTCGAGGCAGCGCTCGTATTCGGGGGCATCCGAGAGACGCGGCGGTTCGGGCGGCGTGGGCAGCGTCTCCGGCCCGCCACGATCCGATGACAGCCACCACCACGCGCCGCCGCCACCCGCGAGCAGCAGCAGCATTGCCGCAAGACCAGCGACCAGGAGGCGGGGGGGGAGCATCGTTCCAATCTAGTCGCGGGGCGGATCGCGTGCCAGATCGGCGAAGGAATGGATGACATGCTGGTAGTGGTGGGCCTCGGCTATGCCGGGTGCGCGGTTGCCCGGGACGCGGCGAAGGCCGGCTGGGCGGTGGCGGGCACGGCGCGCGACCCCGTTGCTGCCGCGCCGCCGCCTGGCGTGACCCTGCTGCCCTTCGCGCAGGCCGGCCCCGCCATCGGGCGGGCCAGTCATCTCCTCGTCACCGCGCCGCCGGGGGAGGCGGGGGATCCGGTCATCGCGGCGCATGGGCCGGCACTCGAAGCCGCTCTTGCGGCCGGCCGGCTGCGCTGGGTCGGCTACCTCTCCACCACCGGCATCTATGGCGACCGGGAGGGAGCATCGGTGGACGAGACGACCCCGCCCGCGCCGGGCCAGCCGCGCAGCCGCCGGCGGCTCGAGGCGGAGAGGGCCTGGCGCGTCCTCCTCGCCGGGCGCGCGGCGCTCGACCTGTTCCGGGCCGGGGGGATCTATGGTCCGGGCCGCTCGGCCCTGGACGATCTGCGCGCCGGCAAGGCGCGGCGCGTCGTCAAGGCCGGGCATGCCTTCACCCGCATCCATCGCGACGACATCGCGCGCGCGGTGCTGGCGGCGGCGCGGCAACCCCTGCCGCCCGGCATCCGCGTGCTGCACCTGGTCGATGACGAGGCGGCGGAGGCCGCCGAGGTCGTCGCCCACGCGGCCGGCCTGCTGAGCCTGCCGGTGCCGCCCGCCATGCCCTTCGAGGAGGCGCGGCGACACATGTCGCCCACGGCGCTCTCCTTCTGGGCGGAGAGCCGCCGCGTCGCCAATGCCGCGACCAAGGCCGCGCTCGGCATCGCCTGGCGCCACCCGACCTACCGCGAGGGCCTAGCTGCGATCCTCGAGGAGGAGCGGCGCGAGGGTCTCGCCCAGTAGCGCGAGGTCCTGCGGGCGGGACAGGCGATGGTCGCCGTCCTTGATGAGGTGCACGCGGACATCGCCGCCCGTCGCGGCCTCGGCGATGCGCAGGGCGTGGCGCCAGGGCACGTCGGGGTCGGCCTGCCCCTGCAGGATCCGCAGCGGCGCATCCAGGGCGAGCGGCGCGCGCAGCAGCAGGTGCTTCCGGCCATCCTCGATCAGCGCGCGGGTGATGGGGTAGGGATCGCCGTAGTCGCTCGGCCGCTGCCACACGCCATCGCGCTCGATCGTGGCGCGCTGCTCGGGCGTGAACTCCGCCCACATCAGATCCTCGGTGAAGTCGGGCGCCGGCGCGATCCCGACCACGGCGCGCGCGGCCAGGCGCCGCGCCAGCAGCAGCGCGATCCAGCCGCCCATCGAGGATCCGACCAGGACCTGCGGCCCGTCCGCCAGGGCAGCGACGATGCGCGCCGCATCCTCGGCCCAGCGGCCGATCGTGCCGTCCACGAAGCGGCCGCCCGAAGCGCCGTGGCCGGAATAGTCGAAGCGCAGGAAGGGCGTGCCGCGGGCTTCGCACCAGCCGGCGAGGAACTCGGCCTTGGTGCCGGTCATGTCGGAGTTGAAGCCGCCGAGGAAGACCACGCCGGGGCCGCGGCCCGGCAGGCGCCGCCAGGCGAGGGCGATGCCGTCGCCGCGGTCGAGGGTGCCGTGTTCTTCCTTCATCGCGCAGGTCTCCTGGGGAGGGTTCCGCCCTCCCCATACCCCACCCGCCGGAGGCCGAAAGGCCTTCGCACACCGACTTTTGGCGCCGGTGCCGCATATCGGCTTCCAAAGGGGAGGCGCGGAGGGGCGGCGCCCCTTCGCGTCACGGCCGCGGCAGCCCCCGCCGCATCAGCGACGCGAACAAGGCCCCGGTCCCGAACGCCCAGGGCGGGCACTCGTCCGTCCGGTCCACCTCGTTCACCAGCGCCCCCAGCCGCGCCGAGGCGATCCGCACCACGTCGCCCTCCTTGTGCGTGAAACCCATCCCGGCGGCCCCGCGATCCTTGGTCGGGGAGAAGGGCGTGCCGAGGTAGAGGACCGCACCGTCCGGATACTGGTGGTGCGCGCCGATCATCTGCGCGACGAGGTCGGTCGGGTCGCGGCTGATCGAACCTGCCGCGCCGCGCTCGTCCAGCGTGAAGCCGTCTCGCCCGCTGATGGTCAGCGCGACCTCAGCACGGCGGATGTCCTCGATCGAGAAGCCCTCGTCGAACAGCCGGATCATCGGCCCCAGCGCCGCCGAGGCGTTGTTGTCCTTCGCGCGGCCGAGCAGCAGCGCCGACCGGCCTTCGACGTCGCGCAGGTTCACGTCGTTGCCGAGCGTCGCCCCCTGGATGCGGCCGCGGCTGTTGACCACCATCACCGCCTCGGGCTCCGGGTTCGACCAGTGCGAATTCGGATGCACGCCGATCTTGGAGCCGACCCCGACCGTCGCCATGGGCGGGCATTTGGTGAAAATCTCGGCATCCGGGCCGATGCCGACCTCGAGGTACTGGCTCCACCAGCCCTTGGCGACCAGCGCCTCCTTGACCCGCATCGCCTCGGCGCTGCCGGGAACCAGGTTGGCGAGGTCGTCGCCGATGATGGCGCGGACCTCGGCGCGCACCGCCTCGGCGCGGGAGGCGTCGCCGCGGCAGCGTTCCTCGATCACCCGTTCGAGCATCGAGCGCACATAGGTCACGCCGGCTGCCTTCACCGCCTGCAGGTCGATGGGCGAGAGCAGCCAGGGCTTGGCCGGATCGCGCGCATCATGGGCGGAATTCGTGATCAGGGCGTCGAGGTCGAGCGCCATCGGCGCGCCGCGCGGGCGGATTGCGGCGGCGGGCTGCTCCTCTTCCATCCAGCGGGACATGGTGCCGAAGGCGCAGGTCATGTCGAAGGCCGCGCCGCCGATGAAGCCGGCGACGCAGGGCCCTTCGGGCGTCATGATCCGTGCCGCGAAGGTCCCGGTCGCGAAGTCCTCCGGCAGGCAGGAACGGTCCAGCCGCATGCGTCTCTCTCCCGTGTGGCGACCGGCAGGCTGGCCGGGGCGGAAGAGGTTGCCAAGAGGGGGCGTCAGCCGGCCTTGCGCAGCGGCTCGCCCATGGTGGCCGCGGGCAGGCCGCGCCCGCGGCGCCAGGCCTGGTGACGGCGGCGGATCGCCCGGGCCAGCAAGGCCGGCTCCCGCGCCCTGGCGGCGGCGATGGTCGCGGCATCCGCGGCGCCGGTCGCCTCGACGCCGAGGTCCTCCTGCAGGTCGGCCAGCGCCTGCATGGTTCCTGCCTCGGCCGCATAGGCGAAGAGCGCGAGGTCGGGTCCCGCGGCCAGCCGCGCGGCGCCCAGCGGCGCCCAGACCATCTGGCGCAGGATCCGCGCTGCGCCCGCTTCCCCAAGCAGGCGCAGCGCGGCCTCGTCGGCGGGTCCCCCAACCCAGACCGAGAGAAGTCCAAGCCCGATGCCGTGCGCCGAAGGCCCTCCGAAGAGCGGGTCATGGCGGTGGAACGGCCCGCGTGCGGCCATGATGGCGGCGGCGCAGGCGTCGAAGCGGTCTGGGGCGGCGGGCGTCATGCGCCAGCCTTGCGCCGATCGCGTGAACGAAGGGTTAGAGCATGTTCCGATCTGTCGGAACCGGCACCGGCCCGCACCTGATGGGGCGTTCCGGCGAACCCTCGGGGCGGGATCGCGTCCTTCTGGGGATAGCTGCCTCCGCCCCGACGCCCCCGACGTGGATCGGCGCCCGGGGCGAAGCGCGTCAGATCGGCGGCCGTTTCGCCCAGGGGTAGCCCTGCCTGGCGCGCTCGAATGCGTAGTCGTAGAGCGCACGCATGTAGGCCTGCTCGAAGGGCCTCGTGTAGCTGCCGGTGAAGTCGCGGCTGATGAAGGCGAGGTTGTAGTCGATGCCGTCCCGCTCCGCGGCGTTCCAGATTCGGATGACGTCGTTGTATCCGCTGGCTGCGATCATGGTCGAAATCGCCCGCCCCGCGATGGTGAGCGTCCGCCGGTCGACCGACGCCCAGTCGGGATCGAGGCGTCCGTTGCGGATGACGTAGGCGTTGGCCGGCACCACCCGCTCGCCGCGGCGGGCGCGCGCCCGCCGCGCTTCCCCGACGCGATGCGGGTAGAGGAAGACCTGCGCGAAGGCGCCGCCGTCGACATGCATCTCCTGGCGGGCCTCGCCGTCGATCGTGACGTCGATCATCACCGGCGGGAAGGCGCCGGGGATCGCGGCCGAGGCCAGCAGCAGCCGCCGCACGAGGTCGAGCGCCTTGGGATGGCCGCTGGCCGCGATCGCCCCGATGTTCCAGACCACCGGCACCTGCGCGTCGAGGTTGGTCGAGCCGACGAAGAGCAGCCGCCCGTCCCCGTAGGCGCGGGCCAGCGCCGCGAGCATCCGTGCGTCGAGGTAGCGCGAGATGGTTCGGAGCAGCGGCTCGCTGTCCGCGAGCGCGTCCTGGAAGACCGCTGCGAGCAGGCCGCGGCTGCGCAGCACGTCATCCGGCCCGATATCCGTGTAGACGCCCTTGAGCTGGGGATCCCAGTCGGATCCGAGATAGGCGAAGGGCGCCGTCAGCGCGCCGGTCGAAACCCCGGTGACGAGGTCGAAGGCCGGGCGCGTGCCCTGCGCGCTCCAGCCGCAGAGCAGCCCGGCGCCGAAGGCCCCGTTCTCGCCGCCGCCTGAAACGCCGAGCAGGTTGTATTGCGGGAGTTGGGCGGTGCTCCGAAGTCCGAGGCGCCGCGCCTGGCGCGTCGCGGCCGCAGCGAACTCGCGCTCGATCGCCGCCGCCGCCGAGCCGGGCTCGCCCGCGAAGACGAAGCGTTCGTTGGGAATGCCGAGGACCGTCGCCGCCGCCGTGCTGCTGCTCGGCACCGCGGCCACGCGCTCGGGGGCGGCGCAGCCCGGCATCCCTCCCAGGGTGGCGAGGCCCGCGGCCTTCAGCATGCTGCGGCGACCCGTCCGGCTGCCCTGAATCGTCACGACCTCTTCCCCCGTCAGCCGGGCCCGAGAGACTTCTATCTCAGCCCACCTTGTCGCCCAAGCCGCAGTCCGTCCAATCTCACCGCAATGAATCCCGGAGGACGTCATGACCACCCGCCGCGCCGCCCTCGGCGCCCTTGCCGCCACGGGCGCGCTCGCGCTGCCCCGCCCGGGCCGCGCCGCGTCCCCCTGGCCCGGCGACCGGCCGATCGAGGTGATCGTCCCCTATCCGCCGGGCGGCGGGGTCGACACCATGGCGCGCATCGTCCTGCCGGCGGTGCAGGCGGAGCTGCCGGGCGCCCGGTTCGTGGTGGTGAACCGCGCGGGCGCCGGCGGCCAGCTCGGCTGGGAAGCCGCCTTCAACGCTCCCGCCGACGGCTACACCCTGGCCGCGACCAGCGTGCCCGCGCTCGTCACCTACCCGATGGAGCGCCAGGTCCGCTACCGGCCGCTCGACTTCACCTTCATCGCCAATGTGGTGGACGACCCGGGCGGGCTGTTCGTGGCGGCGAACTCGCCGATGCGCACGCTCGCGGACCTGATCGCGGCGGCCAAGGCACGGCCGGGCGAGATCAGCTACGGCAGCACGGGCATCGGCTCTGACGACCACCTGCTGGTCATCGCGCTCGAGGACAAGGCGGGCGTGCCGCCGATGACCCATGTGCCCTTCAACGGCATGGCGCCGCTCTCGACCGCGCTGGTCGGGGGGCACCTGCAACTGGGCGCCTTCAACATGAGCGAGAGTCTCGCGTTGCTGCGCGGCGGGCGGATCCGCTCGCTCGGCCAGGCCGCCGCCGCGCGGTGGTCCGGCACGTCCGACGTGCCCACCTTCAGCGAGCAGGGCATGGACCTGATCAGCGGCGCCACGCGCGGCATCGTCGCGCCGCCCGGCCTGCCGGCCGAGATCGCTTCCCGGCTCGAGGCGGCGTTCCGCGCGGCGATGGCCAAGCCGGGCTTTGTCGCCGAGACCGAGCGCCTCGGCCTGCCGCTCGCGCCGAGGATCGGCGCCGAGTACCGCAGCGACGTCGTGGCGCTCGAGCAGAACCTGCGCGGCCTGTGGCAGCGCCGGCCCTGGCGCGAATCGTGACGGTCGCGACGGAAGCGCCGACCCTCGCGGTCGAGGCCGGCGCGCTCCGTGGCTTCGTGCGGGCGATCGTCGCCGCGACAGGCTGCGCGGCGACGGAAGCCGAGGAGGTCGCTGCCCACTTGCTGGAAGCCAACCTGCAGGGCCATGACAGCCACGGCATCATGCTGCTGCCGCGCTACGTGCAGCATGTGCGCGAGGGCAAGCTGCACCCCAACGCCGTGCCGACGCCGATCCGGCAGGAGGCTTCGCTCGCCCTCTTCGACGGCAACATGGGCTATGGCCAGCATGTCGGGCGGATCGCGATGGACTGGGCGATCGACGCGGCGCGCACGCATGGCCATGCGGTGATGGGCCTGCGCAACGTCCATCACATCGGCCGCGTCGGCACCTATGGCGAGCAGGCGGCGCGGGCGGGAATGATCTCCATCCACTTCGTCAACGGTGTCTCGGGGCCGCCGGCGGTGGCGCCCTTCGGCGGCTCGGCGGCGCGGCTCTCGACCAACCCGGTCTGCGTCACCATCCCGCCGGCCGCGGCGGAGGGCGAGCCGCTGGTGCTCGATTTCGCGACCTCGGCGATCGCGCTCGGCAAGTGCCGCGTCGCCTTCAACGCCGGGCGCGCGGTGCCGGACGGGGCGCTGGTCGATGCCGCCGGGCGGCCGACCAACGACCCTGGCGTCCTCTACCGGGACCAGCCGCGCGGTGCGCTGCTCTCCTTCGGGGCGCACAAGGGCTACGGGCTTGCGCTGGTGTGCGAGCTGCTGGCCGGCGCGCTGCTCGGCGGCGCCACCGCCTGGCGGCCGGAGATGCGCGAGCGCGGCATCGTGAACTCCTGGCTCGCCTTCGTCCTCGATCCGGCACGCTTCGGGGATGTCGGGGCGTTCCGCGCGGAACTCGCCGCGGTGATCGCGGACGTGAAGTCTTCCCCGCCGGCCGACCCGGAGAACCCGGTGCTCATCGCCGGCGAGAAGGAACGCATCACCAGGGCGCGGCGCCTCGCGGACGGCGTGCCGGTGGATGCGAACACATGGGCGATGCTGGTGGAGGCGGCACGCGGCCTCGGGATCAACGCGGTGCCCGAGGCGCGGTGAACCGGAGGGGCCCAGCCCCTCCGCATCAATCCACCCGTGCGCCCGAGGCCCGGATCAGCGGCGCGAAGGCCGCCTCGTTCGCCGCCCTGAATTCCGCGAGCCCTTCGGGCGTCGTGTAGAAGGTCGTCGCGGCATAGTCGCGGAACCTCTGGATCAGGTCCGGGCTTTCCAGCGCCTGCCTGGTCAGCGCGTTGGCGCGGTCGACGATCCCGCGCGGGATGCCCGCCGGCCCCATCGCGCCGCCCCAGGAGGTGATCTCGAAGCCCGGCAGGAATTCCCACATGCTCGGGATGTCGGGCGCCATCGGGCTGCGCTCGCGGCTGGTCACGGCAAGCGCGCGCACCTTGCCGTCCCGCGCCTCGGCGAGGCCCTGCGGGATGTTGTCGAAGATCATGTGAACGCGGCCGCCGATCAGGTCGATATGCGCCGGCGCGCCGCCACGATAGGGCACGTGCAGGATGTCGAGCCCGGCCAGCTGCTTGAACATCTCGCCGGAGATGTGGACCGTCGTGCCCGAGCCCGAGGAGGCGTAGGCGTACTTGCCGGGATTGGCCCGCAACAGGGCGATGAGTTCCGGCACGGTCCGCGCCGGCACGTCGTTGTTGATGATGAGCAGGTTGGGCAGCTGCCACAGGCCCGAGATGAAGGAGAAGTCCTTCGCCGGGTCGAAGGGCAGGTGCGAGAACAGCGTCGGCGCGATCGACATCGACGAGACCGAGGACAGGCCGATGGTGTTCCCGTCGGCCGGCGCGCGCGCGATCGCCTCGCTGCCGACATTGCCGGCATTGCCCGAACGGTTCTCGACCACGAATTGCTGGCCGGAGATCTCGCTCATCTTCTGGCACCAGATGCGCGAGAGGATGTCGGTCCCGCCGCCGGGCGGGAAGATGCCGATGAAGCGGATGGGCCCGGCCGGCCAGCGCGGCTGCGCGAGCGCCGGCGTGGCCAGCGCCGCGGGCGCGGCCGCGAGC
>JAFADX010000362.1 GCA_023424475.1 Pseudomonadota bacterium
CCCAACGACAGTATCCTGGATGGGTGGCCGGGCGGGGGTGCGGGCCGTGCCGTCTGATCGAAAGGAGCTCTAGAGCCGCTCCCGTTGGCCCTGGCTCACGGCAACGTCTCCAGCCCGTTGCTTCTGCGAGCATCTTCACCCGATCAGGTGATGCCACCTGATCGGGATCTGCTCTAGCCCCGCTTCCAGCCGATCCAGTCGCAGACCGCGCCGCCCATCACGCGTTCCATCTGCGGTCCCTGCAACCAGGGCAGTTCCTCGGTGAAGAGGGTGATGCATTGCTTCCACGAGCACGGCATCCGGGTGATGTCCGTGCCCCAGAAGAAGCGGTCCGGCCCGAAGGCATCATAGAGTCGGTGCAGCCCGTCATGGATGTCGTGGAACGGGTAGCCCTGCTGCGAATAGCCCGGCGCCCCGGTCGCCTTCAGCGCGACATTCGGGAAGCGCGCCAGGGCCACCACGGCATCGAGGTTCTCGAAGGCGGCCGCGCCCTTGCCGTGCCGGATCAGCCCGCAATGGTCGATGATCAGGCGCAGGCGCGGATGGCGCTCGGCGACGCGCGCGAATTCGGGCAGGTAGCGCCAGGCCATGGTGGCGACGGGCAGGCCCGCTTCCTCGGCGGCGGGCCAGAGCCAGTCCATGGTGCCGTCGAAGGGCCAGCTCTGCTGGTCCGCCCGCACCAGCGGGTAGCGCAGCCCGCATTGCCCCGGCCGCTCGCGCCAGCGTGCGAGCAGCGGCCGGCTCGTCTCCGGCCTGTCCAGCGGCACCTGGCCCAGCACGCAGAAGCGGTCCGGATAGCGTGCGGCGGCGGCCTCGGAAACCGCATTGGCCTCCGGGTCCCAGGAGACCGGCGGGTGCAGCACGGCGGCATCGACGCCGGCCTCCGCCATCTCCTGCAGGAGGTCCTCGGCGGTGAAGACGGATACCTGGCGATGGTCGCCGCCCGGCGTGCCGCTGCTCCAGATATGCACCTGCGCGTCGATGATCTTCATGGCGTTCCTCCGCTGCCCGATCTTGGAAGCGAGGAGAAGCGCGTGTCGAGATGCTCGATCTCGAGGAAGCCGGCATCGGGCCCGAAGGCCTTGTAGATCGGGAAGGTCCTGAGCAGCCCGAGCGTCGCGGCGCTTTCGAGCGGCGAGATGAAGGAGCAGTCGTTCTCCGCGAAATGCGGCTGCCCCATCCAATAGGCGAGTTGCGCCGCCGTCACCGCGAAGAAGCCGCTGTGCGGGTTGGTCGCCCGGCGGAAGGTGGTGCGGCCGAGGCGGAGGAATTCCTCGTCCGGCAGCCCCTCCTGCCACTGCGCGAGAAGCGCGGGGCGGAGGTCCCCGTCCACCCAGGTCTTGAGCGCCGGTCCCGCCGGGTTCCACTCGAAGCGGTTGGGCATCAGCACCCGCTTCGGCCCCAGCGCGTCCTGGAACTCCATGATCTTGGAGACGAAGCCCGGGTCGGCGACGCGCAGATCGTCCTCGGAATAGCAGAAGAGGTCGTAGCCGTTGCGGTTGTCGGCAAACAGGCGCCGGGCCGCGAACCCGAGCATGCGCGGATTGTCGAGCACCACCGTCACGTGCCGCACGCCGCGCGCCCTGGCATGCGCCTCGTCGAGCAGATGGTCCGTGCCGTTGGTCATCACTGCGATGTCGAGCGTATCGACGACGCCGCGCAGCTGTTCGAAGCGGCGTGCGGCGATGTTCAGCCAGGCCGTGGCGCCGAAGGTGCCGCACCACGAATCGATGACACGCTTCAGGACATCGGCGCGCTGCCCGCGCCGGCGTTCGTCGGTGGAGGCGTGGCGCGGATTCTCCTCTCCCTTGAAGTAGTGCGCCAGGGCGAGGAGGACGCGCATCAGCGGCCGACCGCGTAGCCCTGCATGCCGCGCGGATTGGCCCCGGCGCGGATGGTGCCGTCGGCCTCGCGCCGCACGCCCGTCAGGCGGCCTTCCGACCATTCGCCGCCCATCTCCGCGGCATGGCCCCGGGCGGTCAGTTCGGCCAGCACCTCGGGTGCGTAGCGGCCTTCGATCACCACCTTCCCTGGCTTGGCCCCGCGCGGCCAGAAGGAGCTGATCCAATGCTCGGAGTGGAAGGAGGGCAGGTCGATCGCCTGCTGGATGTTCATGCCGTGATGGATCATCCGCAGCAGCATGATGGGCTGCCACTGGTCCTGCTGCTCGCCGCCGGGCGTGCCGAAGGACATCCAGGGCTTGCCGTCGCGCAGCACCATCGACGGCGAAAGCGTGGTGCGCGGCCGCTTGCCGGGCTGCAGCCCGTTCGGCAGCGTCTCGTCCAGCCAGAACATCTGGCAGCGCGACCCGAGGCAGAAGCCGAGGTCCGGGATCGCCGGGGAGGATTGCAGCCAGCCGGCCGAGGGCGTCGCGCTGACCATGTTGCCGTCCTTGTCGATCACGTCGACATGGCAGGTGTCGCCGCCGGCGGCGCCGAGGCGCGAGACCGTCGGCTCGCCGGAGCCCGCTGCCGCGGCGAGCTCCTGCGCTCGCCGGACGGCGGCAGCGTAGTCCGTGCGCGGCTCGCGCCCGTCCGGGCTGCCGGGGCGGAATGCCATGGAGGCGTCCCGGCCGATCAGCGCCCGCCGCGCGTCGTTGTACGCCTTCGAGAGCAGCGTCCGCATCGGCACGTCGACGAAGTCGGGATCGCCGTAGAAGGCTTCGCGGTCGGCGAAGGCGAGCTTCTGCGCCTCGACGACATGGTGGATGAACTCCGCCCCGGCCGGGTCCATCGCATCCACGTCGAGGCCGGCCATCAGCGCGAGGGTCTGCAGCATCGCCGGCCCCTGGCTCCAGGCCCCGCATTTGAGGACGGTATGGCCGCGATAGTCGAAGGCGAGCGGCGCCTCGACGGTGGCGGACCAGCGCGCGAGGTCGTCGCCGTTCAGCACGCCGCGATGGCGGCGGCCGGAGGTGTCCATCGCCTCGGTGGCCGCGGCGAAGCGGGCGATCGCCTCGGCGACGAAGCCGCGATACCAGGCGGCCCGGGCCGCCTCGATCTGCCGCAGGCGGTCGCCGCCCGCCGCCTCGGCCTCGCGCACCACGCGTTCGTAGGTGTCGGCGAGCGTCGGGTTGGCATAGATGCCGTCCGGCTCGGGCCCGCCATTGCGCAGCCACAGCGCGGCCGAGGTCTTCCACTCCGCCTCGAAGAGCGGGCGCACGCTTTCGATCGTCGCGCGGATGCGCGGGACCATCGGCGCGCCGTTCCGCGCGTAGCCGATGGCGAAGGCGAGCACGTCGCGCACCGTCCAGGTGCCGTGGTCGCGCAGCATCGTCATCCAGGCGTCGAAGGCGCCCGGCACGGGCGTCGCGAGCAGCCCGGTCCCCGGCACCAGGTCGAGGCCCAGTTGGTCGCGCAGATACCCCACCGTCAGCCCGGCCGGGGCGGGGCCCTGGCCGCAGATCACTTCCTGCCGGCCGGTCCGCGCGCTGTGCAGGATGATGGGGCAGTCGCCGCCCGGCCCGTTCAGGTGCGGCTCGACGATCTGCAGCGTGAAGCCGGCCGCGACGGCCGCGTCGAAGGCATTGCCCCCGCGTTCCAGCACCGCCATGCCGACCTGGCTCGCGAGCCAGTGGGTGGAGGCGACGGCACCGAAGGTGCCGATGATCTCGGGTCGGGTGGTGAACATCCGGGGCGGCTCCTTCGCGGGGAAGCCGATCATTTCCGGCGTGGCGACGGACATCGGCCGTGGTCCTCGGTCTTGCGCCGAACGTCGTCGCGCAGCAGAGGGGACGCGTCAATCCTCGCGGGGGCGTTTCACGGATGCTGGTGGCGGTGGTCGGGCCCTCGGGGGCGGGCAAGGACACGCTGATGGGCCTCGCCCGCGCGCGGTTGGAGGGCGACGCCCGCTTCCGCTTCGTGCAGCGCAGCATCACGCGCCCCGCGGAGGCGGGCGGGGAAGCGCACCGCCCCCTGTCCGTCGCCGCATTCGAGACCGAGCGCGCCACCGGCGCCTTCACGCTGTGGTGGGGCGCGCATGGGCTGTTCTACGGCATCCCGCGCGACATCGAGGCCGACCTCGCCGCGCGCCGCGTGGTGGTGGCGAACCTGTCCCGCAGCGCGCTGGCCGAGGCGGCGTCGCGCTATCCGCTGCGCGTGCTGAGCATCACCGCGCCGCCTGCCGTCCTGGCGGCGCGCCTCGCGGCGCGCGGGCGGGAAGGCGCGGCGGACATCGCCGGGC
>JAFADX010000369.1 GCA_023424475.1 Pseudomonadota bacterium
AGCAGGATGTCCGCGCCGTCGATCGCGACGGCGGCGATCTCGACATCCCCGCGCAGCAGGGGCAGCAGCGCGATGGTGACCTCGAGCCGGCGGATGCGCGCCATCTCGGGCCGCGAGCCGCCGGGGAGGTTCGCCAGCGTGGCGCCCTGCACCTCGACCCGCGGCGTCAGGCCGGGCTTCAGCGCGACGGCGCCTAGCGTCGCGGCGCGCCCCGTCGCGGCCTCGATCGCGGCGGTGATGCGGGGCGTCAGCGTCCCGGCGTCGATCGCGGAGGCAAGGGCGAAGATGCCGATCGCGGCCAGGGCGACGAGCCCGGCCAGGATTCCCGCGGCCCATTTCAGTGCGCGCATGGGCCCGTCCTCAGCGCAGCCGCCGGCAGGGGGGCGTGCGCGGCCGGTCGAAGCCGAGGAAGGCGAAGGTTTCCTTCATGTGCGGCGGCAGCGGTGCGGCGAGTTCGAGGATGCCGCCCTCGGGGTGCGGCAGGCGCAGCGCGCGTGCGTGCAGGTGCAGGGTGCGGTCGCCGAAGCCGTCGGGATGCGCGGCCGCGCCGCCGTATTTCCCGTCGCCCAGGATCGGGCAGTTCAGTGCCGAGGCGCAGTGCACCCGCAACTGGTGCGTGCGGCCGGTGAGCGGCGTGAGTTCCAGCAGCGCCGCGCGCTTCTGCGCCGAATCGACGGTGCGGTAGAGCGTGACCGCCCGCGCCGCTTCGCGGGTCTCGGACGGCACCACGCGCTCGCCATGCCCGCCGGCATGCTTGGCGAGCGCCATGTCGATGCGGCCTTCCAACGGATGAGGCCGGCCCACCACGATGGCCCAGTAGGTCTTCTGCGCGTCGCGCCCTCGGAAGGCGGCGGCGAGCTTCGAGGCCGCCGCCGGCGTGCGCGCCAGCAGAAGGACGCCGGTGGTGTCGCGGTCGAGGCGATGGACCAGGCGCGGGCGCTCCTCGGTGCCGAAGCGCAGCGCGTCGAGCATGCCGTCGAGATGCTTCGTGATGCCCGGCCCGCCCTGCACGGCCATGCCCTGCGGCTTGTCCAGCGCGATCACCGAATCGTCGCGGTAGATCACCAGCCTCTCGAGGGCCGCCGCCTCGCGCGGGTCCACCGGCTTCGGCTCCGCCCTGGGGGCGGGCGCATCGGGCATGGGGGGCACGCGGACGGCCTGGCCGGGCAGCAGGCGGGTGTTCGCCTCGGCACGCTTGCCGTCCACGCGGATCTGGCCGGTACGCAGCATCTTCTGCAACGCCCCCTGGGTGAGGGCGGGGAAGTGGCGGTGGAACCAGCGGTCGAGGCGGATCTCGCCATCCGCGGGGCGGACGGTGCGGGTGGTGACGGGCATGGGCCATCCTACCGCGGCGCACCCGGCGCGCGCCATGCGCCAGGCGGCGGCGGTTGCGCGGCGGCCTGCTTGTCGCGTAACAGGCGAATCCCTGAGGGAGGTTCCGTCACAATGATCCAGTTCCGCCGCCGCACGCTGCTGGCCGGTGCCGCCGGCATGGCCGCCGCGCCCGCCGTCGCCCAGGACACGGTGGACCTTGCCGGGCGCACGATCGAATGGGTGATCCCGTTTGCGGTGGCCGGCGGATCCGACGTCTGGGCGCGTTTCCACCAGCCCTTCCTGCAGCGCCACCTGCGCGGGCAGCCGACCGTCGTGGTGCGCAACATCGCCGGCGGCGGCGGCATCAACGGCTCGAACCAGTTCGCCGCGCGCGCCCGGCCCGACGGGAACATGATCTTCGGCACCTCGGGCTCGACGCAGTTCCCCTTCCTGCTCGGCGATTCCCGGGTGCGCTACGACTACGCCGGCTGGTCGCCCATCCTTGCCTCGCCCACCGGCGGCGTCGTCTACATCCGTCCCGAGGTCGGCGTCGCCGGGCCCCAGGACTATGCGAAGCTCAAGGCGGCGCAGGGGCTGAAGTTCGGCAGCCAGGGGCCGACCTCGCTCGACATGGTGCCGGCGCTGGCCTTCGAGATGCTCGGCATCGACGTGCAGATCGTCTTCGGCATGCCCGGCCGCGGCGCCGGCCGCATGGCGTTCGAGCGCAACGAGACGCCGATCGACTACCAGACCTCCTCCGCCTTCATCAGCCAGGTGATGCCGCTGGTGCGGCAGGGCCGCGCGGTGCCGCTGTTCTCCTGGGGCGCGCTGAACGCGGAAGGCGAGATCGTGCGCGACCCGGTGTTTCCCGATCTGCCGCATTTCGTCGAGTTCGCGGAACGCGCCACCGGCAGCCGGCCCTCGGGCCCGGCCTTCACGGCGTGGAAGACGCTCTTCGTCGCCGGCTTCGCGGCGCAGAAGTTCGTCGTGGTGCCGAAGGCGACGCCGGCCGACATCCAGGAGACCTTCCGCGCCGCCTTCCGCCGCACGCTGGCGGACCACGAATATCTCGAGAAGCGCGGGCCGGTGATCGGCAGCTACAGCGAGGTGACGGACGGGGCCTGCGCGCGGGCCTATGCCGCCGCGACGACCATCGATGCAGCGACCCGGACCTGGGCGCGCGACTGGCTGAAGCGCCGCTTCAACCACACCGTGGGCTGACGGGCCGGCGCCGCCGCGGCGCATGGCCGCGGCGGCCGCCCCAACAGAGGACCGGCGCGATGTTCGACGCCCTCGTCACGGCGCTCGCCGCGCTGATGGAACCCACCCGCCTCGCCTACATGGCGCTCGGCGTGCTGATCGGATACGCGATCGGGGTGCTGCCGGCCCTCGGCGGCCTCGCCGGGCTGTCGCTGGTGCTGCCCTTCATCTACGGGCTCGACCAGATCTCGGCGCTCGCCATGCTGGTCGGGCTCGTCGCCGTGGCGGCGACGGCGGACACCTTCTCCTCGATCCTGATGGGCATCCCCGGCTCCTCGGCGAGCCAGGCGACCATCCTCGACGGCTTCCCGATGGCGCGCCGGGGGGAGGCGGCGCGCGCGCTGTCCGCCTCCTTCCTCGCCTCGATGATCGGCGGGCTGGTGGGCGCGGTGATCCTGACCGGCGCGGTGCAGGTCGCCCGGCCGTTGATCCTCGCCCTCGGCACGCCGGAACTCTTCATGCTGGCGCTGCTCGGCCTCTCGATGGTCGGCGTGCTGGCGGGAAAGTCCTTCGCCAAGGGGCTGATCGCCTGCGGCATCGGGCTCTGCCTCGGCACGGTCGGCTCGGCGCCGGCCACGGCCGAATACCGGCTCGACTTCGGCACCATCTACCTCTCGGACGGGCTGCACCTGCCGGTGCTGGTGCTCGCCATCTTCGCCCTGCCCGAGATCGTCGACCTCGCGCGCGGCGGTGGCGCGATCTCCCAGACGGCGGAGATCGGCCGCGGCTGGCTTGCGGGATTCCGCGACATCCTGCGCCATTGGTGGCTGCTGCTGCGCTCCTCCTCGATCGGCAGCGTGCTCGGCGCCATCCCGGGGCTCGGCGGCAGCGTCACCGACTGGATCGTCTATGGCCACGCCATCCAGACCGAGAAGAACGGCCAGTTCGGCAAGGGTGACGTGCGTGGCGTGATCGCCGTCGAAGCATCGAACAACGCGCGTGAGGGCGGCGCGCTGGTGCCGACGCTGTTCTTCGGCATCCCCTCCTCCGGCTCGATGGCGGTCTTCCTCGGCGGGCTGACGCTGATCGGCATCGAGGCCGGGCCGAGCCTGGTCGGCGACCGGCTCGACCTGACCTATGCGATCATCTGGTCGCTGGCCATCGCGAACGTGATGGGCACGGCGATCTGCTTCGTGACCTCGCCGCTGATCGCGCGGCTGACCACGGTGCGCTTCGGGCTGATCGCGCCCTTCATGGTCTGCGTGGTCTGCTTCGGCGCCTTCAACACCAACCGCGAACTCGCGGACCTGCTGCTGCTGCTCGGCATCGGCGTGCTCGGGCTGCTGATGCGCCGCTTCGGCTGGCCGCGGCCGCCCTTCGTGGTCGGCTTCGTACTGGCGCACCCGATGGAGACCTATCTCTACCAGGCGATCCAGTTCAACGGCTTCGGCCTCCTGACCCGACCGGGCGTGCTGATCATCGCCGCGATGATCATGGTCTTCGTCGCGCTCGGCATCCGCCAGCGCAAGCTCGCCGAACGGGAGGACGACACGCCCGAGGCGCCCTCGCGCCTGCCGCAGGCGCTCTTCGCCCTGGTGCCGGTGGCGATCTTCGCGCTGACGCTGTGGGACGCCTCGAGGCACAGCCTGCTCGGCGCGCTGTTCCCGGCCGCCGTCGCCGGCGCGATGCTGCTGATCGCGGTGCCGGTGGCGGCGACGATGTTCGCCGCACGCAGCCTCGGCAGCCTCGGCCACGACGAGGAGGCCGGCGCGAAGCCGGAGCATGGCGGCTTCTGGACCTATCTCGGCTGGTTCGCGGCCCTGGTCGGCGGATCGGCGCTGGTCGGCTTCCTGCTGGCGAACCTGGTATTCTTCCTTGCATTCCTCCGGGTGGCGGCGCGCTGTTCCTGGGTGACGACCGTCGTGCTGACCGCCATCGCGACGGGCGGGCTCGTCTTCGTCGCTGATATCCTGGTGCTCGACTTCCCCGCGGGCCTGTTGCAGGAAGTGGTCGAACTGCCCTGGCCGCTGCGCTGAAAGCCCGCCCATGACCCAGACCGCGATCCCCTGCACCCTGATGCGCGGCGGCACCAGCCGCGGCCCCTATTTCCTCGCCTCCGACCTGCCGGACAGCCGGGAGGAGATCGCGCAGGTCCTGCTCGCGGCCATGGGCTCGCCGGATGCACGCCAGATCGACGGCCTCGGCGGCGCGACCACGCTGACGAGCAAGGTCTGCATCGTCTCGCCCGCGGCGAAGGGGGAGAAGCAGCAGGTCGACTACCTCTTCGCGCAGGTGTCGGTGGACAAGCCCTTCGTCGACTTCGGTCCGACCTGCGGCAACATGCTCGCCGGCATCGGCCCCTTCGCGATCGAGAAGGGCCTGGTGCCGGCGCAGGACGGCGAGACCTCCGTCCTGATCCGCGCCGTCAACACCGGCGCGCTGATCGAGGCGGTGGTCCGGACGCCGGGCGGCCAGGTCACCTATGACGGCGATACCGCGATCGCCGGCGTGCCCGGCACCGCCGCGCCGATCGTGCTGAACTTCGCCGATGCGGTGGGCGGCGCGACCGGCAGCCTGATGCCGACCGGCCATGCGAAGGACATGATCGAAGGCGTGGAGGTCACCTGCCTCGACGTCGCCATGCCGGTGGTGATCGCGCGCGCCGCCGACCTCGGCAAGACGGCGCGGGAGACGGCGAAGGACCTCGACGCCGACAGCGACTTCATGGCCCGCATCGAACGGATCCGCCGCGCCGCCAGCCTCGCCATGGGCATGGGCGACGCCGAGGGGCGCGTCATCCCGAAATTCGCGATGGTCGCCGAACCCGCGGACGGGCAGGGGATCGCCGCGCGCTACTTCACCCCGCTCGCCTGCCACGAGGCGATGGCGGTGACGGGAGGCATCTGCATCGCCACCGCCTGCATGCTGCCCGGCACCGTCGCCGACGGCCTCGCGCGCATCGGGCCGAACGAGCGCGAGACCATCGCCATCGAGCATCCGACCGGTCGGATGGAGGCCGTGATCAGCACCCGCCGCACTGGCAACGAGGGTGTCGAAGTGCTCGGCGGCGGCACGCTGCGCACGGCGCGCAAGCTGATGTCGGGCGAGGTCTTCATCCCCGCCCGCGTCTGGCCCGGCCGCTGAGGGGCGTCGCGGAGCCGGGCCGGCCGGCGTCGCGACGGCGCGGAGGCTCCACCGCCGCGTGCGCCGCATGACCCGGCCCACCATCTTCATCGACGGTGACGCCTGCCCGGTGCGGGAGGAGACCTATCGCGTCGCCGGCCGGCTCGGCCTGCCGGTCGTCGTGGTCGGCAACGGGTCGCGCGGCGTGCGCCCGCCGCCGCTGCCGGATGCGCGCATCGTCGTGGTGGGCGCCGGCGCCGACGCGGCCGACGACTGGATCGTGGAGCACATCGCCGCCGGCGATGTCTGCGTCACCGCCGATATCCCGCTGGCGTCGCGCTGCCTCGGGAAGTCGGCCAGGGCGGTCGCGCCGAACGGGCGCGTCTGGGACAGCCAGAACATCGGCGGCGCGCTGGCGAGCCGGGAGATCGGCCGCAGCCTGCGCGAAGCCGGCGTGGCCACCGGCGGCCCGCCGCCGCTCGACAAGGCGGCGCGCTCGCGTTTCCTGCAGGCGCTGGACACCCTCGTGCAGGCGTCGCTGCGCGGGCGTTGAGGCCCGCGCCGCAGCGTCAGCCGCGCCCGCGCCGCCGGCGCATCTCGTCCCAGCGGGCCATGCGCTCGGCGATCGCGGCCTCGGCCCCGCGATCGGTCGGGCGGTAGAAGGATTGCCGCCGCATCTCGTCCGGGAAGTAGTCCTGGCCGGAGAAGGCCTCCTCCGCATCGTGGTCGTATTCGTAGCCGCTGCCGTAGCCGATCTCCTGCATCAGCTTCGTCGGTGCGTTGAGGATGTGCTTGGGCGGCATCAGCGACCCGGTCTCCTTCGCCGCGCGCATCGCCGCGCCGAAGGCGGCATAGACGGCATTCGACTTGGGCGCGGTCGCCAGGTGCACGACGAGCTGCGCCAGCGCCAGCTCACCCTCCGGCGAGCCCAGGCGCTCGTAGGTCTCCCAGGCCGCGACCGCGAGCGGCAGGGCGCGCGGGTCCGCCATGCCGACATCCTCGGCCGCGAAGCGGGTCAGGCGGCGGGCGATGTAGCGGGGATCCTCGCCGCCCGCCAGCATGCGCGCGAACCAGTAGAGCGCCGCATCGGGATCCGAGCCGCGCATCGACTTGTGCAGCGCGGAGATGAGATTGTAGTGCTCTTCCCGGTCCTTGTCGTAGAGCACCGCGCGCCTGGCAAGCAGCGCGGAGACCGCCGCGGTGTCGAGCGGCTGCGTCCGTTCCGGCAGCGCGAACAGCTGCTCGGCCATGTTCAGCAGGTAGCGCCCGTCGCCGTCGCCCATCGCGCGCAACGTCGCGCGTGCGGCCGCGTCCAGCGGCAGGGGGCGCCCGGTCAGCGCCTCGGCGCGTTCCAGCAGCAGTTCCAGCGCCGCGTCGTCGAGCCGCTTGAGCACCATCACCTGGCAGCGTGACAGCAGCGCGCCGTTCAGCGCGAAGGAGGGGTTCTCGGTCGTCGCGCCCACCAGGGTCACGGTGCCGTCCTCGACCACCGGCAGGAAGCCGTCCTGCTGGGCGCGGTTGAAGCGGTGGATCTCGTCCACGAACAGCAGGGTGCCCTGGCCGTTGGACTTGCGCGCCCGCGCCTCGTCGAAGGCGCGCTTGAGGTCCGCGACGCCCGAGAACACCGCCGAGAGCGCGGTGAAGCGCAACCCCGCGGCGGCGGCGAGCAGCCGGGCGATGGTGGTCTTGCCGACCCCCGGCGGTCCCCAGAGGATCAGCGAGGCGAGCGAGCCGCGCTCGAGCATGCGCGCGATGGCGCCATCCCCGCCGAGCAGGTGGTCCTGCCCGACCACCTCGGCCAGCGTGCGCGGCCGCAGCCGGTCGGCCAGCGGGCGGCCGGTGTCGTTCCCCGCGCCGGGCTGCGCCTCGGCCGGCGCTTCGCCAAACAGGTCGGGAACGGATGCCGGTGTCTTCGCCATGGCCCCATTTTGCGCCGCACCGGGCCGGCAATCCATGCCCGTCCCCGAAGCTGCTCCTCCCGGTCCGGCATCGTCGCCGGACCGGGAAGGCCCGGGGCTCTGCCGGCGGGTGACGCCCAACCGGGAGGATGGCGCGCCCGGTCCCGAAGGGCGGCGGAGCGGCGCGGCGCGGCGCCCGGTGTCGCGGTTCTGTCGCTTGACGCCAGGAGCCGCCGGGATCACGGAGCGGCGATGCTCCGCCGCACCCTCCTTGCCCTGACCCTCGCCACCCCGGCCCTGGCCCAGGGCCGCCCGGTGCGGCTCGTCATCGCCTTCCCGCCCGGCGGCAGCACCGACATCCTCGGCCGGCTGATCGCACCCCGCATGAGCGAGGTCCTCGGCGTCCTGGTGACGCCGGAGAACCGCTCCGGCGCTTCCGGTGCGGTGGCCGCGGGACATGTCGCGCAGTCGGCGCCCGACGGGACGACGCTGCTGCTCGATTCCGGCGGCCAGACGGTCAACCCCTTCCTGATGCGGGGCCTGGGCTTCGACTATGTGCGCGACCTCGCGCCCGTGACCTTGCTCGCGACCCTGCCGCTGGTGCTCGTGGCGCGCGCGGAATTCGGGCCGGAGAGCCTGCCGGCGCTGATCGGCCGCCTGCGCGCCGATCCTTCCCAGGCGCGCTACGGCAGCGTCGGCGTGGGCTCGCGCACGCATCTCGCGATGGCGGCGCTGCTGCGCCGGACCCGGATCGCGGGCGAGCATGTTCCCTATCGCGGCGGCGCGGACCAGATCGCGGGGCTGCTGCGGGGCGACGTGCCCATCGGCTTCACTTCGGTCGCGCTGGCCGCGCCGCTGGTGCGGGAGGGCAAGGTGAGGGCGCTCGCGGTGTCCAGCCTGCGGCGCAATCCGGCCTTTCCCGACCTGCCCACGATCGCGGAGCAGGGCTTCGGCGGCTTCGCCATGGGAGACTGGCTCGGCCTGCTGGCGCCGGCCGGGACGTCCGCCGAGACCGTTGCGCGCCTGGCCGCCGCGGCGGCCGATGCGGTGAACCGGCCGGCGCTGCGCCCGCGCCTTGCCGCCCTCGGGCTGCAGCCCGCCGCCGAGGGCCCGGCCGCCTTCGCCCGCTTCCTCGCTGAGGAGCGGTCGCAGATGGAGGCGCTGATCCGCGGCGAGGGCATCCGCCTCGACAGCTGACCCGCGGCATTCGTGCCCGCAGGGTGACCGCGCGCCGGGATCGGGGCTAGATGCATGCCGAAACGGAATCGCTCCCGGGGGAACTCCAGGCCATGACCTTCCGCATCCCGCGCCGCGCGCTGCTTGCCGCAGCCACCTCCGCGCCCGCCGTGGCGCATGCGCAGGCGTTCCCCTCCCGCCCGATCCGCCTGATCGCGCCTTATGCGCCGGGCGGCGGGGTGGACACGACCTCGCGCCTGCTCGGCGTGCCGATGGGCGCCTTCCTCGGCCAGCCGGTGGTGGTGGAGAACCGCGGCGGCGCCGGAGGCTCGATCGGCGCGGCCGAGGTGGCGCGCAGCGCGCCCGACGGCCACACCATCATGATCGATGCGCTGGCCCATACGGTGAATCCCTTCGTCATCCCAAACCTCGGCTTCGACTACGCGACCGCCTTCGCACCGATCAGCCAAGTGGTGGTGCTGCCGCAGATCCTCGCGGTGAACCCGCAGAAATGCCCGGCCAAGAACGTCCAGGACTTCATCGCCTGGGCGCGGCCGCGGCAGCGGGAGCTCTCCTACGGCTCCTCGGGCAACGCGACGGCGGCGCATCTCGCCGCGACGCTGTTCCTCAGGCGCGCCGGGCTCGACATCACCCATGTGCCCTATCGCGGCGGCAGCCCGGCGCTGCAGGACCTGCTCGCCGGCAACATCGTCTTCGTCTTCGGCACCGTCTCCTCGACGCTGCAGCAGGTGCGGGACGGGCGGCTGGTCGCGCTCGGCGTGACCACGGCGCGGCGCATCGGCCCGCTGCCCGGCGTGCCCACCATCGCCGAGCAGGGCTTCGAGGGCTTCGAGCTCAACGAGTGGAACGGCATGTACGCGCCCGCCGGCACGCCGGCGCCGGTGGTGCAGCGGCTCTACGAGTCCGCGAAGCATGCGCTGGCCGACGCGACGGTGCAGCAGCGCATCGCGGCGCTGGGCGCCATCCCGATCGGCACCGACCCTGCCACCTTCGCCCGCTTCGTCGCCGATCAGCGCACCCTGATGGGTCGCATCGTGCGCGAGGCCGGCCTTGAGGCGAGCTGACCCCCGGCCCCGCCGCCAGCCACCGCACCGCAAGACCAAGGGAGGATTACCCATGCGCGCCCGGGACATCATGAGCCCCAATCCCGTGACCGTGACGCCCGAGACGCCGCTCGAAGTCGTCGCGGCGCTGATGGCCGAGCGGCGCTTTTCCGGCCTGCCGGTGGTGGAGGCGGACGGGCGCCTGGCCGGCCTCGTCACCGACGGCGACCTGATGCGCCGCCTCTCGGCCAAGGAGGACAAGCCCGCCTCCTTCTTCGCCGCGCTGCTCGGCGCCAATGCCGACCAGGCGCTGGCCTATGCCCGCGCGCATGGCCGCCGCGTGCGGGACGTGATGAGCACCAACCTCGCCACCGTAGGCCCCGACGCGACGGTCGAGGAGGTCGCCCATATCCTCGAGACGAAGCGCATCCGCCGCGTGCCGGTGGTCAGCGACGGCCGGCTGGTCGGCCTCGTCTCCCGCGCCGACCTGCTGCGCGCGGTCATGGAGCCGGTGACGAGCGGCGCCGCCGAGGACGCCTCCGACCCGCGCATCCGCCGCGCGATCTACGCCGCGATGGCCGAACAGCCCTGGGTCAGCGCGCGCTTCGTCTTCCCCGAGGTGAAGGACGGTGTCGTCACCTTCCACGGCTTCATCGCCGGGGAGGAGGCGAAGACCGCGCTGCGCGTCCTCGCCGAGGGCGTGCCGGGCGTGAAGCAGGTCGCCTTCGATACCTCCGCCCCGCCGGGCATCATGATCGGCGTGCCCTGAGCGCCGCCTCGACCATGTCGGCGAGGGTGGAGATCACCTTCACCCTCGCATGCAGCTTGTTGTCCGCTTCCACCAGCGTCCAGGGCGCCTGGCCGGTGGAGGTGCGCTCCACCATCTCGCAGACCGCTTCCTCGTAGGCGTCCCACTTCTCGCGGTTGCGCCAGTCCTCGGCGGTGATCTTGTGGCGCTTGAAGGGCGTCGCCTCGCGTTCCTGGAAGCGGCGGTGCTGCTCGTCCTTGCCGATGGCGAGCCAGAACTTCGCGACCACGGCGCCGTGGTCGACCAGCTGCTTCTCGAAGTCGTTGATCTCGCCATAGGCGCGGCGCCAGTCGGGCTCGGCGGCGAAGCCCTCGACGCGCTCGACCAGCACCCGGCCATACCAGGAGCGGTCGAAGATGGTCAGCCGCCCCGGCCGCGGCACCTGGCGCCAGAAACGCCAGAGATAGGGCTGGGCGCGCTCCTCCTCGCTCGGCGCGGCGACGGGCACGATCCGGTAGGCGCGCGGGTCGAGCGCGGCGCCGAGTCGGCGGATCGCGCCGCCCTTGCCGGCGGCGTCGTTGCCTTCGAAGACCGCGATGACGCTGATCCTGCCGTAGCGCCTGTGGCGGGTGGCGCGGGCGAGGCGGCCCTGCGCCTCGACGAGGGCCTTGCCGTAGGCGTCGCGCGACATCTCCTGCTTGAGGGTCAGGGCGCGGATGACGTTCATCTGGCCGGCCGGGGCGGGCTTCGCCTTCGCCTTCGCCTTGGCCTGCGGCGCCGCGGGGGCGGGTGCGTCGAGCCTTCCGCGCATGGCGCCGAGCAGGTGCCTCGCGACGAAGAGCGCGCGATACCGGTCGTCCGCCGCCGGCACCACCGTCCAGGGCGCATCGCCCGTGGAGGTCTCCCGCAGGAAGGGCTCGCAGACCTCGGTGAAGTCGTCATAGCGGTCGAACAGCGCACGATCGTAGCGGGTGACCTTCCAGGAGGTCTCCCTGCTCTTCTCCAGCGCCTTGATGCGCTTCTTCTGCTGCGCCCTGGACAGGTGGAACCAGTACTTGATCAGCAGCACGCCCTCGGCGGCGAGCATCCGCTCGAGGCGCATGATCTCCTCCATGCGCGCTGCGAAGTCCCCGGCGGTGAGGTGGCCGAGCACACGCCCGAGAATCGGCATGGTCTGCCAGGCACCGAAGAAGACGCCGATGCGGCCCTTCGGCGGCAGGGCCCGCCAGAAGCGCCAGTTGGGCGGATGCGCGGCTTCCTCCTCGGCCGGAAGGCCGAAGCCGGTGACCTCGATGAAGCGCGGGTCCATCCATTCGTTCAGCAGGTGGATGGTCTCGCTCTTGCCCGCGCCCTCGACGCCCGCGATCAGGATCAGCACCGGGAAACGCCTCTGCTCGCCGAGGTCCCGCTGCGCCTGCAGGAGCGCCCGCCGCAGTTCCGGCTCCTCCTTCTTGAAGTCCGCCTTGGCGACCTTGTGGTCGAGTTCCGCAGCTTCGAACATGGCGATCCCATCCTGCCGGGCGCTTCCCGGCGAGGGAGCATGCATCAACGGGAAATCCTCCGGTAGCGCCGCGGTCAATCGGCGCGCGGATGCGCCTTGCGCCAGGTCGCCAGCAGCCCCGCCGCATCGACCGCCGTGTAACGCTGGGTGGTCGAGAGGCTGGCATGGCCCAGCAGGTCCTGGATGGCACGCAGGTCGGCCCCGCCGCCCAGGAGATGCGTCGCGAAGGAATGGCGCAGCGCATGCGGCGTCGCGTGCTCGGGCAGCCCCGCGAGGCGGCGGAAGGCCCGCAGCGAGCGTTGCGCCACCGCGGCGTCGAGCCGGCCGCCGCGCGCGCCGATGAAGAGGGGCTCCTGCGCGCTGCCCGGTCCGCGGTGCCTGAGGTAGTCGGCGATCGCCGCGCGCACCACGGGCAGCACCGGCACGACGCGCTCCTTGTTGCCCTTGCCGCGGACGCGCAGCGCCTCGTCCCGTCCCGGCAGCGGCGCGTCGGCGAGGTTGAGGCCGAGGGCCTCCGAGATGCGCAGCCCGGCGCCGTAGAGCAGGGTGAGAAGGGCGACGTCCCGCGCCGCCTGCAGGGCGGGGCGCTCGTGCCGGCCGAGGGCATGGACCTCGCCGACCTCCGATGCGGCGGCGCGGGCGTCCTCGGGCGTCAGGGCGCGGGGGATGGGCGGCTTCGGCCGCGGGCCGCGCAGGGCGCCGAGGGGCAGAGCCGCCATCCCGTGATGCCGCGTCAGGTAACGCAGGAAACCGCGGATCGCGGCCAGGCGCCGGGCCCGCGTGGCAGGTGAATCCCCCTCCGATGCGCGATGCGCGAGGAAGGCCCTGAGGTCGGCGGGCGCCAGCATGCCGAGTGCGGCGAGGTCGGGCTCCCCGCCCAGGTGCCGGGTGAGGAAGCCGAGGAATGCCGCGGCGTCGGCGCCATAGGCTTCGAGCGTATGGGGGCTCGATCGGCGTTCGCCCGCGAGCCAGGCGAGCCAGGCCGCGCGCGCCTGGTCGGCCGTCATGTCACCGCGACAGCGCCGCGGCGACGGCGCGGCCGAGGAAGGCCAGCACGGCGACGGTCTGGCGCAGCGGCAGGGCCGCCGGCTCGCGCGCGCCGATCGCGATCAGCACCGGGGTCGGGCCGACGAAGGG
>JAFADX010000013.1 GCA_023424475.1 Pseudomonadota bacterium
GCTACCTCAACGGGGCCGAGGGGCCGCAGGTCACGACCGGTGCCGTGCAGGGCGCGGACGGCGTCGAGGTCAGCGTGATCTTCGATTTCGGCGTCGGCGCCATCGACTGGCGCGGCGCCTGGTTCAACCCGGGCACCTGACCCTACCCACCACCACAGCAGCTTCGTCGAGGGCGCCCGTCCCCCGGGTCCCCAGCCAAGCAGTCGCTTGGCTGGGCGGGGTGGGGCGCCTTCGGCGCTTCAGGAGACCCTTCCATGCGCAACTGCATCCGACCTGACGCCCGCTCCATCCCGATGGTGGTGCCCTACGCCGGGGGCATCCTCTCTGGCCAGGGCATGCTGGTCGGCGCCTTCTTCGGGGTAGCGGCGTCCGACGCCACCCAGAACGCCAGCGTCGACTGCGAGACCCGCGGCGAGTTCGAACTGACCAAGGAACCCTCACTCGCCATCAGCCAGGGCGCGCGGGTGTTCTGGGACAATACCAACCGCCGCATCACCACCACCGCCACCGGCAACTTCCAGGTCGGACTCTGCACCGTCGCGGCGTTGGCTGCTGATGCGATGGTGCGCGTCATGCTGATCCGTGTCCCGGCGAGCGGCGCATGAGCCGCATCGATCCCAAGGCCACGCGGGGCTATCGCAACCGCAATCCGGGCAATATCGAGCATGTCCCGGCCAACAAATGGCAGGGGCTCGACGATCCGACCTCGGACGGGCGCTTTTGCCGGTTCGTGAGCCACGAGCATGGCGTCCGTGCCCTGGCGGCCCTGCTCACCACCTATCACGACCGCCACGGCCTGCGGACGGTGCGCGGCATCATCGACCGCTGGGCCCCGCCCGGGGAGAACGACACCGGCGCCTATGTCGCGGTGGTGGCGCGGCGCATGGGCATCGGCGCCGACGATCCGGTCGACCTGCACCGGCACGACCAGCTCCGCCCGATGGTCGAGGCCATCATCGCCCATGAATGCGCCGGGCTGGCGTATTCGGCCGCCGTCATCGATCGCGCCCTGACGATGGCCGGCGTGCCGCCGGCGCCACCTTCCAGCATCCGGCAGGTCGCCACCACCACCGGCACCGGCCGTGGCGCGGTGGCGGTGGGTGCGGCCGGCATGGCGACTGTTGCGGCCCAGGCGGCACCGGCGATCCAGGCGCTCGGCAGTCTGGCGCCGATGGTCGCCATCGCGGTGATCCTTGCCGCCATCCTCGGCGTCCTGCTCTGGCGCCTGCGGCGGCCGGCATGACGGCGCTGCTCGCCGCCCTCTGGTCCCGCATCGGTGGCTGGGTCGCGGCCGTCCTTGCGGGTGCGGGGGCGGTCCTCGCCCTGCTGGCCGCCGGCCGGCGGCAGGGCCGCGTCGAGGCCGAGCAACAGGCTGCACGCGAAGCCCTGCAGGCAAGGGAGAGGGCCGATGCGGCATCTGCCGAATATCGCGCTGACGGCGCTGCTGGGCGCCTGCGCTCCGGCCGGTTCTGAGCCGTTCTGCTTCACGCTGGTGCCGTACTCCCATGCCGCGCAGGTGCAGGCGGCGGAGGAACTGGCGGCGCTGCCCGATGGATCGGTGCTGGCGCGCATGATCGACGACTATGGCGACCTGCGCGCGCGGCTCCGCGGGGCCTGCAGGCGATGAGTGCCTTCGCCGATGCGATGGCCGCGCTGGTCGCCGACCCGAACCTCGGGGTCGAGGCCGTCTATCGGCAGGGCGGTACAGGCGCACCAGTGGCCCTGCGGGTGCTGCGATCCTCGCCGGATCGCGTGGCCGATGCCTTCGGGACCGAGATCCTCTCGGCCACCGACATCCTCTCCGTCGCCATCGCCGTCCTGCCCGGCCTCGCTGCCGGCGACACCTTCGCCCTCGGCGCCGACCTGCTCACCGTCACCCACGCCGAGCGCGACGCCTCCGGCACCGCTTGGCGCGCGCACTGCCAGCGATAGGAGTTCCCGCCATGCCGCAGAACGCTCTCACCCTGCTGGAGATCCTGCGCGACCTGCTGCTCGGCGCCGCCGCCGGCCTCGCCGGCGGCTTCGTGCGCTGGAACAACCCCGAGCGCCGGCGCTTCGGCTGGTGCCTGGCCTGGGAGGTCCCCTCCGCCGCCCTGGTCGGTAGCGCCGGCTACGCGCTCGGGGGTTTCCTCGAGCTCAACGAATACGGCCGGTTCCTCTTTGCCTTCGTGTTCGGCTACCTCGGCCAGGCCGCGCTGCACGACCTCGCCGTCGCCATCATCCGCCATCGCACCGGCCTGCCGCCCGGTGGCGGCACGCCGTGAGGCTGGCCGCCCGCATCGTCGGCGACCTGCGCCAGGTGCTTGCGGCCGAAGTCCGGGCCGGCGAGCGCGCGGCGATGACGGCGATCCGCGCTGAGACCGAGCAGGTCAAAGCGGAACTGCGGCGGCAGGTGACCAGCAGCTTCGGCGGCAATGCGCGCGGTATCGCCAATGCCTGGCGCTCGCAGGTGTTTCCCCGCTCCGGCCAGTCGCTGCGTCCCGCTGGCCTGGTCTGGACCAAGGTGCCGAACGTCATCGACGCCTTCGAGCGCGGCGCGCTGATCCGGGCCAAAGGCGGGCGGAAGTTCCTCGCGATCCCGACCGGCTTCAATGCTGCGCGGGGGCGCCGGGGACGCGGCGAGAAGGGGATGCGGGTGACACCGGCGCAAATGGTCGCCTCCGGGCAGGGCTTCCTGCGGCCGTTCCAATCCGGGCGCGGCTTCGTGTGGTGCCTGCCGCTACGTCAGGGGGAGCAGACCGGTCGGCGGCGCCGCACCCGCCTGGTGGCCGGCGGCCTTGCCGAGATCGGCACCGGCCACCGCAAGGGCCGCGAGGCCTGGGCGCACGGCATGCTCCAGCGCGGGATGGTGCCGATGTTCCTGCTGCTGCCGCAGGTGAAGCTCGCCAAGCGGCTGGACGTGAAGGGCGCCGCGGAGCGCGGCCTGCGCCGCCTGCCGGGACGGTTCGTGGCGGCCTGGGAGCGGGAGAGCGGGAGGGCGGCGACGTGAGCATGCGCGAGGCCGCCATCGCGGCGCTGCACGGCCGGCTGGCCACATCCTTGGTCGGCAGGAATCCGGCGCCTCTGGTGCTGCGCGGCGAGACCGTGCCGCAACGCCTGCCGCCGGGCGGGCTGGTCGTCATTCGTGACGGCGAGACCGTCGAGGAGACAGCAATCCTCTCGCCGCTCGCCTGGGCCATCGAGCACCGCGCCGAGGTCGAGGTCACCGTCCCCGGTGCGACGCCAGCAGCAAGGAATACGCAGCTGGACGCCCTGCTGGTGGCGATCGCCGCCGCGATCACCGCCGACCGCAGCCTCGGCGGCGCGGTGGAATGGGCACAGCCCGGCGCGCCCGACTTCGAGGATGTCGAGTTCGAGAGTGCTGCTGCGGCCCGCGCTGCCTCGGTCCCCGTCGCGCTGTTCTTCACCGTCGCCGGTTCGCCGCTGGCCTGACGCTTCTCCCTCCCGCTGATCCCGGAGACCTCCGATGCCCCGTGCCATCGGCGCCAATTGCCGTCTGCTCATGATCCCCGAGGCGACCTATGGCACCGCGCCCGCGGGGGACTGGCTGCGCATGCCCTTCCTCTCCTGCGATCTCGGGGCCGAGCAGCCGCTGCTCGATGCCGACGTCATCGGCGTCGGCAGTAGTCGCGATCCCGCCGCGCCTTTCCTCGACACCGTTACTGTGCAGGGCCAGGTGGTGGTGCCGGTGGATCTGGTCAACATCGGCCACTGGCTGCGGCTGCTGCTCGGCCCGCCGACCACCACCGGCACCAGTCCAAACTTCATCCACAGCTTCGGCTCCGGTGCCGCCGCGCTGCCGTCCAACAGCATCGAGATCGGCTATCCGGACGTGCCGAACTACGATCTCTGCTCCGGCGTGCGCGCCGACACGCTGGAGATCGATTTCTCGCCGACCGGCCCCGCCACCGCGACCTTCGGGCTGATGGGGCAGGGTTCCACGCGCGGTGCCTCGAGCTCGGGCGGCACGCCGACCAGCGCCGCCTACACCGCCTTCAACAAGGCGCAGGGCGCGATCAGCCGCAACGGCTCTGCGCTCGCCCAAGTAACCGGGGCGCGGCTCACCTACGCCAACGGGATGGAGATGGTGCGCACCATCCGCGCCGACCGGAAGGTGGAGGGCGTCGATCCCGGCATCGCGCGCGCCACGGGCCAGATCACCGCGCGCTTCGCCGACACCACGCTGCTGACCCAGGCGCAGAACAACACAGCGGCGGAGTTCGCCTTTAGCTATGCGATCGATGCCAACCGCAACCTCACCTTCACGCTGCACGAGGTCTACCTGGCGCTCGCCAAGACACCGATCGAGGGGCCGGGCGGCGTCGAGGCCAGCTTCGAGTTTCGCGCGGCCTACAACGCGACCGCGACGCGCATGATGACGGCGGTGCTGAAGAACCAGCAGGCGGGGACGGGGTATGCGTGACGCTCATCACGTTGGCTGAGGGCTTCGGGCGGGGAGCGGACAACCGCACCGCAGCCAGGATCGAAGGCAATCGGGCCAAACTGCATAGACTTGGATCAACATGACGTCCGGCAGCCTGTGCTACCCGCCCCCCGAGCCGCCGCTCATGCGCGGCCGGGGAGTGTGAATCATGACCACAAGACGCGAGCTTGCCACCCTTGTTGTCGCCGCGGGCGCGCTGCGAGGGGCCTTCGGCCCTGGCGCCGCTCTAGCGCAGCCCTTGACCGGTACGCTGGCCCCGCCGGTGTTCCGTTACTCCACGCCCATGCCACCCGGTGTGCTTTCGCCCCCGACGGTCGAGACACGCTTCGGGCGGTTGAACCTCTTCGACGGCATGCCCGATGCAACAGCGACCCACGCGATTTACGACAATCTGGACTACCAGCGTGCCGTCCAGGCCTTTCTGCTCGGCCTACCGGCGGTGAACCAGGCTGCCAACCTCGCGGCGATCCGCACGGTCGGCCCTGTCAACTCCACGGTCCCGATCTGGGAAAGGTTGGTCGACAGCCGTACGGTCGAACTCACCGCCAATGACAACACGCCCTACACCTGGTTTTGGGTGGATCTGCGCGGTGGGCCATTGGTGGTCGAGGTCCCGCCACGCGTGCTTGGCCTGATCGACGACATGTATTACAACTGGGTCATTGATGTTGGCCTGACCGGGCCGGATCGCGGCCGCGGCGGCAAGTATCTGCTGCTGCCGCCCAACCATCGCGGCCAAGTGCCGCAAGGATACCACGTCGTTCGGCCGCGCACTTTTAGCAACTGGTTTGCCTGGCGGAGCTTCCTGGAGAACGGCGATCCGAAGCCCGGCGTGGACGCGGTGAAGCGCTCTACGAAAATCTATCCGCTCGCGCGCGCGGCGAACCCGCCGCGGCTGACCTTCGTGGACATGTCGGAGAGGCCCTTCAACATGGTCGGCCCCTCGGACTTTCGCTTCTGGGAGATGCTGAACGGCGTCGTCCAGAACGAGCCGAGCGACGCCTCGGACCCCACCACCCTCGGCTTCTTCGCGTCGATCGGCATCCAGAAGGGAAGGCCCTTTCAACCGGATGCGCGCATGCGCGCCATTCTGACCGAGGCCGCCGCGGCGGGCGACGCGACAGCGCGCGCACTGGCTTATCGTGCGCGCGACGCGGAGGCGCGCATCTTCGCCGACCGCCGCTGGCGCTACGCCTTCCAGGGCGGCTACAAGTTCGAGTGGCAGCCAGGCGTTACCAACCTCGATGCCCGTGCCTTCTTCTTCCAACTCGCCACTGGCGTTACGCCCGCCATGGACACGCGTATTGTCGGTGAGGGCTCGACCTATCCCTGGACCGCCGAGGATGCGAACGGCAACGCCTTTGATGGCGGCAAGACGTATCGCCTGCACCTACCAGGCCCGGTGCCGGTGCGCACGTTCTGGTCGGTCATCGTCTATGACACCCAGACGCGTTCGATGCTGCAGACCAACAACCGCTTCCCTTCAGTCAGCAGTCAGAACCGCGGCGTGCAGGCGAACGCTGACGGTTCGGTCGATGTGTGGTTTGGCCCCACCGCGCCCCCGGGGCACGAAAGCAATTGGATTCAGACCATCCCAGGAAAGTCCTGGTTCATGATCCTGCGCCTCTATGGCCCGCTCCAGCCCTGGTTCGACCGGAGTTGGAAGCCCGGTGACATTGAGCCCGTCGGCTGACCTTGGATGCGCGGGCGCCTGATGGCGCCCGCGTGTGGACTGCAGACCGAGGTCCGCATCTTGGATCATCAGAGCAGGCACAGCGGTATTCCCAAGGATGGGGCCGCTCCGGGGCTGACCGCGCCGGTTACGCCGCAGATCGGATAACCGGACGAACACCGTAATTGCTGACGCATCGTCGCGCGGTTGTGCTGCCAAAGCTGCGCAGATCCAAGATCAAGGACAAGCCACGTATGCTCACCCTCGACCTCCCGGCCGAGCCGTACTGGCTCGACCTGCCACGCGGCGTCCGCGTCGAGATCCGGCCCGTGACCACCGCGGTCATGGCCGCCGCGCAAGCCGCGGCCGCACGCCGTCTCGCCGCGATCCGCCTCGCCGATCCGGACCTCGACCCCGACATGTCCCGCGGCCTGTCCTTCGCCTTCCTGGTCAAGGCGCTCGCCCGCCACGCCGTCACTGCCTGGGAGGGCGTCGGCGACGCCGCCGGCAAGCCGCTGCCGCTCTCCCCCGAGGCGGTCGAGCGCCTGATGGATCTCGACGACATCGCCGCGGCGTTCTGGGATCGCGCTACCGCCCCGGTCGCCGCGGTGGCCGCTGAGGGAAACGGCTGAGGGCCCGCGCCGCCTGGCATTTCGGCCGCGGGCCCGAATATTGCCGCGGCTGCGCCGCCCTGGAGCGCGATTGCGGCCTGGCCTGCCCCTACGCCCAGCACGCGCCCACCAGCGCGGAGAGCGCAGCCTGCTGGTCAGCCGGCACCACCTGCATCACCGCCAGCGTGGCCGGTCTCGATCTCGATATCGCCGGCGCGTTGTCCGTCGCACGGGCAATGGGCGTGTCGTCCTGGGCTGCAGCGGAACTGCTGTCGGCACTGCGGGCCGGCATGGCGGCCGGGATAGCCACCAGGCGCGAGCCTCAGGAACGCCCTGTTGGGGAAAGCCTTAAATAAGGAGCCCGCTGATTTCGCCCGGCTTTCGGGATCGCCCGATCGGCCCGCGCATTGGCCGATAAGAAAGACGCCGCCGCATTGTCATGGCGAAGTGGCGCGGCACTCGTTCGGCCGTCTCGCCGCATCTCACTCGCGCAATCACCGGTCGGCCGATCGACGCTCCAGGATCGGTGCAAGCTTGCCGATCTGCTCCGCAATCCGCGGCACGCCCGCCTTGCGCAGCGCGACGACATACTCCGGCAGATCGAGCGGCGGTGCGCGATAGTGCTCCAGGTCCTCGCGCACCGCGCCAGCGAAGCTCGGAGGATCAATGCTGGCGACGTCCAACAGGAAATCATCCGGATGGACCGTGTGCAGCCCATAGGGCGCCAACCGATCCGGCGGAAAGTCCGAGACGTTGAACGTCACGATACAGCTCGCCTTGCACACCACCGCAGCCGCGAGCACATGCCGATCGTCGGGATCCGGGAGGACCATGGCCTCGATGAGCGGTTCATAGCCTGTCACCAGCGCATCGAGCACCGACGCGTCCATGAGCTGACGGGTGCGCGCAAGATCGCCAACCTTCAGGTCAGGCCGTTTCTGCAGCAGATTGCGGATCCACTCGTCGTGCACCCTGTCGCTCCACCTCGCCCGGAACAACTTCGTCTGGGCGAGGTAGAGGACGAGGCTGCGCAGCCTGGCGCCGTAGAAGACATTGGCGTCGATGAACGCCGTGAAGGTTGAGATCACGCGTCAATCCAGTTCCAGCCGGCGCGCCTCCGCGGACATCTCCGCCAGTGCCTGCTTCCGCTTCTCGGCCGAGCTGTGCTCGTAGGCCAGCAAGTCAGCGAAGCGGACGCGGCGATGGCGACCGACCATACGATGCGCGATCTCTCCTCGATCGATCAGGCCAATCAGGAACGGCCGCGAGACGTTAAGGTAGTCGGCCGCCTGCTGCGTCGTGAGCTCGGCCTCGTGCGGGATGACGGAGATCGGACGCCGCTCGGCCATGGCGGTGAGCACGGTCAGCACGACCTCGACCGCGCGAGCAGGCAGCGGGACGACGACATTCGGCTGTTCGCGGAGGACGAGTTGAACGCCCTGACCCGCTTGCGCGGCAGGCGCCAAGCTGGCGGCGGCGGTCTTGGCGATGGCGGCCTCAGCCTCGTCGGCGACGATGGGCTCGGCCTGATCAAGCAGAGCGAGCATGGGGCCCTCCCGGGGCTTCTGTTGGCTCATGCATATACGCAAAATACGCATTAAACGCAACTAACGAAACAGTCAGGTAAGGGGGCACCGCGCCATGGCCGACGCAACCCGCCGCGTCTCGGTCCGCCTCTCGCTGGACGACGCCGCCCGGGTCAAGGCCGGGCTGCGCGAGGTCGGTGAGACAGGCCAGCGCTCCCTCGACCAGATCAAGGGCGGGGCCGAACGCGCCTCCCGCTCGCTCGAACTGCTCGACGTCGCCACGCGCGGCA